>DASTSM010000031.1:0-5560 GCA_035760685.1 Gammaproteobacteria bacterium | reverse complement strand
CGTCGTGCCCGAGGCGAACGCGCGGCTCCGCGCCGCGGGCAGCCCGTACCGAATCCGCTGGACCGAGACCTACGGCGGCTCGCTCTACAAATACGCGAACACGCTCGAGGCCGTGCAGATCGGCCTGACCGACATCGGCTGGGTCGGCACGCTCTGGGAGCTCTCGAAGATGCCGCTCCAGAACGTGACCTACTACACGCCGTTCTCGACGAACGACTACGCGCTCATCGTGAATCTCTTCAACGAGCTGCACGAGAGCGTGCCCGCGCTGAAGAGCGCGTGGACCGATCAGAACCAGAAGTACCTCGGCGGCAGCGTCGTCGACTCGTATCACCTCATGACGAATTTCCCGGTGACCTCCGTCGCCGACCTGCGCGGCCACAAGATCCTCGCGCCGGGTCCCTCGGCCGCGTGGCTCGAAGGCACGGGCGCGGTTCCCGTCGACGGCGGGCTCACGACGTACTACACGCAGATCCAGACCGGCGTCGCGGACGGCGTGCTCACGATCCTGACGGGCGCGGCGCCGTATCGCATCCACGAGGTCGCGCCCTACATCACGCTCGTCGGGATCGGCGCGCAGCTGACGGGCGGCATGTCGATCAATCTCGACACCTGGAATCGGCTGCCGCTCGAGGTGCGCGAGGTGCTGGGCCCGCTCGGCCCCGAGTACAGCAAGGGCGTGGCGGCCGAGATCGCCAAGCGCTACGACACCGGGCTCGCCGACATGCAGTCCGACGGCGCGAAGGTCTCGGAGCTTCCCGTCGAGGAGAAGCAGAAGTGGCTCGACGGCATGCCGAACATCGCGGGCCGCTGGGCGCAAGCGACGGATAAGCGCGGCTATCCCGCGACCGACGTGCTGCGAATCTACATGGACGCGCTTCGCGCGCGCGGCGTGAAGCCGCTCCGCGACTGGGACAAGCTGCCGGTCACGCTGTGAGCACGGCGGCGACGGTCGAGACCTCGGAGGCCCTGCGCCCGCGCGCGGCGTCGCCCGCGCGTCCGCCGAGCGTGTTCGATCGGCTCATCGTGCTCATGAACGGCGCGGGCGTGATCTGGATCTTTGCGCTCACGTTCTTGATCTGCGCCGACATCACGGGCCGCACGGTCTTCGACCATCCGATCAAGGGCGTGACCGAGATGGTGTCGCTGTCGCTCGTCGCGAGCGTGTTTCTGCAGCTCGCGTTCGCGGTGAGCCGCAATCGGCTCACGCAGGCCGAGATGCTGATCGGGCCGCTCGCCGCGCGCGCGCCGGGCGTCGCGGCGCGCTGGGAGATCGCGGTCTTCGCGACCGGCATCGCGCTTTTCGTGCTGCTCGCCGTCGGCGAATGGCCGGCCTTTCTGCACGCGTTCCGGACGAGCGAGTTCGAAGGCGTCGAAGGCATCTACAAGATCCCGGTCTCGCCGATCAAGGGCATCCTCGTCTTCGGCTCGGTCGTCGTCGCCGTCGAGTACGCGAGGCGGCTCGCGGCCGCGCTGCCGACGGCCCGGGACCGCGCCTCTCGCGGCCGAGGCGGCGCGCTCGGCTGGCTCACGATGCTCGTGCCCCTCGCGATCGTTGCCGTCGTGGTCGGCGCGTGGTTCTTCGGCGCGGAGCCGCGCACGGTCGGCGGCCTCATGGTGCTCTGCGTGCTCGCGCTCATCGCGCTCGGCATGCCGATCGCGATCAGCCTGATGCTGACGGGGTTCCTCGGGCTCGCCTTGCTCAAGCACGACTTCGGCATCGCTACGAAATCCCTCGCGCTCGCGGCCGAGGGCACGGTCTCGGACTACGTGTTCGCGACGGTCCCGCTCTTCGTGCTCATGGGCCTCTTCGTCGATGTCTCGGACGTCGGCCGGGACGCGTTCCGCGCGGCGCAGCGCGTGTTCGGTCGCGTGTACGGCGGGCTCGGCGTCGCGACGGTCGCCGCGAACGCGATCTTCGCGGCGATCACGGGCATCTCGATCGCCTCGGCCGCGATCTTCACGAAGATCGCCGTGCCCGAGATGGTGCGGGAGGGATACTCGCCGAAGTTCGCCGTCGGCATCACGGCCGGCTCTTCGGTCCTCGGCATGCTGATTCCGCCGAGCCTGCTGCTCATCATCTATGGTGTCATCGCCGAGGTCTCGATCGGCGCGCTGTTCCGCGCGGCCGTCGTGCCGGGCCTGATCCTCGCCGCGGCGCTCGCGCTCGGCGTCATCGTCATCGCACGGTTCTCGCCGCGCTTCGCCGGGAACATCAAGCGCGCGGGCGGCGAGACGGCGCAGGCGGGACCGAAGGCGGGCGCGGCCGGCATGGCGGACGCGGACGGCACTGCGAGCGCGGCGAGCGGCACGACGACGGCGGCGAGCGGCACGGCGAGCCTGGGCGACACGGCGCGCCCAGCCGGCACGGTGAGCGTATTTCTCGGCCTCCTGCCCGTCGTCGCGCTCATCGTGCTCGTGCTCGGCGGCATCTACGGCGGCGTCTTCACGCCGACCGAGGCCGGCGCCGCGGGCGCCTTCGCCGCGATGCTCATCGCGCTCGTGAAGCGCCGCCTCGACTTGCCGAAGCTCTGGGAGGTCATCTGCGAGACGGGACAGGTCACGGTCATCATCCTGTTCCTCATCATCTCGGCGAGCACGTTCAGCCGCATGCTGACCTTGACCGAACTGCCGCAGGACATGGCGGCGTACCTCGGCGGCACGGGCCTCGGCATGCTCGGCTTCCTCGCCGTCTACCTCGTGCTGCTGCTCGTGCTCGGCTGCGTGCTCGACTCGACCTCGATTCTCTTGATCCTGCTGCCCCTCGCGCTGCCCGTCGTCACGGCCCTCGGCGGCAATCTCGTCTGGTTCGGCGTCGTGACCGTCATCGGCGTCGAGATCGGGCTGCTGACGCCGCCTTTCGGCCTCAGCGTCTACGTCATCAAGTCGAGCCTCAACGACGAGCGCCTGAGCCTCGGCGCGATCTTCGCGGGCTCCTTCCCGTTCGTCATCATCATTACGCTCGTGACGATCGTGCTCATGGCGATCCCTCGGCTCAGCCTGCTCATGTGATCGTGGAGCGGCCCGCGCGGCTTATTGACGCCGGCCGCGGCCTCCCTCCTAATGAACGGCAGCGCGACGATGGAGTGGACGCGATGAAGGGAATCGGAGGACGCCGACGGGCGGTCGGGATCGCCGCCGCCTCGGTCGCCGTGCTCGTGCTTTCGCATGGAGCCGGGGCCGAAGACCGGGTGCAGGCCCCGGTCGGCGCGCTCGCGAGCCTCGAGCAGTTCATCGCGGGTCTCGATCCGCTGCTCAAGGGCACGAGCGCGGACGTGCTCGCCGCGCTGATCGCGGGCTCGCGCGACGATGCCGTCGCGCAGGGCGTCGAGCCCATCCCGGCGGCGATTCGCGCCGAGCTCGCGGGCTACGTGCCGGAGGAGATCCTCGATCGCGTGCGCTGGTGCGTCGCGTGCGGCGGGCCGTTCACGCTGCAGCAGAACACCTTTCTGCTCGGCAAGGCGCCTGCCATCACGCTCGACTACGTCGTCGTCTTCCAGCGGCGCGAGGATGCGCTCGGCGATCCGAGCCTGTGGGCGCACGAGCTCAAGCACGTCATGCAGTACCGCGACTGGGGCGTCGACGGCTTCGCGGCTCGCTACGTCGACGACTACCAGGCCGTCGAGTCGGAGGCCGCCGAGTATCGCTGGCAGTGGATGAAGAAGACGAAGTACCTCGAGCGGCGGCGGGCGAAGGCCGAGGGCGCGGCGCGGAAGCGCGGATGACCCTGTAGGACGGCCAAGTTCTCGCCCTCGCGAGTGCTCGCGGGCGCGGAACGGAAACGAACGGCAACGAAGAATCGGCTAAAGTAACGCGGCCTCTCCGACGTGACCGCGCAGGAGCGTATGAACCGCCTCACGAAGAATCGTTTGGGTCTTACGGCGTGCAGCGTAGGCGACCGTTTCGCGGAAGCTCGCCGCGGGCGCTTCATTGCGGCCGCGGCGCTCGCGGCCGCCGTGGTCGCGCTCGGCGCCTTCGCGCAATCCCGGGCCTCGACCGCGCCCGCGCGCTGGACGGCGCGCGTGGTCAAGGAGTATCCGCACGATCCGGCCGCGTTCACGCAGGGGCTGCTCATCGAGGACGGCCGCCTCTACGAGGGCACGGGCCAGTACGGGCAGTCCTCGATCCGGCGCGTCGATCTCGCGACGGGCAAGGTCGAGCAGAGCAAACCGTTGAGCGCGCTTTTCTTCGGCGAAGGCATCGCTCTTCTCGACGGCAAGCTCTACGAGCTCACGTGGCGGAATCAGGTCGGATTCATCTACGACGCGAAGACGTTCGAGCAGATCGGCAATTTCCGCTATACGGGCGAGGGGTGGGGGCTCACGGACGACGGCGCGAACCTGATTCTCAGCGACGGCACGCCGACGATCCGCTTCCTCGATCCGAAGTCGTTCGACGTCGTGCGGTCCATCGAGGTCCGTCTCGGCGGCGCGCCCGTGAGCCAGCTCAACGAGCTCGAGTACATCGACGGCGAGATCTGGGCCAACGTCTGGCACGACGATCACATCGTGCGGATCTCGCCGGAGACGGGCGAGGTCGTCGGCGTGATCGACGCGAGCGGCGTTTATCCGCAGAGCCAGCGGGGGCAGGAGGACGTGCTGAACGGCATCGCTTACGACGCGGCATCTAAGAAGATCTACGTAACGGGCAAGGACTGGCCGAAGCTCTTCGAGATCGAGCTCGTGCGGAACTAGCGGCTCCGCACCGAGTCGTTCCTAACGCGCCTCCGCACGGGGTCACGGAGTCGCTCCTGGCGTCTCCGCTCCCAGTCGCTCCTAGGCGGCTCCGCAGCATCGCTCGGCGGCGAGCGCGGCCTGTGGCCGTCCTGCCGCGCGCCGGTCCCTTCGGCGGCGCCGCGAGGGCGGCCGCAGCGGCCGGTCGTCCTCAAGGCACCTTGGCCCGGCCGTTTTCCATCTCGACGAGTCCCATGGTATTGCCCGCCGGATCGCGGAAGAGCCCGAGAATCGCGACGCCCGGCACCTCGAAGCGCCGTTGCTCCACGGTGCCGCCGGCGGCTTCGATCTCCTCGAGCTTCGCCGCGACGTCCTCGACGCCGATGTAAAAGCGCTTATCGGCCGGATCTTGCCGCAGCGAGCCGCCGACGGACGACGTCATCGGCACCGTAAAGCTGCCGTCTGCCGCGATCGGCCAATGGAACACGCGCGAGTAAAACTCGCGCTGAGCGCCGAAATCCGGGCCCGCGATGTCGAGGAAAACGAGGGGAGCGGGCACGGGGCCGTTTTGCGGCACGGCGGGCCGGGCGGCCAGTATTCCCGGGAGGAGCAGCAAAGACGGGACGATCCGCATGTTCGAAACTCCGTCGCATGGAAGGTTTCGCATTCTAGGTCGGGCGAAGCCCGCGCCTCTTGACGATTTTTGCGCCGCGCTCGGCGGACTGCGGGGCGCCGGGGAACTTGCTCGGAGCGGCGGTGCGGGGATCGTCGCGCTCGGCCCCGCACTCCGGTACGCTCGCCGCATGCCGCTCGATCGCTCTCTGCTGCCGTTGCTGCGGGACGTGCTGCGCAACCTCGACGGCGATTCGCGTCTCGCGGCGCTCGCC
>DASTSM010000030.1:0-10191 GCA_035760685.1 Gammaproteobacteria bacterium | reverse complement strand
CGCGGACCGGCCGGTCCTGCTCCTGACCGTGCAGGACGCCATCGGTCCGGCGACGGCGGACTACATCGTGCGCGGCATCGAGAAGGCCGAAACGGACGGCGACCCGCTCGTCGTGCTCGCGCTCGATACGCCGGGCGGTCTCGATACGTCGATGCGGCGAATCATCCAGAAGATCCTGACCTCGTCCGTGCCGGTCGCGACGTTCGTGTACCCGCCGGGGGCGCGCGCCGCGAGCGCGGGCACCTACATCCTCTATGCGAGCCATATCGCCGCGATGGCGCCCGCGACGAACGTCGGTGCCGCGACCCCCGTTCAAATCGGCGGCGGCCAGGCTGCGCCGCCGTCCGAGCCCGAAGGCGGCGCGGGCCGCGGAGCGCCTTCGACCGGCGGCGACGGCGGCGGCGGCGCAAACGACCGCGGCGGCGCGGACGGCGGCGGCGCGAACGATGGCGGCGGCGCGAACGGCGGCGCGCGCCCCGACGAGCGCCCGCCCCCGCCCGCGTCCGTCGAGGAGCGCAAGGCGCTCAACGACGCCGTCGCCTACATCCGCAGCCTCGCGGAGCGGCGCGGCCGAAACGCCGAGTGGGCCGAGCGAGCGGTCACGTACTCCGAGAGCCTCAGCGCCCGCGCGGCGCTCGACGCCGGCGTCATCGACCTCGTCGCCGACGACGTCTCCGATCTGCTCCGGCGCGTCGACGGCCGATCGGTCGATCTGCCCACGGGCTCCGTCACGCTCGCGACCGCGAACGCCGCGGTCGAGCGCTTCGACCCCGATTGGCGCACTCGCCTGCTCGCGGTCATCAGCAATCCGACCGTCGCCTACATCCTCATGCTGATCGGCATCTACGGCCTCGTGCTCGAAGGCTACAACCCGGGCGGCGTGCTGCCCGGCGTCGTCGGCGGCATCTCGCTGCTGCTCGCGCTCTTCTCGTTCCAGATCCTGCCCGTCAACTACGCGGGGCTCGCGCTGATCCTGCTCGGCGTGATCCTCATGATCGCCGAGTCGCTCGTGCCGAGCTTCGGCGCGCTCGGATTCGGCGGCATCGTATCGTTCGTGCTCGGCTCCGTGATCCTTATGAACGAGGACGTGCCGGGCTTCGGCATCTCGCGCGTGCTGATCGGCGCCGTCGCGACGGCGGGCGCGCTCGCGCTGCTCGGCACGATCTGGCTCGCGATCCGCACGCGCCGCCGGCCGGTCGTGACCGGCACGGAGGAGCTCGAGCGTCAGTCGGCCTCGGCGCTCGAAGACTTCGAGACCGAGGGCGACGTCTTTATCCGCGGCGAGCGGTGGCGAGCGCGCAGTCCCGTTCCCGTGCGCAAGGGACAGAAGCTCAAGGTCCGGCGCGTCGAGGGTCTTCTGCTTCACGTCGAGCCGGCCGACGAGGGCGCCGCTCGCTGAGCGGTGCCGCCGAAACGCCCTGTGAGGTCGTCTGCGAACGCGGCGGCGACCTCGAGATGAACATCATCAGCCGCTGAGGGTCCTTCCATGCTCGGAATAGAAGTCCCGCTCATCATCGTCGCCATCGTCGTGCTCGTGGCGCTCAGCGCCATCAAGATCCTGCCCGAGTATCAGCGCGGCGTCGTGTTCCAGCTCGGCCGGTTCTGGAAGGTCAAGGGCCCGGGCCTCGTGATCGTGATCCCGGGCGTCCAGCAGCTCGTTCGCGTCGACCTTCGCACCGTCGTCATGAACGTGCCGACGCAGGACGTGATCTCGCGCGACAACGTCTCCGTGAAGGTCAGCGCCGTCCTCTACTTCCGCGTCGTCGATCCGGAGCGCGCGATCATTCAGATCGAGAACCGCGTCGAGGCGACGAGCCAGCTCGCGCAGACGACGTTGCGCTCGGTGCTCGGCCAGCACGATCTCGACGACATGCTCGCCGAGCGCGACAAGCTCAACGCCGACATCCAGTCCATTCTCGACGCGTCGACCGAGGCCTGGGGCATCAAGGTCACGAACGTCGAGATCAAGGACGTCGATCTCGACGAGAGCATGATCCGCGCGATCGCGGCGCAAGCCGAGGCCGAGCGCGCGCGCCGCGCTAAGGTCATCCGCGCGGAAGGCGAGTATCAGGCGTCGCAGCGTCTCGCGGAGGCCGCCGCCGTGCTCGCGGCGCAGCCGCAAGGCATGCAGCTCAGGTTCCTGCAGACGCTGACCGAGGTCGGGGGCGAGCGAAACGCGCACACGATCGTGCTGCCGATCCCGGTCGATCTCATCGGCTCGCTCATGGCAGGCATCAAGCGAGATTGACGCCGACCGCTCGCTCCCACGCTTCCTCGAGCCGCTTGGCCGAAACGGGACGGCGAGTGCCGAGCGACTGCGCGAACAGCGAGACCCGGAATTCCTCGAGCAGCCATCGGTATTCGACGACGGCGTCGGGCCACGGCCAATCGGGCGGCTGACGCGCGGCCCATTCGGCGAGCCGCGCGGCCGCATGCTCGACGGCGGCCTGATGCTCGGCGTCCTTCGGCGCGCGCTGCTCGAGCTTGTCGAGCCGCACGGCGATCGCCTTCAAGTAGCGGGCGAGCTCCGGCCGAAACGCGGGCGGCGTCGCCGTCAAGAAACGCGGATGAATCAACCCGTCGAGCTGCGCGCCGATGTCGGCTGCCGCGCGCTCGGGGACTCGCGCTCCCGCGCGCTCGAGGCGGCTCGCGACCGAGCGATAGAGCGGCAGCACGTCGCGCAACAGGCCAACGAGCCGTTCCGACTTGGGAACGATCTCGGTCCGGCCCGCCTCCAGCACGGCCGCGAAGGCGGCGCCCGCTCGCACTGGCGGGTCGAGCTCGAACGCTTCGTCCGCGCTCGCCGAGAGCAGGTCGTCGGCGAGCGCCTCTCCCGAGCCGATCCCGTGATAAGCCAGCACGAGCTCGCGGTCCTCGAGCGCGCAGCGGCGAATCATCTCGGCCTGCTGCGGCACGCACTTGAGCAGGAGACGCCGAACGCCGTCGCGGTGACGGCGCACGGACGCGGGACCCGGCGGCAGCAGCACGAGATCGACGCGCCCGCCCGCGTCGACGAGCGCGGGATAGAGCGCGAGCTTCGTCCCGTACTCGTGAATCGCGACGCTCTCCGGCAAGTCCCCGATGTCCCAGCGCCCGATGCCTTCGCGCGGCGATGCGGCCGCGCCGCCCTTCGGCGCTCGTCCGCGCGGCGCGCGAGCGCCGCGACGGCTCGAGACTCGGCCGAGCGGCGGGGCCCGGTCCGCCTCGCCTCCGCCGAGGAAGCGGCGCTGCAGCGCCGGCAGATCCCGCCCGGACGCGATGACGGCACCGCGCTCGTCGACGACGGCGACGCGCATGAGATATTCCGCAGGCAGCGCCGCGGACTCGAGCACGCGCGTCTCGATGTCGATCGCACGCTCGCGCGCGAGCGCGTGATGCAGCGCGAGCGCGAGGCTCTCCTTGCCGCGCCGCGCCTCGAGCGCCGGCAGGAGCGCCGCGACGGTATCGGGCAGCGGCACGAGGCGGCGCCGCAGGTCCTTCGGCAGCGTGCGCAGCAGCGCGAGCACCTTCCCGGGCAGCCAGCCCGGCACGAGCCACTCGAGCGCCTCGGGGCGAAGCGCGCCCAGCAGAGGCAGCGGCACGGTCAGCGTGATGCCGTCGCGCTCGGAGGCGGGATCGAAGACGTAGTCGAGCCGGAGCCGGTGACCCGCGACCTCGAGCGCGAGCGGATAGACGCGCTCGTCGAGCTCGGCCGGGTCGCGGGTCGCGATATCGAGGACGCCCATCTCGAGGCTTCGCGCATTCCGCGGATCGCGGACGAATCGGCGCAGCGTCGCGCGGTCGAACACCTCGGCCGGCAAGCTCTCCGCATAGAACTTCTCGACGGCGCGCGGGCCCGCGAAGAGATCGCGCGACCTGCGCCGGGATTCCCAGTCGAGGAGCGCGTCGCGCAGGCGCCGGTTCGCGTCGAGAAACGGCAGCCGCTCGCCGAGATCGTCGGCCGCGAGCGCATCGCGCACGAAGATCTCGCGCGCGGCCTTGGGATCGACGCGCCCATAGTCGACGCGCCGGTCGCCGCGCAGAACCAGCCCGAAGAGCGAGACGATCTCAAGCGCCGTGACTCGGCCCCGTCCGCGATCCCAGCGCGGATCGCGGTGCTCCCGCTTCACGAGGTGCGCCGCGGCGTCGACGATCCAGTCGGGCTTGACCTCGGCCGCCGTGCGCAGGTACACGCGCTCGGTCGCGATCCGCTCGGCGGCGACGATCCAGCGCGGCCGGCGCTTCGCGAGCGCGCTGCCGGGGAAGAGCGCCGCTCGCGAGTCCTGAATGCCTAAGTATCCTCCCCGCCCGTCGTTCTCGGCCACGAAATCGATGAACGCGGCGAGCACGGCGCGATGGACGGCCTCGTAGCCTGCGTCCTCGGCGTGCATGCGCCAGCCGAGGCCGAGCGCGAGCTCCTTGAGCTGATGGTGCACGTCGTCCCATTCCCGAAAGCGCGTCGCGGAGAGGAAGTTCTCCGTGCACCACTTCCGGAAGGCCCGCTGGCCGCGCTGCCGCTCGGCGCCGTACGCGCGCCAAAGGTTCATGAGCGTCATGAAGTCCGAGCGCGGGTCGTTGAAGGCCGCGTGCTTCTCGCGCGCGGCCGCGAGATCGTCGGGCGGCTGCTCGCGCGGATCGATGACGCTGAGCGCCGCCGCGATCACGAGTCCCTCGCGCAGGGCGCCGCGGAGCGCTGCGACCTGGAGCAGACGCGCGAGCCGCGGGTCGACGGGCAGCCCCGCCATCGCGGCGCCGTCGCGCGTGAGGCGGCGCCCCGCGTCCATCGCGCCGAGCAGGTGCAGCAAGCGATACGCGTCGTTGACGGCCTTCGTGGGCGGCGCGTCGATGAACGGGAACTCGTCGACGTGACCGAGCCCGAGCGCCTCGAGCCGCAAGACGACTCCCGCGAGATCGACGCGCAGGATCTCCGGCTCCATGTACTCGGGACGGGTCTCGAAGTCGTGCTCGTCGTAGAGCCGCACGCAGATTCCGGGCGCGATGCGCCCGCAGCGCCCCGCCCGCTGCACGGCGTTCGCCTTCGCGACCTGCTCGACTCCGAGCGCCTGCAATCGATGGCGCGGCGAATAGCGGTTCACGCGCGCGAGGCCCGAGTCGATCACGAAACGGATCCGCGGCACCGTCAAAGAAGTCTCCGCGATGTTCGTCGCGAGCACGACGCGCGGCGCGGGCCCGGGCTCGAACACTCGATGCTGCCGCGCCGCGGTCAGGCGCGCGTAGAGGGGGAGGATCTCCGCTCCTTTCGGGCCGCTGGCCTTGAGCTCGCGCTCCGCGTCGCGAATCCACCGCTCTCCGGGCAGGAAGACGAGCGTGTCGCGCGCGCGTCCGCCGCCGAGCTCCGCGAGATCGACGCGCGCGAGGTCGGCGACGGCCGCCGCGACGGCCTGCGGCAGATCCTCGTCGCGCTCGAGCGGCCGATACCGTATCTCGACGGGAAAGCTGCGCCCCTCGACGCGGACGATCGGAGCGCCGCCGAAGTGCGCCGCGAATCGCTCCGGATCGATCGTCGCGGAGGTCACGATGACCTTGAGGTCCGGCCTGCGGCCCTCGAGCCGCTTGAGATAGCCGAGAAGGAAGTCGATGTTGAGGCTTCGCTCGTGCGCCTCGTCGACGATGAGCGTGTCGTAACGCAGCAGAAATCGGTCGTGCCGGATCTCGTTGAGCAGGATGCCGTCCGTCATGACCTTGATCAGCGAGGCGCGCTCCGTCTCGTCCGTGAACCTGACCTGATAGCCCACCGGGCCTCCGAGCGGCACGCGAAGCTCCTCGGCGAGGCGCGCCGCGACGGCGCGCGCCGCGATGCGGCGGGGCTGCGTATGCCCGATCGTGCCGAGAATGCCGCGTCCGGCCTCGAGGCAGATCTTCGGCAGCTGCGTGGTCTTGCCGCTCCCGGTGTCGCCGCAGACGACGATGACGCGATGCGCCGCGAGCGCGCCGAGGATCTCGGCGCGGGCGCGCGAGATCGGCAAGGAGTCGGGATATTCGAGCTTGTACGCGGTCGCACGCCGCGCGGCGACGAGCGCCTCCGCTTCCGCGAGCTCGGCTTCGAGCTTGCCCGCGAGCACGGAGACCGGTCGCCGCGCCCGCTCGCGCCGGCGAATCGAGTCGAGAAGCAGCTCGAGCCGCTGCTGATCGTCGATCGCGACCGCGGCGATTCTCGCCGCGAGCGCGTCCGAGCGCTGCGCGCTCAAGGGAGCGCGCCGGCGCGCCCGAGCGTGACGCGCACCTCCGCGCCGCCGAGCCGCGAGCGCGAGACCGTCAATGTCCCGTCGTAGAGCTCGACGGTCTCGCGCACGACGGCGAGGCCGATGCCCTGCCCCGGCACCGATTCGTCGGCGCGCACGCCGCGCTCGAGCAGCTTCTCGGCCTCGCCGGGCTCGATGCCCGCGCCGTCGTCGTCGATCTCGATGACGAGGCGGCCGTCTTGCATGCTCACGGCGATCTCGACGCGAGACCGGCAGTATTTGTAAGCGTTGTCGAGCAGGTTGCCGAGCACCTCGGTCAGATCGCCCGGGTCTCCCTGGAACACGGCGCCGTTCTCGGTTCTCGCGCGGCAGACGATGCTCTTTTCGCGATACACCTTATTCAGGGTGTCGACGAGATCGCCGACGACGGGCGCGACGGCCACGGGCTCGACGCCGAGACCCGTCGACCCGCTCGCACGGGCCCGGCGCAGCTGGTAGGAGACGCGCTGGTCCATGCGCGCGAGCTCTCGTCCGAGGGCCGCGGAAGTTTCGGGCTCGAGACGCGACTCGGAGACGAGGCTCTGCATCGCGGCGAGCGGCGTCTTCAGGCTGTGCGCGAGGTCGTCGAGCGTATTTCGATAGCGCACGAGACGCCGCCGCTCCGTCTCGATGAGCGCGTTCAAGTTGCTCGCGAGGCCCGTGAGCTCGCTCGGATAGTGGCCCGTGAGACGCAGCCGGACGCCGCCTTCGACTTCCCTGACTTGGCGCTCGAGCCGGCGCAGCGGCTGCAGCACCCAGCGCAGCAAAGCCGTCACGACGGCGAGCATGAGCGCCGTGATGCCGGCGAACCAACCGATGAGGTTGCTGCGATACACGCGCTGGCGCTCGTAGTAAGGCTCGAGGGAAACGGCCACGCCGAACACGTACGGGACGGCGCGATGACCGTCCTCGAATTCCCACGTGAGGCCCATCGTGAGCGCTTCGAGCGGCGGGAACCCCGGCGGATGCAGCTCAAGATACCGCGTCTCGTTCGGCGCGGGCAGCGAATCGGCCGGGAAGTGCCGGCTCAACATCGAAAGCGACTGCCAGAGCACGTGTCCGTCGGCGTCCCAAAGGATGCCGTAGAGACCCGAGTCGGCGACCTGGTACTGCGGATTGTTGAGCTCGCGGGGAAGCGTTAGCTTTCCGTCCGGCGTCTCGTCGGCCGCGCCGATGAGGCCGAGGAGCTGCACCTGGAGCAGCTCGCGCCGCGTAACGTCCGTGTTGCGCCGAAACGCGGCGTCGAGGCCCGCGATCGTGATCGCGAACAGCAAGATCAGCGAGACGCTGACCCAAATCAGCACGCGGGTGCGCAGAGAGCGGACTACGGCCATGAGCTAGACGCGGCCTCGAGCGAATGAGGCCGCATTCTGCACGATCGCGCCCGCGGCGAAAGAGCCGCGTACCGCGCGCCCGCCCCGGAGCGGGCGCAAGAGCCGCCTCAGTCCGCCGGGCGCTCGAGCAAGCGGTCCACCTCGCGCTCGCCCTCGAGCCAGTCGAGGAGCGGATCGCCGCCGCGGAATCCGCGCTGCTCGGCCCGAAGGTACGCCCGCTCCGCGATCATCGCGTGCCGCTCCTCGGACGTGATGGCGCGCATGAGCTCCGGCGTCGTCTCGGGTCTTTTCTCGGCCGCGCCGCCGCGCATGATTTCGGGCGCGACCTCCGACGATGATCGGCGCGGCTTCGATGCCGCGCTCTTCGAGCCGGACGTCGATGACTTCTTGCCCACGGTCGGGGACTCCTGTCGTCGATCGGGTTGTCCGAGCCAGAATAGTTGACGTAGCGCGCCCTTCGTAAATATCGATTGGCTCTTAGCTCCGTGCTCGAAGCGCTCGGCCCGCCGTCGACGGCCTCGTCTCGGGCTCGTCGGCGGAAGACTCGGCCGATTCGCAGCGGCCGCGCAGCCACGATGCGGCCCGCTCGATCGCGCGCGGCTCGTGGGCGCTCTGCTCGCTCGTCGCAGGTGCGGCCGCCGCCCGCTCGGGCGCCGCGTCGGGTGTTGCCTCGTCGGGCTCGAGCGGTCCGAGGAGCATGTCTCCCGTGCGATCGCTCGTCGCCGCGACCGCGAGCACGAGCGTTGCGCCGTCGGAAAGCGTGAAGCTCTTGTTGCCCGTCGCGAGGCCGCTCGTCGGAACGCCGAAGAACCTGTGCCGGGGAGAGCCGCGAAACGCGGCGGCCACGATCTCGCCCGAGCTCGCCGTGCGGTCGCCGAGCAAGACGGCGACGTAAGGATCCGCACGGCGCGGCCGATAGGGCGTCGTCACGCGAAGCTGCGCGTAGTCGCCGAGACCCGCTCGTCCTTCGCGATACCAGAGCGGCACGCGCCGCCCGTCCGGGCCCGAAACCTGCCAAGCCGGAGGGAGCCCTCCCGCCGCGGAAGGCGATTCGAAGCCGGAATTCGACGGCTGCTCCTGCGCGGACGGCGCATGCTTCGTTTGCCGCGCATCTTGCGTCGCCGATGCATCCTGCGCGCGCGGCGCGCCTGCGGCGAGGGCGCCGGCCGCGAGCAGCGCGAGCGGCAGAAGAACCCGCATGCGAGCCGCTCCGGCCGCGTCAGCGCGTGGCCGGCGCGCCGCGAGGCAGCGTGAAGCGATAGCCGCGGCCTCGCAAGGTCTCGATGGGCTTCGAATCGCCCTCGGGATCGAGCTTGCGGCGCAAGCGGCCGATGAATACCTCGATGACGTTGCTGTCGCGCTCGAAATCTTGATCGTAGAGCGCCTCGGTGATCTGCGCCTTCGAGACGACCTCGCCCGCATGCAGCATGAGATATTCGAGCAGCTTGTACTCGAAGCCCGTGAGCTCGAGCAGCTTGCCCTCGACTCTGACTTCCTGCGTGCGCGTGTCGAGCGTGACGGGCCCGCATACGAGCTCCGATTGCGCCCAGCCGCCCGCGCGGCGCATGAGCGCGTCGACGCGCGCAATGAGCTCCTCGACGTGGAAGGGTTTGACGACGTAGTCGTCTGCGCCGAGCTTGAGGGCCTCGACCTTGTCCTGCCATCGATCGCGCGCCGTGAGCACGAGGATCGGCGTGTCCTTGCCTTCGGCCCTGAGTGCGCGAATGAGCTCGACGCCGGAAAGGCTCGGCAGACCCAGGTCGACGATCGCGACGTCCGCCGGGTACTCCTTTGCATAGTAGAGCCCCTCGCGTCCGTCCGCCGCGCACTGGACGCGGTAGCCGACGCGCTCGAGCTGCGCCGCGAGCGAGCGGCTCAGCGTCTCATCGTCCTCGACGAGCAAGAGGCGCATGGCGGCTCTCCTCTTTATTCTTGCGTCCGGTCCTTTTCCGCGCGTTCCGCGCGCGCGTCGTCAGAGAAACTGCCCCGTCTGCGCATCGATGCGAACCGTGCGCACGCGACCGTCCTCGCCGAGGATTCGGATCTCGTGAACCGTGCGCCCTCCCTGCATGACGGTCTCGGCGCGGACGACGCGCCCCGGATACCGGCGCTGCGCCATCGCGGTCGCTTGCGAGAGCGAAACTCCGCCGCGCTGCACGGTGTGCTCGGAAGGCGCGGGTGCGCTCGCGATCGGATCGGCCGGCTGCGGAATCGGACGCGCGAGCGACGCGGCCGAGGCGAATGCGAGCCAGGCCGCCGCGACGCTGCCTGCGCATGCCCGGCGCGTGAAGATCGAGCAACGGCAAAACATACCCTTCACTCTCGCTCGTCCGGCTCGAGAATCGCTGCGTCGTGGACACGGTATCGGCCTCGAAGCTTGGATTCGTGGATCTCGTTCGTCAAGGACGCGCCGCCCCTTTGCGATCGACGTCAATGACCGTAGCGGTAGTAGCCGACGGGCTCGACGCTGACGCGAAGGCGCACGCGGTCCGCGGGCGGCTCGGACGTGCGCATGTGATAGCGCCCGCCGGCATACTCGTAGGTCACGTCGTAGCCTTCCGTGCGCTCTTCGACGTGCCGCTCGGTGACGACCGAGCAGCGCTGCACCGTCTCCTCGCGGACGCGGACGGCCTCGC
>DASTSM010000029.1:0-9062 GCA_035760685.1 Gammaproteobacteria bacterium | reverse complement strand
GACGCGGTCGAGCTCGACGTCGCCGCGCACGCTCGCCGGCCGGGTCCCGCTGGCCGGCTCCGGCATGTCGAGCGGCAGATCGAGCACCTCGAAAATGCGGGCGAAGAGCGCGAGCGAAGCGGACAGCTGCACGCCGATGCCTTGCAGGGCGGTGGCGGGCACGACGAGCCGATTCAACATGCTCGCGAAGGCCACCGCCGTGCCGATCGTGAGCAGCGAGCCGCCGTGCGCGACGTGGACTCCGGCGATCAAGTAGACGATGGCGGGAATCATCGTGAGGCTCGCGCGCCGCGACGACACCATCCACCTGCCGCTCATGGCGCGCGCCATCTCGACCCTCGACAGCGCCCTCGACTCCGCCATGAACCGGCCCGCGACCTGCTGCTCGCGTCCGAGGGTCTTCGTGAGCAGCACGCCCGCGACGCTCAACGACTCCTCGACGAGGCCGGCGAGCTCGGCCACGCGCCGCTGCCGGCTCCCGGCGAGCGCGCGGCGCTGCCGCCCGAGGCGCAGCGAGAGAACCAGGAACACGGGCACGACGATCAGGCAAATGCTCGCGAGCCGCCAGTCCATGACGAACGCCGCGGCGCCGACGGCGGCCGCGGTGAGGGTGTTCTGCACGACGACGCTCGCCGTATTCGTCACGACCCCGTCCACGCCGCCGATGTCGTTTGCGATGCGGGATTGCAGCTCGCCGCTCCGCGTGCGCGTGAAGAAGCGCAGCGACATGCGGTGCAGATGCTCGTACACGCGCACGCGAAGGTCATGCATGACCTCCTGCCCGATGCGGTTCGATAGATAAGTCGACGCCATGCCGAGCATGGCGGCGACGGCCGACGCGGCGATCATGCCGCCGGCGTAAGTCGCCACGAGGCCGGCGCTTCGCTTCGGCAGCGCGTCGTCGACGATGAGACGTACCAGAAAAGGCGAGACGACGTTCGCCGCGGCCTGCAGCACCGCGACGAGGACGAGTCCGCCGACCCACACGCGATAAGGCAAGAACAGCTCGGCGACGCGGCGCAGCGGCACGCGGGACTGCGCCGCTTCCCGCGCGTCGCCGGAGGGGAGCTCGGCGTTCCGCCGCCGATGCCGCCGGCGCGCCTGCGCGCGTGCCGGCAGCCTCTCCGGCGCGGCCGTCATGGCGCGCTCCCCTCGAGATCCGGGTCGGCATCGGCGAGCCGCTGCAGAAGCCGCGCGGCGACGGCGAGCACTTCGCTCTCCTCGGTCGTGAGCATGCGCTGCATGGCGGCGCCGAGCCAGGCGTCGCGCGGCGCCATCTCGACGGCGAGGGCCTGCAGGCCCGCCTCGGTCACTTCGAGGAGCGCGTGGCGCCGGTCTGCGTGCGCAGAGCTGCGATGAACGAAGCCCGCCTTTTCGAGCGCCGCGAAGGTGCGCGTCAACGACTGCGGTTTGCTGCGCAAGTGACGCGCGACTTCCCCGGCCGTCATCGCGCCGCGCGTGGCGAGCCGGCCGAGGACGGCCGTCTCGTTCAAGGTGAGGCTGCCGGCGCGCTCGCTGCGTAGGCGGGCGGCGAGCGACGTCACGGCGCGGCGCACGGCCACAGGGTGCTGCGCGTCCAAGGCGGGCCGGGTATCGGACGCGAGATTCGTACGCATTAGCGTACTTTAAGTAGCGGGCATGTCGGACAGCAAGACTTGTTGTGCCCAGTGTCGTACGCGCCTGCGTAGCGCCTCCTAAGCTCTTGCGTAGCGCCTGACGCGCGCTGCTTCCGTTGTCGGCGATCGACGACGCGCAAACACGGGGCAGATTCAAAAGCTTAGCGATCGATCTTCCGGGAGGCGTAGGCGGCGCGCGACAAATTTGCTCGCTCCGGGACTGTTCCGGATCGCGAAATGACGGGCAGTGCGCCGCCGACCCGCCTCGCGCCTCGCATGGCACGTTTTCTGCTCGGCGCTTCCCGGGTCGCCTTCGTTCCCGAGAACGACTGCGCGAGCTAGATAAATAGGAAGCGAGCCGGCGGCCATAAAAAGACTGAGACCTGGCTCATGGACGCGTAAGGCCGCGCAGCAATAAGGTGGTCCGAGCACGACGAACGCTGTTCGCCGGGCTGTCCGTTGCCGAGGATGTGCGCCGATTGCTGCGGCTCGAAGCGAGACGGACTTTGAATGGAATCGCAGCGATGACGTTACGTGCACTCGTCGGGCTCTCTATCGCCGCGCTCGCAGCAACCGGAACGGCCCTCGCGGCCGGTCTCGAAGGAAGCGAGGCGCCGGATTTCGTGCTGCCGAGCGCGGAAGGCAAAAACATCCGTCTCTCGGAGCACCGCGGCGAAATCGTCATGTTGGCGTTTTGGGCGAGCTGGTGCGGCGCGTGCCGCCCCGAGCTCGAGCGCGCCGCCGAAACCTACGAGCGCTACCGCGACACGGGCGTCGTGTTGCTCGCCGTGAACCTCGATCGCGACGCAAAGGATGCGAGCGAGGCCGCGCGTGCGATGCACGCGGATTATCCGGTCCTGCACGACGCGGGCGGAGAGGTCGGACGGGCGTACGGCGTCGACTCGATGCCCGCGCTCGTGCTGATCGACCGCGACGGCATCGTGCGCGACGTCATCGAAGGGAATCGGCGCGGCCGAGACGACGACTATGTCGAGAAGCTGCGCGACCTCTTGCGTGAGCTCTAGATCCCCGCGGAGTTGTCGATGAGAACCAAGCTTGTCCCGACCGTCCTTCCGGCCGCCCTCGCGCTGACTCTGCTCGGGGCGCCCGCGCTCGGGCAGAAGATTGCGGCGGCGGTGGTGGCGCCCGAATCGTCCGAAGCGCCGAGCGCGCCGGCGCCTCAATCCTCGGAAGGGCCGAGCGCACCGGCGCCCCAGTCCTCCGAAGCGCCGAGCGCACCGGCGCGCCAGTCCTCCGCAGCGCCGAAGGCGCCCGCACCCCAATTCTCCGCCGAGCCGGCCGACAAGCCCGCGAAGGACGCGCAGCAATTCCGCACGCTCGACGAGGACGTGCAGAACTTGAAGAAGCTCGCCGTCGATCTGAACCGCGATCTCTTCCTGCTCGAAGAGGAGCTGCTGTTCCCGGCGAACACCCAGGTCGCCGTGTTCGTCTCGATGGACGTCGGCGCGTTCTTCGGGCTCGATTCCATTCAGGTCAAGCTCGACGGCAAGGACGTCACGAACTACCTCTATACGGAGCGCGAGGTCGACGCCCTCGTGCGCGGCGGCGTGCAGCGGCTCTATGTCGGCAACGTCAAGGCCGGCGATCACGAGCTCGTGGCCGTCTTCACGGGCCACGGGCCGCACGACCGCGACTACCGGCGCGGGGCCTCGCTGAAGTTTCAGAAGGGCATCGGCCCGAAATACATCGAGCTCACGATCTCGGACCACGAGGCGAACCTCGAGCCCGAGTTTCTCGTCAAGGAGTGGGAGTAGACCGTGACGCGGCGCGCCTCCATCGTGGCGCTCGGCGCCGCGGCGGCGGTCGCGGCACTGCCGCCGTCCTCGCTCGCGCGCCAGCGCTCGCCCGACGGCACGGTCGTCGGCGACCTCGCGTACGGCGAGGTGCTGTTCGACTTCTATCAGGAAGACTATCTGCCCGCGCTCACGCGGCTGCTCGCCGCCGAGCAGCGGGGCGAGCTCAAGGTCAACGGCGACGAGGCGGAGCTGCTGCTCGGCGGCTTGTATCTCTCCTACGGCGCTCACGAGCTCGCGGGCTCGATCTTCGAGCGCCTGCTCGACAAGAGCGCGGACGAGTCGGTGCGGAATCGCGCCTGGTACTTCCTCGCGAAGATTCGCTATCAGCGCGGCTATCTGCCCGAGGCCGAGGCGGCGCTCGCACGCATTAAAGGCGAGCTCCCCGAAAACCTCGAGCCCGAGCGCCGCATGCTCTCGGCGCAGGTCCTCATGGATCAGGGCCGCTTCGAGGACGCGCGCGCGCTGCTCGCGAGCTGGCGCAAGCCCGACGAGCAGTGGCTCGGCTACGCGAAGTACAACCTCGGCGTCGCGCTCGTCCGCCTCGGCCGCGTCGCGGACGGCGCGAAGATTCTCGGCGAGGTCGGCGCGCTCGAGACTTCCAATCCCGAGCTCCTCTCGCTGCGCGACAAGGCGAACGTCGCGCTCGGCTACGCATGGCTCCAGGCCGGCTCGCCGGCCGAGGCCAAGCCTGCGCTCGGACGCGTGCGGCTCGACGGGCCGTTCTCGAGCAAGGCGCTGCTCGGGGCCGGCTGGGCCGACGCCGAGCTCTCGAACTATCGCGCCGCGCTGACGCCTTGGACGGAGCTCGGCTCGCGGAGCCTGCTCGATTCCGCCGTGCAGGAGTCGCTGCTCGCCGTGCCTTATGCGTTCGCGCAGCTCGGCGCGGACCGGCAAGCCGCGGACCGCTACGGCTCGGCGATCGACACCTTCGATACGGAGATCGCGCGCATCGATCGCATCATCGACGACGTGCGCACCGGCGGCCTCATCGAGCGGCTGCTTGGCGCCGGGCAGACGCGCGCCGATGGATGGTACTGGCGGCTGGAGGGTCTGCCCGATACCGACGAGAGCCGGTACCTCTACGAGCTCATGTCGACGAACCGCTTCCAGGAGGCGCTCAAGAACTACCGGGATCTCGCGTATCTGCTTGCGAACCTCGACCGCTGGGCCGACAGCCTCGGCGCCTTCTACGACATTCTCGATACGAAGCAGCGCGCCTACGATCAGCGCCGGCCGCTCATCGACGCGAGCCTAGAGCAGGTCGACCTCGGCGAGATGGCCGAGCGCCGGCTCGCGCTCGAGTCGCGGCTCAAGACGATCGAGCGCACGAACGACTCGGTCGCGCTCGGCACCGAGAAGCAGCAGCTCGAGTGGCAGAAGCTGTCCGCGATGGAAGGATCGCTCGCGCTGCTTCCGCAGGACGATCGCGGCACGGAGCTTCGCGATAAGCAGCGCTTCCTCAAAGGGCTGCTGCAATGGGACCTCGACCGCGACTACAAGGCGCGCCTCTGGGCCGAGAAAAAAAGCCTCAAACAGCTCGACCTCGAGCTCAAGGAGGCGCAGCGGCGTAGGCACGAAGTCGCCGCCGGACGCGACGCCTGGCCCGATCAGTTCGCGGCGCTGACCGCGCGCATCGACGGCCTCGAGCCCCGCGTCGACGCGCTGCGTACGCAAGTGCGCGCGGCGCTCGCGCGGCAGCAGGCGTTCGTGGCCGCGCTCGCCACGGAGGACCTCGAGGCGCAGCGTGCGCGGCTCGACGCCTACCGCGTGCAGGCGCGCTTCTCGCTCGCGGCGATTTACGACCGCGCGTCGGCGAAGCCGGCGGCGGGGGAGGCGTCCTCGAGCGCAGGCGGCGCGGCCGGGGCGGCCGGCCTGACCGGCTCGACCGGCGCCGGCGCGACCGGCCCGGCGAACGCCCCGGCAGCCGGAAAATCGGGTCTGACCCCAATTTCCGGCGCGCGCGCCGCGGCGGAGGCGCGCGAATGAGCGGAGGCGCTCTGGCCGCGTTCGTGATTCTCGCCGGCCTCTGGCCGCCCTGGCCGTTCGGCCGCGGCCACTCGGACGAGCCGCGCACGGTCGAGGACCTCGGCTCGAAGGCCGTCGAGGTCGACACGAGCGCGCGCGTCGACGACAGCGAGCAAAAGGCCATCGAGAGCTATCGAACCTTCCTCGACCTCTCGTCGCCGGACGCGGCGCTACGCGCCGAGGCCATGCGCCGCCTCGCGGATCTCGAGCTCGAGACGGGCGAGGCCGAAGAGCTCGAGCGCAACGTCGAGTCGATCGGCGGCGGCTTCGGCGACGCGGTCGAGCTCTATCGGCAGCTGCTCGATACTTACCCCGACTACGCGAAGAACGACCTCGTGCTCTATCAGCTCGCGCGCGCCTACGAGGCCGACGGCCGCACGGAAGAGGCGCTCGCGACGCTCGATCGGCTCGTCAAGGAGTTTCCGAAGACGCCGTATTTCGACGAGGCCGAGTTCCGGCGCGGCGAGACGCTGTTCGTGCAGAAGCGGTACGAGGAAGCGGAGCAGGCCTACGCGAAGGTGCTCGAGAGCGGATCCGATTCGCAGTTCTACGAGCAAGCGCTCTACAAGCACGGCTGGTCGCTCTTCAAGCAGCTGCGCAACGAGGAGAGCCTAGAGTCTTTCTTCGCGCTGCTCGATCGAAAGCTCGGCACGGATCCGGCCGCCGATCCCGCAAAAACCTACGCCGGCTTCGGGCGCGCGGACCAAGAGCTCATCGACGACACGCTGCGCGTCGTCTCGATCGGCTTCTCGTACATGACCGGTCCGAAGTCGATCGTCGAGTGGTTCGCGGCTCACGGCGACCGGCCTTACGCCTACGTCGTCTACTCGAAGCTCGGCGACCTCTATCTCGAGAAGGAGCGCTACCAGGACGCGGCGGATGCTTACCGCGCGTTCGCGGCCGCGTCGCCCGATCACGCGAAGGCGCCGCTGCTCCAGGTCGAAGCCATCAAGGCGTACGAAAAGGGCGGCTTCCCGGATCTCGTGCTCGAGGGCAAGCGCGACTTCGTGGAGCGCTACGCCGCGGGCAGCGCCTACTGGCAGCGCTATACGTTCGCCGATCAGCCCGAGGTCGCGGCTGAGCTCAAGAGCAACTTGAGCGACCTCGCGACCTACCATCATGCGCTCGCACAGAAGAGCAAGGACGCGGCGGAGTACGCCGAGGCTGCGCGTTGGTATCGCGAGTACCTGAAGTCCTTCCCGGACGACGAGGCCGCCGCGGAGAAGAACTTCCTGCTCGCCGAAGTGCTTTTCGAGAGCGGCGATTTCCGCAACGCCGCCGTCGAGTACGAGCGCACGGCCTACGCGTACCCGCCGGGCGCGAAGAGCGCGGAGTCGGGTTACGCGGCGCTCCTCGCATACCAGCGCTACGAGGAGCGGCTCCCCGAAGGGCCCGAGCGGGTCGCGTGGCACCGTCAGAGCATCGACAGCGCGCTGCGCTTCGCGGCGACCTATCCCGAGCACGAGCAGGCCGCGGCCGTGCAGACGGACGCGGCCGATAAGCTCTTCAAGCTCGGCGAGTACGCGGCCGCGCGCGACGCCGCCATGAAGGTCGTGCAGCTCGAGCGGCCGCCTCCGGCCGCGCTCGATCGCACCGCTTGGACCGTCGTCGCGCATTCCGATTTCGAGCTTCAGGATTTCGCCGCCGCGGAAGGCGCGTACACGCGGCTGATCTCGTTGATTCCGGCCGACGACAAGGAGCACGGCGAGATCGTCGAGCGCATCGCGTCGTCGATCTACAAGCAGGGCGAGCAGGCCGAGAAGCAAGGCGACGACGCGGCGGCCGTCGAGCATTTCCTGCGCGTCGCGCAGGCGGCGCCGACGTCCTCGATCCGGCCCACGGCCGAGTACGACGCCGCGGCGGCGCTGATCCGCTTGCAGGACTGGCCGAGGGCGGCCGCCGTGCTCGAAGGGTTCAAGCGCGAGTTCCCGAGCAGCGATCTCATGGACGACGTCACGGCGAAGCTCGCGGTGGCGTACGTTCAGAGCGGTGACAAGACGCGCGCGGCGTCCGAGTTCGAGCGCGTCGCCGACGGCGGCGGCAGCGCCGACGAGAAGAAGGACGCGCTGTGGCGCGCGGCGGATCTCTATGCCGAGAGCGGGCAGGACGCGTCCGCGTCGACGGCGTTCGCGAAATACGTCGAGCGCTATCCGAGCCCGGCCGCGCAGGCCATGGAGGCGCGGCAGCGGCTCGTCGATCTCGCGGCGAAGACGGGCGATGCGGCCGCGAAGACGCGCTGGCTCTCGGCCATCGTCGCGGCCGACGCCGCGGCGGGCGGGGAGCGGACGGATCGAACGAAGTACCTCGCGGCAAAGGCGCAGCTCGAGCTCGCTGCGCCCGCGCGCGACGCGTTCCTCGGGGTCCGGCTCGTCGCGCCGCTCGAGAAGAGCCTCAAGGTCAAGCAGCAGCGCATGGAGCAGGCGCTGGCCGATTACGGCAAGGCGGCCGACTACGGCGTGGCCGAGGTCACGACGGCCGCGACCTACGAGATCGCCGAGCTCTATCACGGGCTCGCGCGCGCGCTCAACGAATCCGAGCGCCCGAAGAATCTTTCCGCGGACGAGCTCGAGCAATACAACCTGCTGCTCGACGAGCAGTCGTATCCGTTCGAGGAGAAGTCCATCGAGGTGCACGAGGTCAACGCCGCTCGGACGGCCGACGGCGTCTACGACGAGTGGGTCCGCAAGAGTCTGGCCGCTCTCGCGGAGCTCGTGCCCGCCCGCTATGCGAAGAACGAGATCGGAGAGTCCTTTGTCAGCGCCATCGAATAGGCTGCGTCGGACGCGCTGCGCGCGTTGGACGCGTTGGGCACGCTCGAGCTTCGCGCTCGCCGTCGCCCTGTCCCTCGCGGCCTGCGGCGCGTCGGCGCCGTCGAAGCCCGACGCGGCCGCGCGAGCGCCCGTCGAGAAGGAAGCTCCGTCTGCCGGCCGCGCGGCCGCCGCCGACGCGGCTGCCGACGAGGCGGCCGCGGCCGCAAAAACGGCCGAGGTCGCGGCCGCCTCCGGCCGCCCGGCGACCGCGGCGCCGCCGCCCGGAGAAAAAGACGCGGCGAAGTCGGGCCGCCGAAAGCGCGGCAAGGACAAGGACAAAGACGAGGCGAGCGACGCCGAGGCGGCCGAGACGCAGGTGCCGGAGGCCGCGCAGCGCGACTTCGCGGCGGCCGTCGCATCCTTGCAGGCGCAGAGCTGGGCAGACGCCGAGGCTCGCTTCGAGCGGCTCATGACGGAGTACCCCTCGCTGCCCGGCCCGTACGTCAATGCGGCCATCGTTTATATGCACGACGGCCGCGACGACGACGCGCAAGCGGCACTCGAGAAGGCGCTCGCGATCGCGCCGAGCCACGCCGCCGCGAACAACGAGCTCGGCATCCTGCTGCGCAGGCGCGGCGACTTCGCCGGGGCCGAGCGCGCCTATCGCAAGGCCCTCGAGACCGATCCGGGCTATGCGCTCGCGCTCTACAACCTCGGCGTGCTGCTCGACGTGTATTTGCGCAGGCAGAGCGAGGCCATCGAATTCTACGAGCGCTACCAGGCGGCGCTGCCCGCGCCCGACGAGACCGTCGCGCGCTGGATCATCGACTTGAAGCGGCGCGTCGGCGCGGGCG
>DASTSM010000028.1:0-5975 GCA_035760685.1 Gammaproteobacteria bacterium | reverse complement strand
TGCTCAAGCACTACGAGGACGAAGGCGCGCCGAGCGAGGACCTGCCGCTCGTCGAGTGGAGCTGCCGCATGCTGCTCTACAAGACGCAGGAGCAGCTCCACAGCTTCCTTCGAAACTTTCCGAATCGGTGGATCGCCGCCCTGCTGCGCCTCGCGATCTTTCCGCGCGGCCGAACCTACTCGGCGCCTTCGGACGAGCTCGGGCAGAGCATCGCGGAGCTCGTCATCAATCCGACGGCCGTGCGCGAGCGTCTCGCCGACTACGCGTATCGGACGCAGGAGCCGACCAACGCGAACGGTCTGCTCCAGCAGGCGCTCGAGATGGCCGAGCGCATCAAGCCCACCGAGCGCAAGGTGTTCGACGCGCGCCGCGCCGGTACCATCGAGGCCGACGACACGCCGGGCCAAATCGACGAGGCGGAGCGGAAAGGCGTCATTACGCCCGAGGAGGCCGCGAGCATCAGGGAGTTCGACGCGACCGTGCTCGCACTCACGGGCGTCGACGACTTCGCGCCCGAGGAGCTCGCCCGGACGCGTCGGGAGGACGATCATGCTCGCCGCGGCGCGCTCGCTGCGGCGGGGGTCGAGGAGCTCGACGCGGTGGCGCCCGACTAGCGGCGACCCGCAAAACGCATCGAGGTCCCGAACGTGTATACCGAATTCTTCGGGCTGAACGAGAAGCCCTTCTCGATCACCCCCGACCCGCGATACCTCTACCTGAGCCGCCGCCACGCCGACGCCCTCGCGCATCTGGTCTACGGAATCTCCGAGAGCGGGGGCTTCATTCAGCTCACGGGCGAGGTCGGCACGGGCAAGACGACGCTGATACGGACGCTGCTCGAGCAGCTCCCCGAGCGCGCCGAGATCGCCCTGATCCTGAATCCGCAGCTCTCCGTCAAAGAATTCCTGCAAAGCATCTGCGACGAGCTCGGCACGCCGAAGCCCGAGGACGACTCGGTGCGGGCCATCGTCGCGCGTCTCAACGCGCATCTCTTGAAGGCGCACTCCGAGGGCCGGCGCATCGTGCTCATCGTCGACGAGGCGCAGACCTTGGGCCCCGAGCTGCTCGAGCAAGTCCGCCTGCTCACGAACCTCGAGACGCCGACCGAGAAGCTCCTCCAGATCATCCTCATCGGTCAGCCGGAGCTCAGAGAGGTCCTGCAGCGGCCCGAGATGCGGCAGATCGCGCAGCGCGTGACCGGACGCTACCACCTCGAGCCGCTCGGCAGAGCCGAGACCGAGGCCTACGTGAAGCACCGGCTCAGAGTCGCCGGCTGCCAGATGCCCATTTTCACGGCCGGCGCAGTCAGCGAGCTCTTCGGCAGATCGGGCGGCATTCCTCGGCTCATCAACGTCGTCGCGGACCGCGCGCTGCTAGCCGCCTATGCACGAGACCGGACGCGCGTCGATCGCAGGCTCGTGCGGCAAGCCGCCGCCGAGGTGTTCGGACGCCGCGCCGCTGCCGCCTTCTGGCGGTTCGGGCTCGGGGCGGCGCTCGGCGTCGCGATCGTGCTTGCGGGCGCCGGCGTAGTCCACCTGACCGACCGCCGAACGGAAGCGTCGGAGCCGAGCGTGGGCGCGTTGGCCGAGCGCACCGCGGCGGGGCTGCCGGAGCGGCCGCGCGAGACGCGTGTCGCGGCCGCGCTTCCCGCGGAAACGCCGGCCGCGCCCGCGCCGGCCGCGCCCGCCCCGTCGCTCGCCGACCTCCTCGCGCAGCAGGACACGTCGTCGACCGCCGCCCTGCGCCAGCTCTTCACGCTATGGGGCGCGAGCTACGACGCCTATCGAGGAGCGCCGTGCATGCAGGCCGTCGAGCAAAGCCTGCGCTGCATGTCGGATCAGCGCGGCTCGATCAGCGAGCTCAGGACGATGAATCGGCCCGCCATCCTGACCTTGCGGGACGAGGCCGGACGGCAACACGACGTCGTCCTCGCCCGATTGCGCGACGAGAGCGCGGTGCTGATGCTCGGCGGACGGAGCTTCGACGTCGACATCGCCGAGCTCATCCGCGATTGGTACGGCGCGCATCTCCTGCTCTGGCGGCCGCCGCTCCCCGGAACGAGGGCGCTGCGGCCCGGCACGCGGTCGGCCGAAGTCGCGTGGCTCAGACGCAGCCTCGCCCGAATCCGAGGCGAGACGCTCGACGCGGAGCCCTCGACGCTCTACGACGGTGGGCTCGAGGCCGAGGTCAGGCAGTATCAACGCGAGCGTCGGCTCGACGTCGACGGGATCGTGGGCGCCAAGACGCAGATCGCGATCACGACGGATCTCGGCGCGGGGGACGCGCCGACTTTGCTCGAGGATTGAGCGTGTCTTTCATACTCGATGCGCTGCGAAAGTCGGAGAGCGAGCGTCAGCGGGACGCCTCGCCGAGCCTCTCGCGGATTCCGGACGCCGTCCCGCGGCGCCGCCTCCCGCTCTGGGCGGCGGGAACGATGGGCGGGCTCGCGGCCGCCGTGCTCGGCCTCGCCGCGGCCCTCTGGCTCGCCGCACGGGGTCCAGCGCCTGGGGCGACGCCGACGGCCGCGGCAACTCCGACCGCTGGGGCAACTCCCGCCGCTCGGGCAACTCCGCCGGCTAAGGCGACTCCCGCGCCTCTCGCCGCCGGCCCGCTCGCGCGATCCGAGGCCCGAGACGCGTCTCCGGGGCCACAGGCCGCGCGTCCCTCGGCGCGCGGTTCTGCGGGCCTCTACGAGGACGCCGTCGCGGAGAGCAGGCCTGCCGACGGCCGCGCGGCATCGAGGCAGCCCGGCGAAGCGGTGAGTCTCGATGCACGCGATGTAAGCGACGCAGGCGGCGCAAGCGACGCAAAGGAAGCGAGGGACGACGCCGGCGAAGCCTCCTTCGCGGACGCCGGCGGGGCGGACGACGGCGCCGCGGGCATCGAGGGCGCTCCCTCGGCGACCGCCGCCTCGGCGAGCCCGGCCCTCGGCGCGGCGCCGGCTCTGCTCCCGAGCTACGAGACCGCTGCCGGGAACGATTCTTCCCTGCCTGCGCTGACGCTCGAGTTTCACGCCTTCGCCGACGACCCCGCTCGCCGGTTCGTCTACATCAACGGCGAGAAGTACGTCGAAGGCGCCACGCTGAAGGAAGGGCCCAAGGTGGTCCGGATCACGGCCGACGGCGTCGTTCTCGACGTCTCGGGAAGGCAGTTCCTGCTCGGGAGAAAGTAGCTTCTTCGGCGTCGGCCGTCAGGAGCGCAATCCCGTGCCGCGGTGCATGAGCACGAGCGCGAGCGCGAACAGCGCCGCGAGCGACGCCGCGATGATCGCGAAGGCGACGCCGAGCGGCAGATCCGCCTGTCCGAGCATGCCGTAGCGGAACGCGTCGACCATGTAGAGGATCGGATTGACGCGCGCGACGTGCTGCCAGAACGGCGACAGCAGCGTGACCGAGAAGAAGACTCCGCCGAGGTAGTTGAGCGGGGTCAGCACGAACGTCGGTATGACGGAGATGTCGTCGAAATTTTTCGCGAAGATCGCGTTGATGAGGCCGGCCAGCGAGAAGATCGTGGCCGCGAGCAGCACCGTGAGGATCGTGACTCCCCAGTGCTGGACGTAGAGATCCGTGAAGAACATCGCGACGACGGTCACGAGGCCCGCGACGAGCAGCCCGCGCACGACGCCTCCGACGACGTAGCCGAGCACGATCGTCACGTGCGACAGCGGCGCCACGAGCATCTCCTCGAGATGCAGCTGTAGCTTGCCCGAGAAGAACGACGAGACGACGTTGCCGAAGCTGTTCGTCACGACGGACATCATGATGAGCCCGGGCGCGATGAACGTCGTGTACGGCACGCCGCGCATGTCTCCGACGCGCCGCCCGATCAGCGTGCCGAAGATGATGAAGTAGAGCGTCATCGTGATCGCGGGCGGCACGATCGTCTGCAGCCAGATCCGGAGGACGCGCCTGACCTCTTTGCGCACGATCGTGGCGAAGCCGACGAGATTGATCATGACGAGGCTGCGCTCGGCGGTCGCCCCCGACGGAGAAAACCCGGCGGCACTGCCCTGCTCCGTCACGGCCTGCTCGGCTCGGCTCACGCCCGCGCTCCATGCGTCCGGCTCGCGGCGCCGTCTCTTCCGGAGCGGCTCGCGGCTCGGTCGCCTTCGGGCCCGCCCGCGCCCCGCCCCGGTTCCTTTCCCTCGGCGCGGCGTCCTGCTTCCGCCGCCTCCGCATCGCGGCCGGCTCGCGCCGCGTCCGGCGCTCCTTTGGCCTCGACGAGCCTCATGAACAGCTCTTCGAGCCTATTGGTCTTCGTCCGCATGGTCGAGACGTGCAGCGACCGGGCGGACAGCTGCGCGAATAAACCGTTGAGACCCTGCTCCTTCGCGACCTCGACCTCGATCTCGTGCTCGTTGCGCAGGCGCACCGTGTAGCCCTCGAGCACGGGCACCTCCGCGATGCGCTCGTTGAGCGTCAGCACGAAGGCCTCGCGCGGCAGCTTGCCGATGACGTTGGCCATCGTGTCGTTCTCGATGATGCGCCCCTCGTCGATGATCGCGATGTTGCGGCACAAGCTCTCGGCTTCCTCGAGGTAGTGCGTCGTCAAAATGATCGTGACGCCCGCGGCGTTGATGTCGCGCATGAGGTCCCACATCGACCGCCTGATCTCGATGTCGACGCCGGCCGTCGGCTCGTCGAGGATCAGGAGCTTCGGCTCGTGCACGAGGGCGCGGGCGATCATGAGCCGGCGCTTCATGCCGCCCGAGAGCGTGCGCGCGATGTGATCGCGCTTGTCCCAAAGATGCAGCGCTTTAAGGTATTTCTCGGCGCGCGCCTCGGCGATGCGCCGCGGGATTCCGTAGTAGCCCGCCTGGTTCACGAGAGTGTTGAAGTTACCCTCGAACATGTTGAGGTTGACCTCTTGCGGCACGACGCCGATGACCGACTTCGCCGCTTCCCGCTGCCGGTCGAGGTCGTAGCCGAAGACGCTCACCCGACCGAAGGTCTTCGTGACGAGCGAGGTAACGATTCCGATCGCCGTCGTCTTCCCGGCACCGTTCGGCCCGAGCAGCGCGAAGAAGTCGCCCTCGCGGACCGTGAGGTCGATGCCCTTCAGCGCCTCGACCCCGGTCGGGTATACCTTGCGCAGCTGCTCGATGACCAACGCGTCCATTCGGATCTCTGTCCCGCCCGTTGTGGGAGGGCGGCTATTCTACTGGCAGCGGCGCCCGTCGGGGCGCTATTCCTCCGCGACCGAGCCGGTCTACGCGCGGAGCGCCAGGCGCGCTGCGCTTCGAGCCGCCGGCGCGCTGCTCAAGCAGGGCCGGGCGCGCTATCCGCCTCGAGCCGCTCCGCGACGCGATCCTCGCCCGCAGCGAGAACCTCCACGGCCGGCTGCAGCGCGGCGAGCACGAGCTGCCGGCGCCGTTCCGGACGCGTCTCGTCGAGCAGCCGGTCCCACAGCCACGCCGCGCCCGCGAAAGCGCACTCGACGGAGACGGCGCCGAGCGCGAGTCCGGGCAGGTCCGAGAGGGGGGTCGTACGCAGCGCATGCGCTTCGCGCGGGGTGAGGCCGAAGAACAGACGCCCGAGATAGGTGCTCTCCCTCGAGATGCTCCAGACGCAGTAGAGCAGCGTGAGCGTCAGGACCGACGCCGCGCCGATCTCGTTGAGGCCGGGCGCGCGGACGGCGGCTGCCGGCGAGAAGCGGAGCCGGAACAGCGCGCGCGGGAAATCGGCCAGGGCGCCGAGCGCGGCCGAATCCGAGCGGCGCAGGGCCGGCGCCGCCGTCAGGGGAAAGCCGATCGGCTCGAGCGCCGGGTCATCGAGCGTCTGCAGCCAGCTCAGAAACAAGCGGTTGGCTTCTTGGACGTGGGCTACGGCGTCGGAGTGCGTGGTTCTTGACATTATTGTTTACTCTTTCGAGGTAAATTTGCCACATATGGTCCTAAAATACCATTAGTGGCAGAAGTACCTTAAGAGCGGGTAATTCGACGGTTCAGGGGGATTCGACTCATGAGGGCGACGGAC
>DASTSM010000027.1:0-5357 GCA_035760685.1 Gammaproteobacteria bacterium | reverse complement strand
ATCGGCGAGCCGAGGGCGCTCGCGATGGCGGTCAAGCGAGTGGGCTCGGGCAAGCGCTTGACGAACTTGCGCGCGCGGCTCGCGCCGCTAGATCTGGCTTAACCGATCGAATGAGCGTATCGTAGCGCTCATATGAGCGATAGAATCGTGCCTTATACGGCCCGGCTCGCAGCGCTCCTCGCGGGCGGCCGAGACGAAGTCCGCGAGACGGGCCATTGGCATCGGCACATTCTCGAAGGGCTCGAGTTCGCCGCCGTCGAGAACGTCAAAGCGCTGGCATCGCTGACGGACGCGGAGCTCGCACGGTTGCTCGGCATCGGCGAGGCGACGCTGCGCCGGGCGCGCGCATCGGGTGCGACCTTGGATGGGCCGACGAGCGATCGGCTCTATCGCCTTTCGAAAATCATCGCGCTCGCGGAGGAGGTCATGGAAGGCGTCGACAACGCGATGAGCTGGCTGCGCCGGCCCCAGCCGGGTCTCGGCGGCGAGGTTCCGCTCGACTTGCTCGTCACGCAGGCGGGTGCGGACGAGGTGGAGGCGCTGTTGCGCCGCATCGACTACGGCGTCTATTCGTGATCTCGGTCTATCGGCTCGTCAGGGCGGAGAGGGCGGACGACGTCCTGTCCGCCGAAGGAGCGCGTTTATACGGCGGACGCTGGAACCCGCCTGGAACCCCGGTCGTCTACGCGTCCGAATCGCGTGCGCTCGCCGTGCTCGAAACCTTCGTTCATGTGACGCTCGAAGCGCGCTTCATGCGGTTCTTGCTCTACACCCTGACGCTCCCGGCGAGGGTCAGGCTCACGCGGCACGATCCCTTTCGCGTGCCCCCGTTGCTTGCCGAGAGCCGCGCCGTGGGCGAGGCCTGGGCCGCGGCTGGACGCACGCTCGCGCTCGTGGTTCCGTCCGCGATCGTCGGAAGTGAGGCCAACTTCGTGCTCAACGCGCGTCACGAGCGATTCGCGCGAATTCGAATCGGCGAGCCGGAACCGTTTTCGTTCGACGAGCGATTGTGGCGGGCGGGCAGGCGCTAGCGGGCTGCTTTCAGGGGAGGCACGAGGCGCTCGAGCTCCTCGAACCAGTTCAATACGACGACGAGCCCGGGCGATGCGTCGTCGCCGGCGGTCCGCACCTCCTTGATCATGAGGAAGCGGCTGCCGTCGTGAGACAGGTCGTAGGTGCGGCCCGACCCTGCGGCTCCGGAGCCGAGGTAGTCGGCGCCGGCGAAGAGCTTGACGGCCGGCCCCGCGGCGAATGCGGAACCCGGCGTCACCGGCACGGCGAGCATCGCGCCGCTGTAGTCGCGGTAGTAGAGCTCGCGGCCGTCGTGCGACCACATGGGTTGCCGGCCGCCGCCCGAGGAGATCTGCCAGCGGCCGCCCGAATCCGCATGCGGAAAGGGCCGCACGTAAACTTCCATCTGCCCGGATTCGTCCGAGTCGTAAGCGATCCAGCGGCCGTCGGGAGAGACCTCGGCCCAGAGATCGTTCGCGGCGCTGTGAAGGATGGGCTCGACGCGTCGGCTGCCGTCCATCGATAACGCCTCGACGTCGCGGCCATGGCCCGGCACGTCGGCCGAGAAGATCAGCCGCCCGTCTGGCGCGAAGCTCATCGGCATTTGAATGCGGTCGCTCGCGAGAAGCCGCTCGGGTGTGCCGCTGCCGTCGGCCGCTTGAACGAATAGATTCGTCGGGCCGAACCGGTCGCTCCCGAACGCGAGGCGCTGCCCGTCGAGGTCCCAGGCGACGAGCGGATTGCCCGTGGGGTCGAGCGTGAAGCGCTCGAGCGTCTTGCGGCGCAAATCCCAGATCCAGATGTCGCGGTCGGGTGCGTCCGCGATGTCGAGCGCGATGCGCGTTCCGTCCGGCGAGAGACGCGGATAGTGGTAGGACCTCGACGGCGCGTCGATCGCTTCCTCGCGTCCGTTCCGATCGACCCAGGTCAGGACACGGGCGCGAAACGCCGTGCCCGATGGATATGCGAGGGTGCCCTCGTCCGACACGGCGAATTCGCCGTGCATGGCCTGCGGGATCACGGCAACCGGCGTCCCGCGCACCTCGAGCCGCTGCGCGTCGAAAGCCGCCGCGTACAAGGTCTCGCCAGCCGTGTACAGCAAGTGGCCCGTCGGGAGGTACTTCGCCCGTCTCGCGCCGTGCACCAAGGTGCGCCGCTCCCCGGTCGCGAGATCGAGGACTTCGACCCGCGACCCGAGCGAGTTGTCCGCGCCGGGCATCACGGTTCGGGTCGGGATGACCGTGTAGATGACCGCCCGGCGTTCCGGCAGAAGCTCCGGATACAAGACCTGCTCGAGCGGCGCGAGCTTCAGCGGCAACGCTTCCGCGCGGCCGCCGTCCGCGCCGATGCGGAACAGGCCCGTCGCGTTCGCGAAGACGATTTCGTTGCCCGTCCAGCTCGCGCTTGCCGCCGGTCCGCTCTCCGCGATCGTGATCGCGGTACCGCCGGCCGCCGGCACTTTCCTGAGCCGCTGGCCGTCCGTGAATCCGACCCACTGGCCGTCCGGCGAGAAGAACGGCGCTCCGGCTCCGGGATCGGCGAGGGCCTCGACGCGCGTCGGCTGCAATCGATCGCGCCGGCGCACGAAGAGGCCCTCGTTCGTGACGTAGGCGATACGCTCGCCGTCCGCCGATATCGCGATCGCGCCTGCGGCGGGCGTGAACGAGACGTCGGCGGGAACGGAGAAGCGAGTGATCGGCGCGGACGCGCCGTCGATCGGCCTCGCGGCCCGGAGCCGCCCGAGCGCGATCGCCGCCGTTAGTGAGACGGCGGCCAGTGCGAGGGCGCCCAATGCGATGGCAGCCGGGGCAACTCCGGCCCGGGGGAGCCGTCGCCCGTTCGAGCGAGTTCGATCGGGAGCGGCCGGTGCTTCGGCCTCGGGATCCTCGACCGCGGCGAGCTCGAAGCGGGCGTCGCCGATGTCCCGCAGGCGCCGGCGGGGGTCCTTCGCGAGACAGCGGCGCAGCAGCCGTCGGATCGCAGGCGGGGTCGCGGGCGGCAGCGCCTGCATCTCGGCCTCGCGCTCGAGGATACGCGCGAACACGTCGGTCGACCGCTCGCCGGCGAACGCGCGCTCGCGCGTGAGCATTTCGTAGAGCACGCAGCCGAACGACCAGATGTCGGCTCTCTTGTCCACGGGTAGTCCGCGCGTCTGCTCCGGGCTCATGTACGCGGGCGTGCCCATGATCCGGCCGCCCGCGCCGGCGTCGAGCTCGGTGACGGTGGCTTGGTCGCCGTCGCTTGCGGCGGGCTCGGCGGAAAAGACTTTCGCGAGACCGAAGTCGAGCACCTTGACGGTGCCGTCGTGCCGCAGCTTGACGTTGTCGGGCTTCAGGTCGCGATGCACGATGCCGTGCTCGTGTGCTGCCTCGAGCGCGGCCGCGATCTGGGCCGCGATGGCGAGCGCGTCATCGAGCGGTATCGGTCCGTCGGCGATGCGCTCGGCCAGCGTCTTGCCCTCGACGAGCTCGAGCACGAGGACCTCGGTGTCGTCGGCTTCCTCGACGCCGTAGAGGGTGGCGATGTTCGGGTGATTCAGCGAGGCGAGGACGCGTGCCTCGCGCTCGAACCGGGCGCGGCGTTGCGCGTCGAGCCGGAAGGCCGGGGAGAGGACCTTGAGCGCGACGTCGCGGCCGAGACGCTCGTCGCGCGCGCGGAACACTTGGCCCATGCCGCCCGCGCCGAGCGGCTCCACCACCTGGAATGCGCCGACTCGGACCCCGCGTGCGAGCATGCTAGCCGCGCGGCGCGCCGGCGCCGATTCGACTCGCTTGAGTAACGGTCGGGAACCCCGCGCCGGATTCCCTGTACGTAAGCAGGACGCCGCCGCACGCGAATCGGTCGCCGTCGTGCAACCCTACTGCGCCCGTCAGGCGCGCGCCGTCGCGGGTCGTGCCGTTCTTGCTGCCGAGATCCTCGAGCACGGTTCCCGTGCCCTGCACGAGGAGTCGAGCGTGCCGCCGTGAAACCGTCGCGTAGTCGAGAGAAACGTCGGCTTCCGGGTCTCGGCCGACGACGTTCTCGCCGTCGTGAAGCGCGATGCGACGTTCGCCCAGCACGACCCAGCGCGCCGGTCCGCCGCTTCTCGGCGCCGCGTGAACGACGGCGGCATCGAAAGCGTAGCCGACGCGATGGACGGTCCGAATGAAGGCCGCGCTTCGGTCGGCGCCCGTCAGCGCGCGCCGGATCTCCTTCACGAGCCCGATCAACGTGGCATCCGAGACGACGCCCTTCGGCCACAGCCGCTCGTGGAGGGCGGCCTTCGTGAGGACGCGCGGTGCCGCGTCGACGAGCACGGACAGCAGCTCGAACGCCTTGGGAGTCAGATGGATCTGGCCGTCCCCGTGCAGGAGCTGGCGGCGATCGGAGTCGATCTCGAACGAGCCGAATCGTGCCATGCCGCGATCCCCCGTGCTCCCTCGATTTTCCCCTCGTTTTCCCCCGACAAGAGCCTACCACGGCCGGCAACATCGCGGCATGAATCGGGCGAGAGAAAGCCGAGCCGGAGTCGAAAGGAGAGCGCGAATGATAACGACGAAGACGACGAAGACGACGACGCGAATTATGTCGCGGGCGTTGGCCGGCACGCTGGCGCTCGCGGCGCCGCTCGCCGCGTCAGCCGACGAGCACGACCACTGGCAGAGCCATCACGCAGAGCCTCCGGCAAAGCTCGTGCGCATCGTCCGCGACGCGACGCGCCAGTTCGCCGACGCGAATGCGGCGATGGGGTCCGAGTACGGTCCCTTCCTAGGGTGCGTGAGCGGGCCCGATCACGGCGCGATGGGTATTCACTACGTCAACCTGGGCCTCTTCATGGACGGCCAGATCGATGCCACGCAGCCCGAGGCGCTGATTTACGAGCCGAGGGGAGGTCGGCTGCGCCTCGTGGGCGTGGAGTACCTCGTGGATGCGGACAGCTGGCTCGCGGCTCACATGGGGCAGCCTCCGGTTCTCGAGGGTCAGGTGTTCAACTTCGTGGGGAGCCCGAACCGCTTTGGCCTCGCCGCGTTCTTCGAGCTCCACGTGTGGGCGTGGCGGGACAATCCGCAGGGCGCGTTCGTCGATTGGAACGACGACGTGAGCTGCGAAAGCCACCCGGGCGACGATCAATAACGCGAAGCTCGCGGTAACGCGAGATCGCGATGACGCGAGATCGCGAGATCCCGTGGGCGGGAGCCTGCCGGCTATCGACTTTCGGCGCCGACGGCGCTCGTGCTCTCCTTCGCGGCGCGCGCCCGCGCGCGGCTCCTCGTCAGGAGGCCGCTCGCGTTCGCGGCGACGGACGCCACGAACATCGTGAACGCCATCGGCCGCAGCGTGCCGTCGAAGAAGAGCCCCGAGACGGC
>DASTSM010000026.1:0-2932 GCA_035760685.1 Gammaproteobacteria bacterium | reverse complement strand
ATCCATGTTCTCGATGAATAGGGCGCACGCGACGATCAGCGGCAAGAGTCGTGCTGCTCTCATCGCCTGAAGTTCAACGTGTCGAAGGGCGGGAAGAACGCAGTCCTTGCGTCATGCCGCGATTTTACACACAGCCGCGGGGATGCGCGCGGCGTCGATAAGACCGGCTCGCGACGGACGCTCGGCGCCGCTCGATCGGAGCGTCCCGAGGATTTCGCCGGGCGTCACGCGCTGCGGACGATAGAGGCCTTGGCGAAGACTCCCGTGACGAGGCGGCGGTACTCCACGTCGTCCATGACCTCGACGCGATTCCGCCCCTTCGTCTTCGCTTCATAGAGCGCCTCGTCCGCGAGCTGAAGCGCGCCGCGCGGATTGCGCTCGAGGTTCGGCTCGATGACCGCGACGCCGATGCTGATCGTGAGCACGGGTACGACCCCGCCTCGATGCTCGATGCCCGACTCGCGCACGGCTTCGCACATCGCGCGGGCGACCTCTTCGGCCTCGTCGCGCCCGACGTCGTAGAGGATCGCCACGAATTCCTCCCCGCCGTAGCGGGCGAGCACGTCGAGCGGACGCGTGACGAGCGTCTGGACGGCTTTCGCCGTCGTGCGCAGCGCATCGTCGCCGGCCTGGTGTCCGTAGCGATCGTTGTAGGCCTTGAAGTGATCGACGTCGATCAGGAGGATCGCGAGCGTGCGTCCGTCCTCGGCCGCTTGTTGCCACACTCGACCCAGGTGCTCGGCGAACACGCGGCGGTTCTTCGTGCCCGTCAAGGCGTCGCTCGCGGCGAGCTCCTTGATGAGCCGGTCCTCGAGAAAGCTGCGCCGCAAGCGCCTCTCGAAATGCCGCGCGCCGAACGCGGATGCCGTGACCGCCATGATCAGGAACGCTTCCGCATGAAGCGCGACGTGCGCGGGCAAGGCGAAGAGGTCGGCGGAGACGGCGAACGACAAGACCGTGCCGACGACGGAGAAGAGCGCCATGCGCAAGCTGAAGCCGACGAAGAAGAACGGCCCGATGACCATGAGGGAGAGAAGCATGAGGAGCTCGACCTGGCCGTGCGCGGCCGCGGCGCCGATCACGAACGCCCCCGCCGCATTGCGGGCGGGCACGACGATTCGGGCGGCGGGCAGATAGCAGCGCTCGTAGGCGGGACAGAAAGCTAGGCACGTGAGCACGACCGAGCCGAGAAGCACGCTCAAGAGGAGCAGCGGATCCGTGTAGTCGGGAAAGCCGCGGACCGCGTTTTCGATTCCGCGCAGCGCGCTCAGGAGCACGGCGAGCAGGCACGCGGCCCGGATCAGCATCCGCTTGTCGGACAGCCCCGCCCTCACGTACTCGCGCTCGAGCTCGGGCGAGAAATTGCCCAGCGCGCCGCGCTGCAGCTCGGCCGCATAAGGCGAGTCCGGGAAAGCGTCGAGGGAGGGGTCGGGCGGCCCTGGCATGGCCGTCACGATAAAGTCTGCGCGGCCGTGGCGATGTGACCGACCGCGCGAAACAATCCGGCGGGCGGCGCTCCGTGTGTCGCAACACGGCGACGCGCGGCCCATGGCGTCCGCGCCCGTCGTGCACCGGGCGTCGCGCCGCCCGTGCACGCGCGCGTGCCGTTACCGCAGCACGGTCATGGTCCGGCGAATCGCGTCGAACTGGGCGATCAGCGCTTGCCGGTCGAATTCGCGCACGGCGCCGGGCGGGTAGTTCTCCATCACCGCATAGTGCACAAAATAGCGCACGGCCGTGCAGGGGTCGGTGCCGAGCAGCGCGTAGACGGTCTCCTCGTAGCGGTTACCGGCGCCGGCACCGGCCGCTTTCGCGACCGAATACGTCGTGCCGCCCTCGGTGACGGCCGCCGCGCCGCTTCCGGCGCCGAGAAAGCGGTCCGCCGAGCACGAGTCGCCGCGCGGCACGGCCTCGACCGATAGATAAGTGTCCGCACCGAGATTCGTGCCGGCCGCGAGCGAGGGCGGGATCGTGAGCTTGACGCCGCGAATCGCTTTGCCGGGGCCGAGCGCCTCATAGGCGTAGGCGGCATCGACGGCGTAGCCCGCCGGATAGCGTATCGAGAAGCGCACGCGCGCATCGCGCGCAGGCGGACGAGCTCGAGCGTCCGCTCCGGGCGCCCCGCCGCCCGAGGCCCGGGCGCCCGAGTCGTCGGCGCTGGGAGCGGCGGCCGTATCGATGCTTCCGGCGTACTCGCCCGGCAGGCCGCCCGGGTCGGGCGCGACCGCGATGCAGTCCGTATAGGTCTGTTCGCGGTTCTCGATCACGAACGCGCCGTTGCCGCGGTTCCAGAAGACGAGGGACTCGTCCGCATCGGCATACCGTGCACCGTCGGCCGACACCGTCTGCGGCAGATCGGCCTCGCGGCCGTCGGAAAGCTCGACATGAACGGAGCCGCCCGGCGGCGCCGGCCGTCCCCGGCTCGGCGCGGGCTTCGCCGCGCTCGCGTAGAACGTCGCGTCGATGCGCTTGTCGCCGTCGCAGAGAAACCGCGCGGCGGCGATGCGCTGCGGCGGCGGCGCGGAACCGCCTCCGCCGTCGGACATGAGCCACACCGCGACCACCGCCGCGATGACGAACAACCCTGCGACGATGAGGATTCGGGGCCACATGAGGGGAGTATAGACGCACGGCGGCGGCGCTCGCGGCCCTGGGACTCATGCGCCGCACAACAAACTCGCCCTCTGAGCCGGGCTCGGCGTGCGCGACGATTGCGCCTGCTCGAGCAGAGCTCGGCCTCCGCGAGCGGCGGCTCAGCCTCCCCCGGCGCGCGCGCTTGCGCTCTTCATGCTTCGAGCCTGCGCGTCGCGCGGCTCGGGCGGACGCCAGTCCTTCGGCATCCTCGAGAAATCGAAGATGGGCTCGTCGTCGCCGACCTCGATCGCGTGCTCGATCTGCTCGTAAAAGCCGCGGCCGGCCTGGGCCGAAAAAG
>DASTSM010000025.1:0-8099 GCA_035760685.1 Gammaproteobacteria bacterium | reverse complement strand
ACACACTCACATTCACGTATTTGCCCCTGCTCGGAACGAGGCTGACTTTGTTTTGTGGAAGCAACTCCTGCAATGCGGGGTCAGGGCTCAACACGGAACCTCCCCGTTTATCGTCGGAGAATGTGGTGCCCGAGGTCGGAGTCGAACCGACACGCCTTTTTAGGGCGGCGGATTTTCGTACCACTTCGGCTTTCGCCGCCCCGGCACATCCCGGGTTTGTGGTCTGGAGCACGCCTTCACCTTAGCCTTCCGACCTTAGGTGCCCGCCGTCTGCTCTCTACACCTTCCCTGGACGACCAGGGCTTGGCTCGGCGTAAGCTCGAGGTCCTCAGGGCCTTCACCGAATTTGACGGGCTCCACCCCGCGAATTTCTCCGCGGGGGCTCAACTTTTGTCTGAGTCCGCTGCGTCTACCAATTCCGCCACTCGGGCGCAAAGCAAGGCCCCGAAGTATAGACGTCTCTAGACTCCTTCTCTAGGCTCTCCGTTGGACGACGGCGGATGCTTGTGCAAGCGCACGAGCTCGCGCCGGCTGCGCAAGCGCAGGTTCAGCATCTCGACGGCGACCGAGAACCCCATCGCGAAGTAGATGTAGCCCTTCGGGATGTGGAGCTCGACGCCCTCCGCGATCAGCGCAACGCCGATCAGGATCAAGAAGCTCAGCGCGAGCATCTTGATCGTCGGGTGCGTGTCGACGAAGCGGCCGATGGGCCCGGCCGCGAACATCATGACGCCGACCGCGAGCACGACGGCGATGATCATGACGGCGACGTAGTCGGCCATGCCGACGGCCGTGATGACGGAGTCGAGCGAGAAGACGATATCGAGCAAGGCGATCTGGATCAGCACGCTCGAGAACGTGACGCGCTTCGGCGCGCCGTGCTCGCCGTCGCCGCCTTCGAGGTTCTCGTGAATCTCGCTCGTCGATTTCGCGAGCAGGAAGAGGCCGCCGCCGATCAGCACGAGGTCGCGGCCCGAGAAGCCGACGTCGAGCACCGTGAAGAGATCGCGCTGGAGCCGCATGATCCAGGTGATCGCGAGAAGCAGCAGAATGCGCGTGATCATCGCGAGCGAGAGGCCGAGCCGCCGCGCCCGGTCGCGCTGATGCTCCGGCAGCCGGCCGACGAGCACGGAGATGAAGACGATGTTATCGATGCCGAGAACGATCTCGAGCCGCGTGAGCGTCGCGAGAGCGATCCAAGCCTCGGCCGAGGTGATCCATTCCATGCGGGCTGCAGCCTAGAGCGCCGAGTGTTGCGCGCGCGCCCCTGGGGCGGCCGCCGCAAATGCGCAGAGCAATGGCGCCGCGCCGGCTGGCGACCGAAGCTCGGTCAGTTCGGCTTCGCCTCGCCCTCGAGCCGCTTCTCGAGCTCGTCGGGCGTGAGATACCCGCCGAGCAGCTCGCCGTTCTCGGCGAAGATCGCGGGCGTGCCTCGCACGCCGACCTCACGCCCGAGCTCCCAGTGCTCCTCGACCGGATTGTCCGCGCACGTCGACTTCGGCAGGGCGCCGCCGAGCTTCGCTTTCGTGAGCGCGCTCTTGCGGTCCTTGGCGCACCAGACCTCCTCGGCCTTGGTCCAGGATTCGGTGTTCGGTCCCGTGCGCGGATAGAAAAGATAGTGGACCTCGATGCCGAGCGCCGTAACTTTGTCGATGTCGCGGTGGAACTGCCGGCAATAGCCGCAATCGATGTCGGTGAACATCGTGATCGTGTGCTTGACCTTGCCGTCCTTAGGGGTGAACACGATCATGTCGTCGCGCGAAACGCCGCTCAAGAGCGCCGCCCGGGCCTGCGCGCGCGTGTCCTCGGTCAGGTTCTCGCTCGTCGAGAGATCGTAGATGTCGCCCTCGATGAAGTAACGGCCGTCGGCGCTCACGTAGGCGACCGACGAGCCCGCTTTGACCTGATAGACGCCGGGCAGCGGCGACTCGGTAATGTCGCTCGGCGAGACGTTGTTGAGCTTCGCGGCGATTTGCTCCTTGGTGAGCGGCGCGCCGTCGGCCCAGGCGGCCGATGCCAAAAGACCCAACGGCAGCACGATCCATCTGATGTTCACTGCGCTCTCCTAAACCACCGGCCGTCCGATCCGGACGAACGGGCCGATTCTAACGGGCCGGGAGCCGGCGCGGAAAGCGGAAAGGCCCGCACGGCGCCCGGCCGCCTCTTCGCGGCTCGTCCGAAAATCGGCTCCGACCCCCATTTTTCGTTCCGGCGACCCGCCGCCTTTCGGGGGCTGCTCGAAAATTCGGCTCTGACCCCCATTTTCGTTCCGGGGGCGCATCGGAAAATCGGGTCTGACCCCAATTTCCGGGGCCGGCTGGTTTTTCAGCCGCGGGGGTGGTGGCGGTTGTGCAGCTCTTTCATGCGCTCGCGGGCGACGTGCGTGTAGATCTGCGTCGTCGAGACGTCGCTGTGGCCGAGCAGCAGCTGCACGACGCGGAGGTCCGCGCCGTTGTTGAGCAGGTGCGTCGCGAAGGCGTGCCGGACCGTGTGCGGCGACAGCTTCTTCGTCACGCCGGCCTTCTTCGCGTAGCGCTTAATGATGTGCCAGAAGGCCTGCCGGGTCATGCGGTCGCCGCGCCGCGTCGGGAACAGGAAGTCGGTCTGCCGCTCGAGCAGGATCTCGACGCGCGGACCGCCGATGAACTCGCGCAGCCAGTCCTGCGCTTCGTCGCCGAGCGGGATCAAGCGCTCGCGGTCGCCCTTGCCGATGATGCGCAGCACGCCTTGATTCAGATTCAGCTGCGTCATGCGCAGGTTGATGAGCTCGGAGACCCTGACGCCCGTCGCGTAGAGCACTTCGAGCATGGCTCGGTCGCGGTGGCCGAGGGGCTCGGTCACGTTCGGCGCGGCCAGGAGCGCCTCGACCTCGTCCTCGGTCAGGGACTGCGGCAGCGCGCGGCCGATTTTCGGCATCGCGATGTCGGAGGTCGGATCCTCCGAGATGGCGCCCTCGCGGAGCAGATAGCGGTAGAAGCGCCGAAAGCTCGAGAGCTGCCTCGCCGTCGAGCGCGGCTTCGCGCCGCCCTCGACGCGCCAGGCGATGTAGTCGAGGATATCGGCCCGCCCCGCGCGCACGAGCGCGACGCAGCGCTGGTCGAGCCGCTGCGTCAAGGCGAGCAGATCGGCACGGTACGCGCCCAGCGTGTTCTCCGACAGACCGCGCTCCATCCAAATAGCGTCGAGGAAGCGATCGATCAGCGTTTTGGGATCGCCGGGCAGTTTACTCCGCGCCTCTGCCGAGTCCGTGTGCAAGAAGTTATGCGCCATCTTCGATGTCTAACGGAAAGCCGCCCCTCGCCTCGGCGCAGGGCGGCCTTGCAGCGATTCGGCCGGTCCTTTTCGCGGTCTCGAGAGAGGTCTCTGCAAGAACGGCGAAAACCGATATGATTCAGAACATTGCAAGAGGTGGTCCGAGCCTTGGCTCCAAGCCGTGCGAGTCGAGTATGCGCGAGCGGCGCTGCGTGGGTCGGTGACCAGCATCACAAATCATGCGGGCATTAACATAAAGGTATCCGTGTCGCAGAAAATGACCTCCACCTCTCTCGCCGCATCGCTGCGGCTCACCCGGCAATTCACATAACCATGGGCATGGGCGCCTTGCTTAGAGCGGCCGCGAGGGCCGTTTACGGAGCGTACGCGTGGGCCGCGCTGCTCGCGATCGTCATCCCCCTCTGCGTCGTATTCGCCCTGACGCCGGGCCTACGCCGGCGCCGCCGGGCGGCCCGAGCCGGGGCGAGGCTGTTTTTCATCGCCCTCGGCAGCCCTCTCAAAGTGCACGGGCCGGGACTGCCCGACTCGACCTGCGTCGTCGTCGCGAATCACGCGAGCTACCTCGACGGCATCGTCCTGACGGCGGCCCTGCCGCCGAGCTTCACGTTCCTCATCAAGCAGGAGATGGCCGCCGTGCCGATCGCCGGCTTCGTGCTGAGCCGGCTCGGCTCGCGATTCGTCGACCGGAAAGACGCGACGCACCGGCACCGCACGGTCCGGAGCCTCGTCGCTTCCGCCGTCGGCGGGGAGGCGCTCGCCCTGTTCCCGGAGGGCATGATCGACCCCCGGCCCGGCCTCAAGGCCTTTCAGCTCGGCGGGTTCGCGGCGGCGTCGAAGGCCGGGCTGCCCGTCGTGCCGGCCGTGATTTTCGGCTCGCGCGCCATGCTGCCCTCGAACCGCTTGCTGCCCGCGCCCGGCGCGATCGAGGTTCGCATCTGCGAGCCGCTCGCGCCGGCCGACTTCGATTCGCCGCGCAGCCTCATGCGAGCCTGCCGGGAGCGCATCCTCGCACACCTCGGCGAGCCCGACCTCGAAGCGGCCGCCCAGCTCGAGGCCGAGCCGCTGCCCGGGGACGAACCCGAGCCAGAGCGCGAGCCCGGGCCCGAGCCGGACCTCACATCGCCGGATAATTCGGCCCGCCACCCCCCTCGGGCGGCGTCCACGTGATGTTCTGGGCCGGGTCCTTGATGTCGCACGCCTTGCAGTGCACGCAGTTCGCGGCGTTGATCTGGAAGCGCGGCTCCCCGTCCGCGCCGCGCACGACCTCGTAGACGCCGGCCGGGCAGTAGCGCTGCGCGGGCTCGTCGTAGAGCGGGAGATTGCGCTCGATCGGCACCGCGGGATCGGCGAGCACGAGGTGGCAGGGCTGATCCTCCTCGTGCGCGGTGCCGGAGAGGTAGACCGACGACGGGCGGTCGAACGAGAGCCGGCCGTCGGGGGCCGGATAGCGAATCGGCGCGGCGCGCTCGGCCGGCACGAGCGTCGCGTAGTCCGGCTCGGGGTGGCGCAAGGTGAGTGGCGAGCGGCCGCCCAGCAGATTGTGCTCGACGAACGCAAGGGCCGCGCCGCCGAGCCGGCCGAAGCGCGCGAGACCGGCGCTGAAGTTGCGCGCGGCGTACAGCTCCTCCGCGACCCACGAGCGCGCGACGGCGTCCGCGTAGCTCGAGAGCTCGCCGCCGCCGCCGTCTCCGGACGCGAGCGCGGCGAACACGGCCTCGGCGGCCAGCATGCCCGTCTTCATCGCGGTGTGCGTGCCCTTGATCCGCGCCGGGTTCAGGAAGCCCGCCTCGCAGCCGACGAGCAGGCCGCCGGGCACGACGAGCTTCGGCAGCGACGAGTACCCGCCCTTGTTCACGGCGCGCGCGCCGTAGGCGATGCGCCGGCCGCCCGCCAGCACGTCCGCGACGGCCGGGTGGCGCTTCCAGCGCTGGAGCTCCGCGAAGGGATCGAGGTGCGGATTCCGGTAGCTCAACGCGACCACGAAGCCCGCATAGACCTGCCCTTCGCCCGCGTGATAGAGGAACCCGCCGCCGTCGGTCCGGCCGTCGAGCGGCCAGCCCAGCGTGTGCATCACGGTGCCCAAGCGATGGCGCTCCGCGGGCACTTCCCAGATCTCCTTGAGGCCGAGGCCGTAGTGCTGCGGGTCGCGGCCGTGCCGGAGGTCGAATCGCGCCTCGAGCGCGAGGCCTAAGTTCCCGCGGCAGCCCTCCGCGAAGATCACGTACTTCGCGCGAAGCTCGTAGCCCGGCTCGAAGTTCGGCTTCGGGCTTCCGTCGCGCGCGCGGCCGCGATCGCCCGTGACGACGCCGGCGACGCGGCCGCGATCGTCGTAGAGCACCTCGGTCGCCGCGAAGCCGGGTAGGATCGTGCACCCTTGCGCTTCGGCCTGCTCGCCGAGCCAGCGGCAGAGCTTGCCGAGGCTCGCGACGTAGCAGCCGCCGTTCCGCATCGGAACCGGCACGAAGGCCTCCGGCACGCGGGCGCTGCGCTTCGGGCCGAGCAGCCATCGCACCTCGTCGTTCGCGGCCTCGACGCCGATGGGCGCGCCCTGCTCCGCCCAGTCCGGCAGAAACTCGTTCAATGCGCGCGGGTCGAGGATCGCCCCCGAGATGATGTGCGAGCCGACGGCGGCGCCCTTCTCGATGACGCAGACGGCGAGCTCGCGCCCGTCGTCCGCGGCCAGCCGGCCGAGCCGGTACGCGGCCGCGAGACCGGCGGGGCCGGCGCCGACGACGACGACGTCGAAGTCGAGCGTTTCCCGCGGCGCAGTCTCACGAGTCGCTGGCATGACGTGGCAGGCTGTGGCGGAAGGCCCGGCATTGTAACATCGCAGGCTTTCCCGCCATGGCAGCAGAACCGGAACCCATTTGGACGCCCTCGGCGCAGCGAGCCGCCGCGTCGCACCTGTCCGCGTTCATGGCCGCGCGCGCGCCGCGCGAGGTCCGCGACTACCGCGCGCTGCACGCGTGGAGCATCGCGGAGCCCGCGCCGTTCTGGAGCGCGGTCGCCGAATTCACGGGCGTCAAGCTCGCGACGCGCGCCCGCAGCGTCGTCGAGGATTTCGATCGATTCCCGGGCGCCCGCTGGTTCGAAGGCGCGGAGCTCAGCTTCACGGAGAACCTGCTGCCGGCCGGCGCGCAGGGCACGGCCATCGTCTCGCTCGGCGAGCAAGGCGAGCGCACCGAGCTCGGCTGGGAAGACCTTCGGCGTCAGGTCGGCTGCCTAGAGGCCGCGCTCGCGTCGCTCGGCGTCGGCGCCGGCGATCGCGTCGCGGGCCTCGTGCCGAACGCGGCGCCCGCCGTCGTCGCGATGCTCGCGGCGGCGGGACGCGGCGCGATCTGGTCCGGGTGCTCGCCGGATTTCGGCACGCGCGCCGTGCTCGAGCGCTTCGGGCAGATCGAGCCGAAGGTGCTCGTCGCCGCCGACGGGTACGTCTATCGCGGAAAGCGCATCTCCTCGCTCGCCACCGTGCTCGAGGTCGCGGCCGCGATCCCTTCGCTCGAGGCCGTCATCGTCTTCGGCCGCCTCGACGAGCGGCCCGCGCTCGACGCGCTCGCGAACGCGGGGCCGAAGGTGCTGCGCTTCGAGGATTTGACGTCGGGAACCGCCTCGCCGTCGCTGACGCCTTACCCGTTTGCGCACCCGCTCTACATTCTCTATTCGTCGGGCACGACCGGCGCGCCGAAATGCATCGTGCACGGCGCGGGCGGCACGCTGCTCCAGCACCGCAAGGAGCACCTGCTGCACACGGACGTGGGCGCAGGCGACGTCGTGTTCTATTTCACGACGTGCGGCTGGATGATGTGGCATTGGCTCGTCTCGGCGCTCGCGGGCGGCTCGACCGTCGTGCTCTACGACGGCGCGCCGCTGCACCCGGACCCGGCGGCGCTCTGGCGTATCGCGGAGCGCGAGGGCATCACGGTGTTCGGCACGAGCGCGAGCTACCTTGCGGCGCTCGACAAATCCGGCTGCGCGCCGTGCGACGAGGCCGATCTCGGCGCGCTGCGCACGATAACCTCGACGGGCTCGCCGCTCGCGCCCGCGAGCTACGACTACGTCTACGGCAAGATCAAGCGCGACGTGCAGCTCGCGTCGATCTCGGGCGGCAGCGACATCATCTCGTGCTTCGCACTCGGCAATCCGCTCTTGCCCGTTTATCGCGGCGAGCTCCAGTGCCTCGGGCTCGGCATGGACGTGCGGATCTTCGACGAGCACGGACATGCGGTGCGCGGGCAAAAGGGTGAGCTCGTCTGCGCGTCGCCGTTTCCCTCGACGCCGCTCGGCTTCTGGCACGATCCCGGCGGCGAGCGCTTTCACGCGGCCTACTTCGAGCGCTTCCCGGGCGTCTGGCGGCATGGGGACTACGCGGAGCTCACGCCCCGCGACGGTCTCATCATCTACGGCCGATCGGATACCGTGCTGAACCCGGGCGGTGTGCGCATCGGCACGGCCGAGATCTATCGCGTCGTCGAGAGCCTGCCCGAGGTCGCGGAGTGCATCGCGGTCGGGCAGGAGTGGCAGGGCGACACGCGCATCGTGCTCTTCGTGCGCTTGCGCGAGGGGTGCCGGCTCGACGCGAAGCTCGAGCAGTCGATCCGCACGTCGCTCCGACGCGACGCGAGCCCGAAGCACGTGCCGGCGAAGATTCTCGAGGTCACGGACATCCCGCGGACCTTGAACGGTAAGCTCGTCGAGGCCGCCGTGCGCGACGCCGTCCACGGCCGGCCCTCCCCGAATCTCGACGCGCTCGCGAACCCCGAGGCTCTGGACCAGTTCCGCAACCGCCCGGAGCTCGCGTGAAAAAGAAATGGGGTCGGAGCCGATTC
>DASTSM010000024.1:0-5351 GCA_035760685.1 Gammaproteobacteria bacterium | reverse complement strand
CGCGCCCTCGTCTTCGAGCCCTCCGTCCGCCTCGATGCGCGCGTCGATACGGCCCGGCAATGCACTGTCGAGCACCGACGGGTCGAGTCCGTCGGCGGTCAATGCGACGCTCGCTCGAAGGCTCGGCCGAAGCTGCACGGCGGCGTGGCCGGATAGCTTCCCGCGGAGCGCTTCCGCTTCGATGCGCTCGATGTCGACGGCCTCGAGGCTGCCGCTTCCGGCCGCGCTGAGTCGCCCTTCGGTCCGGCCGCTCGACAGCGCGAGGCCGGCCTCGAGCGTGAAGCGATAGTCGTCCACCGTGCCCTCGACGTCGATCTTGCCGGACTCGCTCTCGGCCTCGGGCGCTTCGGCAGGCCACGCGAGGTCGTGCCACGCGAGGCTCGCATCGAGCTTATCGCCGTTGCGGCGGACCATCCCATCGACGCCGCCCTTCGCCCCGACCGTCGCCGACAAGTCCGCCCGCAGCGCCTCCGGAGCGCCCGAGAGGCGCAGGCTCCCTTTCGGACTCTCGACGACGGGCTCGCCGACGAGCGGCCACGAGAGGGACTGCCAGTCCCCCGCGAGCGCGACGTCGATCTGGGGCGCGAGCGCGACCTTGCCCGCCAAAGTCAGTCGTCCGTGGGCGCTCGGCTCCGTGACTTCGAGGGAGCGGACGTCGAGCGCGTCCGCAGCGTAGGTCGCGTCGATGGAAATCGCGGCTTCGCCGAGCCGGCCGGCCCCGAGCACGGCACGGCCGACGACGTCGACGGCCGAGAGCGAGCCGCCGACCATCGCCGTCGCGGAGATCGTCTCGACGGGCGCCGCGACGCCGATCGCCGCGGGGCTCGGCCGCGCTTCGATGCGGCCGTCGAGCTCGGCAGCGGACAGGAGCTTCGTGATCGCGAGCCGGGCGTCGAGGCCGTACGGATCATCGACGGTCTGGCCGATCGTGAGTCGGTCGAGGTTTCCTGCGACGACGGTCTTGCCGCGCGCGTCCGGATGCTCGGGCCAGTGCAGCGTCCAGTCGAGCTCGGCATCCGTCGCGTAGTCTCCGCTCGGAACGAGGCTCACGCGCCCGGCCGCCGAGAAGCGCGGCGCGGCGATCGCGAGGTCGCGCACCGCCCATCGCTCGCGCGCGAGCGTCGCCGCGAGCTCGACGCGGTCGACGTCGACGGGCGCGGCGTCCGCGCTCGAGAAGTAGCGCAGATCCTCCACCGATGCGGCGCGCACCTCGACGTCGAGGGGCAGCGCGACGCTTTCGGGCAAGGTCGGCGCCGTCGCCTCCGCGGGGGCGGGCGCGGAACGCTTCGTCGCCTCCACGCCCGAAAGCGTGAGGCGCTCGATGTCGAACGTCCGGTGAAGGAGACGGGAGGGGTGCCAGCGCATCTCGAGGCGAGCGATCTCGACGTGCATGCCGGCGGCGTCGAGCACGACGTTCGTCGCGCGCAGGGGGCCGAGCAGCCGGCCGTCCAGCGCACCGACCTCGATGCCTTCCGGCAGCCGGCCCGCGAGCTGCCTCCACGCAAACTCGAGCCCGCTGCGGGTCCCGACGAGCCACGCGAGCGCCGCGGCGACTACGACGACGACCGCGGCCGCGATCCCGAGCCCGAGGGCCGAGCCGCGCTTCACAGCTCCGCCCCGATGTGCAGGTGCAGGCGAAAGCTCGTCTCGGGGTCGTCGAGCGGGTGCGCAAGGTCGATGCCGACCATGCCGACGGGCGAGCGCCAGCGAAGCCCGACGCCGACGCCGCGCTTGAGCTTCGGCCATGGGTCGTTCGCGGCGTTGCCGGCGTCGTAGAAGAAGGCGGCGCCGTAGTCGCCGACGATGAGCACGTCGAGCTCCGCGCTGCCCGTCAATAGATAGCGGCCGCCGAGGCTGTCGCCCTCCGGTCCCGACGGGCTCAGGGCTTGATACGCGTACCCGCGCACGCTCGACTCGCCGCCGGCGTAGAAGCGCTGCGAGGGCGGCAGCAGCGCGAGATCACGGACGTCTAACGCGCCGTATTCGACGCGCATCAAGTACCGCATGCGTTTGCCGATCGGACGCACGAGGTTCGCCGCGAGGTAGAGCCGCTCGAAGCTCACGACGGAGCCGAGCGCGTCGGAGCCCGCGCGCAAATCACCCGACCACGAATAGCCGTTGCGCGGATAGATGAGGTCGTCGGCTTCCTGACGGCTCAGCTGGACTCCGGCAAAAAACAAATCCCCGGTCTGCTCGGCCGGGCTCGCGGCCGTCCAGTAGCGCTCGCGCTGAGCCGTCACGTAGAGGCGGTGCTGCGCGCGCCGCCATTGGTTATGCCAGCTCGCGCCGAGCACGAGCTGTTGCGTGTTCCAGTCGCCGACGTCGAGGGCGCCGAGCGTCGTGCGGAACGCGAGGTAATCGGTGGCGACGTCGCGAATCGGGATGCGGTATTCCGTGGCGGCCGTCTGCTCGATGGACGAGAGCCTGAAATCCGCGCGGAAACGATGGCCCGAGCGGTTGAGCCGCCTGAGCTCGACGCCGAGGCTTACCCGCGGGCCCGTGTCCGTCCCGTAGCCGAAGCCGATCTGGTAGTCCTGCGTCGGGCGCGGAGTCGTGTGGACGACGACGGGAATGCGATGGTTCTCGGCTTCTTCGCGCTCGACTTCGACGGTCACGCTGCTGAAGTAGCCGCTGTCGTTCAGCGATTGCTGCAAGGCCAGCAGGCGATCGGTCTCGAAGGGGCTGCCGGGCTCGATCGGAACGAAGCGCGCGACGAAACTCGGGTCCAAGATGTCCTGCTCGATCGAGATGTTGCCGAAGTAATAGCGGGGGCCCGTGTCGAGGATTAGGTAGATATCGGCCTCGCGGTCCTTCGGACGGACGAGCATCTCGGCGCGCTCGTACGACGCATCGATATAGCCCGCGTCGTTGGCCGCCTGCAAAAGCCGCTGCTTGGCCGTCGCGTAGCGCTGATGGTTCAGGACGTCGCCTCGAGCGATCCGGATGCCGCGCAGCGCTGCCTGAACGCGCGGGTCGTTGCTGCCCTCGCCGCGGACGTCGATGTCGACGTTGCCGATGACCGTCGGCTCGCCGGGGTCGACGGCATAGCGGATGACCCACTCGTCGTCGCGCCGCTCGGCCGATTCGGAAATCTTCGGATCGTAATACCCGAACGGCTGCAGCGCCGCGCGAATTTGCTCCGGAGCTTCGCGGACGAAACGCCGCAGGCGCTGCTCCGTGATTTCCTGTTTCGCTTCCTTGGCGTCCTGAGCCGCCCTGTCCGCCTCGCTCTGCTCGCTCTCCTTGCTCTTCTCGCTCTTCTTGCTCTTCTTGCTCTTCTTGCCCTTTTCGCCCTTCTTGCCCTCGTCGCCCTGCTTCGCCTCCTGGCCCTCGCTACCGGACGTCTGCGCGAGCGAGGCGCTCGAGGGGATCGAAGGGATCGACAGAAAGGCGCGCACGTTCTTCTCGAGATCCGGCGGCAGCCCCGTGATCTCGACCTCGAGCGCACGCACGCCGAGCGGTGCGAGCGCTCCGATCAAAACGAGAACCTCCGTGCCTCGCCGGATCCGCCTCGCGAAGGCGGCTCGAAGATTGCGGATTTCGCTCGAAACGAGAATACACTCCGCTGACCCGGTGCGGTCCCGCGCCCGCCCGCACGCCGAAATGCAAGCGACATGCCACGAACGCCTACGCGGTCGCGGCCCTCGAATTCGACGGCTCGGGACCCGCGAGCAGCCGGTCAAATCGTCCGCAACAACTCTTCGACGCGTTGCCGGCTCACCGGCTTCAGCAGATAGTCGTCGAAGACGCCCCCGTCCTCCGGTCTCTCCGGAAAGCCGGTCAGCGCGACGAGACGCGGCCCGCCGTCGGGAAACTTCGCGCGGATGCGGCGCGCCACTTCGGCACCGTCGATGTCGGGCAAGCCGATGTCGACGAAGGCGAGGTCCGGAGGCGACGCCGTCGCGGCCTCGACGCCTTCCAAGCCGTTATGTACAACGTGAGATTGATGTCCTAACGTCTTGAGAAGCATTGCAAACAGCTTTGCCACCTCGACGTTGTCCTCGACGATGAGCAGGCGCAGCGAGCCGCCGCTCGCCGAGCGCTCGACTTTAGCTTCCGGCTCGCCGGCCGCCTCGCCGTGCAGGCGCGGCAGCCGCATCTCGAAGCGGGAACCGAGCCCCTCGCCGGGACTCGCGGCGGCGATCGTGCCGCCGTGCAGACGCACGAGGTTCTCGACCATTGCGAGGCCGAGGCCGAGCCCGGCAGAGCGGCCCGTGCGCGTACGCGCCTCCTGATAGAACGGCTTGAAGACCTGGCTCAACGTCGCCGCGCTCATGCCGCGGCCGTTGTCGCTGACCGCGAGGATCGCGTCGCTGCCGTCGCGGGCGACCTCGATCTCGACGCGGCCGCCGTCGGCCGTGTACTTGACCGCATTCTCGAGCAGGTTGTTCACGACCTGGCACAACCGGACCCGATCGCCGAGGACCGTCACGGAGCATGCGGAGAGCTTGACCGTCAACTGGCGGCAGCCGCCGGAAGCATCGCCCGACTCGACGCACTGCTCGACGACGCTGCACAGATCCACGGGTTCCTTCTCGAGCTCGATCTTCCCGCTCTGTACGCGGGCGACGTCGAGCAGCTGGTCGAGCAGGCGCGAGAGGTGCCGCACCTGTCGACTGATGACACGCGCGCCCCACGCCGCGCGCTCCGGCCTGAGCTCGAGGCCCGCCATCTCGAACAGCTCAGCGACATAGCCGATCGAGCTCACGGGGTTTCTGAGCTCGTGGCCCAGCATCGCAAGGAAGTCGTCGCGCTGGCGGACGTCGTCGTTGAGCTCGGCGAGCAGATCGCGCACTTGATACTGGCGCAGCCGGGACTTGAGCCCGGCGCGGATCGAGCTCACGAGCGAGAGCGACGGCACCGGACGCTGCAGGAACGTCGTCTTGATCTTCGCGTGCCGCTCGAACGCGCGCAGCGGCGCGAGCGACTCCGGAAGCGGGCCGTCGTCTCGAATCAGCACGATGACAGGAAGGTCCGACCACGTCTGTTGCGCGTCGAAGACCCGAAAAAGCTGCTCGGCTGCACGGCCGGCGAGTACCTCCTCGCCGATCACGGCAACGCCCGCGCCTTCGTCGAGCTTGCACACTAGGTCCTCGATGTCCCGGCAGAGCTCGGGGTCGAGCCCCGCCTCCGCGAGCTCGTTCCTCGCGAGCTCCGCATCGAGCCCGTATGGCAAGAGCAATAGGATGCGGCGCTCGAGCCCACGCGGCTCCCCGGCTGAACCGCTCCGCGCCGCGTCGATTGCGAATACACCGTGGTCTCCCATGCCGGGCGTGCTATGCGGTCCTCGCGGGTCGCTGCCTTCCATGCACGCAGCGCCTCTCAATACGCGTGCCGGGGCGCGCCGGTCA
>DASTSM010000023.1:0-9443 GCA_035760685.1 Gammaproteobacteria bacterium | reverse complement strand
GTCCCATGAGCTTCATCAGCGTTGTCGGATCCACGCCGGCCGCACCGAGCAACGTGCCGAACGTGTGGCGCAGGCTATGCCAGTTCACGCGCTCGCCGCGGCGGTTCTCGCGCTTGATGCCGGCCGCCTCGAGAACGGCATGGTAAGAGTGCTTGAGGTTGCCGAGCTTCCCGCCGTCGAGCGTGAACACGAGCTCGGCCTTAGGCTGGCCGCACTGTAGCCACCAGTTGCGAAGGGTCTTTTGGGCTGTCTCATTCAGCGGAATCTCTCGCGTTTCGAACGTCTTCGCCGTCTTGCCTTCGACCCGCAGCGTCTTCTCATCGAGGTCGACACGGGACCAATCGAGCGAGAAGAGCTCGCCGCGACGTAGACCGGTCTCAAGCGAGACGATCACGGCGGGTGTGAGGACGTCTGCGTAATGGCCGATCGGTGGTAGCAGCTCACGGCCGCGCTGCTGTCTCCAGCGGTTCCCCGATACGCGCTGGGCGCGCTTCTTGTCGTCCCGGACCTCGAGCGCGGTTAGAAGCGCCGCTTTCTCGGCAGACGTGAGAGCGCGCACGACGCGCTTATGCCGGTCGACCTCGGGCGTCTCGACGCCGCGTAGGGGATTGCTGGCGATGATTTCGAGCTTCACGGCACGGGTCAGTGCCGCGCGGAGCGCTCCGACGTCGCGCTTGATCGTCTCGGCCGCCACGCCATCACGCTGTCGGGCCGTGCGCCATTCCTCGAGCGTCGCGGGCGTGATCTGTGCGAGCTTTTTGTCACCGAATCGGTCGACGAAACAGGCCTCGAGCCGGGCAAGCGTTCCCTCGCCGCTGCGACGGTTCTGCTTCAGCCACGGGCCGTACGTGTCCTCGAGATAGCGCTCGAGCGTCGGCACGGCGCGCTCGGCTTTGCGCTCGGCCGCGAAGTCGCGGCCGTCCGAGTGCTGCACCTTGAGCCGCCGCGCTTCGGCTTTGGCTTTTCCGAGCGTCCAGGTCGATCGCGGGTCAATGATCCGGCGCGCGTCGCACAGCCGCTCGCGCTTGCCGCGGCCGAGGTTCGCATAGAGCCCGAGGTAGCCGCTCGACTGGTGCCGAAGGATGAGCCCTGACGCGCGGTCGCGGATCTCCCGCGGTTTCTCCGGTGGAGCTGCCTTGTCGAGCCGACGGATCAGCTCGACGGTGATCGGCTGGGGGCGATAGTCCGGCTGCTGCATTGGCGTGCTGCGGCTCGCGATTTCCGCCGTAAGTGCTTGCGTACGTGAGTGCCGATGTTATAGGCTTGCACTCGTGCGCACAAGACCGCACTGATATTTCAATGAGATACGCGCAACGCCAAGCGGGTCAAGGCCCCAAGTTTGCCCTCCGGAGGCAGAGGCCGGGGGTTCGAATCCCTCCGGGCGCGCCAGCTTTCGCCGTTTCCCCTTTCAATCTTTCTCGATGGCTACCGTCGAGTCGAGCAGGGCCGAATCAAGGTCCGCGCTCATGCTTCTTCGTATCCGGAGCAAGGATGTCCCATGCCTGCGCACTCTGTGTCCACACGTCCGCGCGCGCCTTGAACCAGCTCGGGTCGTCAAGGCTTCCTGCCCGAATGCCGACCATCTCAGGGCGGGCGCTGCTCCATGCGAACAGCGGGGATCCGCATTCTCCGCAGAATGCCCGCGTGGCCGTACTGCCGCGCTCGCTCCGTCTCTCGTAGAGCTTCGGCTCGCCGGCTCGAATAAGGAGCTGCGATCTGGGTATCACGACGGTTGGAGAATGTCCCGCGCCGCCCGCGCGCTGACAATCGCGACAGTGACAATTGACCATCGCATTCGGCGCTTCCATGGCTTCATACCGAATTGCGCCGCAAGCGCAGCCGCCGCCGAACGTCGAGGGCACGGGCTTAGCCATCTACTGTCACCCGAGGATCGTTCTCCCCCGCCGTGCCCGGGAAGGCTCGTGTCGGAATCTCTTCGGGCCGGCTCAGAGCCACTTGGCCTTGCGCAGCCGATAGAACAGCCATCCGTCCAGCGCGGCCATCACGAGCAGCGTGACGGCATATCCATAGCGCCAGCCGAGCTCCGGCATGTGCACGAAGTTCATGCCGTAGATGCCCGCGATCATCGTCGGAACGGCCACGAGCGCGCCGTAGGCAGCCAAGCGCTTCGTCGTCTCGTTTTCCTGCAGCGTGACCATCGAGAGATTGACGGAGATGGCCGTCGCGATCGTGTCTCGGATCGAGTCGGCGGCCTGGTTGAGCCGCTGCAGGTGATCGGACACGTCGCGAAAATATTCCCGGATGCCGGCGCATATCGCGGGCACGCGCGCGCCCGCCAAGTTCGAGACCGCTTCGAGCAGCGGCGCCACGGCATGCTTCATGACGACGAGGCGCTGCTTGAGCTCGTAGAGCGCCTCGATGTTCGCGCGGGGCGAGCTCTCCGGCGCAAAGATTCGCTGCTCGATGGCGTCGAGCTCGTTCTCGAGGCGATCGAGAATCGGGAAGTATCGATCGACGACGGCGTCCATGAGCGCATAGAGCACGTAGCCCGATCCCTGGCGCAGCAGCTCCGGCTCGCGCTCGCAGCGCGCGCGCACCTCGTGAAAACCCTTCACGGTGCCGCTGCGGACCGAGAGCACGTAGTTCGGCCCCGTGAAGATCGCGATCTCGCCGACGTGAAATCGGTCGTCGACGGGCTCGACGACATGGAGCACCGTGAACAACGAGTCGCCGTATTCCTCGATCTTGGGACGCTGATGGCCGCGTTGCGCATCCTCGACCGCGAGAGGATGCAGGTCGAACTCGCGCTGCATCGCTTCGAGCTCCGGCGCGGTCGGATCGTTCAAGGCGACCCAGACGAAGCCGCGCGGACGGCTCAAGTAGTCGCGAATCTCGGTCGGCGCGATGTCCGCGACCTTCTTTCCGTCCTGATAGGCAACGCAATTGACTAGCACTGGATCCCCGTGTCGGCGCGAGCGGCGCCCGTTTTCCCCCCGTAGATTATTTCGGAACGCTTCGGGATCAAGGAGTCGACCAAGGCCGGCACCTTAAAGGCGTGCTGCCGCTGAAACCGCAACGCATGGCGGGCCGTGGGCTCGGACTCTCCGCTCGATACGGCGGTCGTCTTTGTCACACGAACCACGAACCGGCGGGGCGACGCTGCGCTGCCGCGGACGGGGAAAACCGAAGGGCGCCGGCGGCGCACTCAAGCATCGGCGCGGCCACGAGCCGGCTCGCTCTATTTCGCTGCGTTCGGCTGGACCTTGCTCACCATGAACTGGACGGCCGAGACGATCTCCTCGTCCGACAGGTCCACGCGCCCGCCCTTCGGCGGCATGAAGCCCTTCTCGCCCTGGAAGCCGTGGAGCGCGTGATCCTCGAGCGTGGGCAGGCCCTTCGCGATGCGCGGATTCCACATGTCGGCGTCGCCGACGACGGGTGCGCCGCCCGCGCCCGGGGGCGCGTGGCACGCGTAGCAGACCATGTTGAAGACCTGCTCGCCCGTGAGCTTGGTCTGCGAGGGCTGCGGCAGCGCGGCGGCCGCAGCCTGCTGCTCCGCGAGCTCCTTGGCGCCGAGCAGCACGACCCGACCGATCGGCGCGATGCGCTCGTCGATCTGCTGCTGCACGGTCGGGTCGTCGAGCGCGAACTTGCCCTGCGTCTCGAGCGAGATCATTCGCGCGAGAAAGAACAGCCCGACCGTGACGCCGATCAGGATGCCGAGAACCAGCATGAAGCTGTCGAAGAATTGTTGGTCGTGGTCGCGCAAGACGACTTCCTCTTATCGTCCGGGGGAGGCTGGGCCGCGCGCGATTATAACGTAAACCTCCGCCCGTTCAGCTCCGGCGGCCGGTCGTCGGCGCCCGCGCGGAGCCGGAAGCGGATCGATGCGTCCTCGATTGGGCCCTCCATGGGCCCTCGATCCTACCCTCGACGTGATCCTCAGCGCGGTCCTCAACGGGGACGGTCGAGGCGCCTGAGCTGCAGCGCTTCGCCGACGTGCGCTGCGCCGACACGCTCGCATCCCTCGAGCTCCGCGATCGTGAGCGCGACTTTGAGCACGCGCGCGTAGGCTCGCATCGAGAGCTGCCAGCGTTCCGCGGCGCGGTTCAGGAGGCCTCGCGCTTCCCGGTCGAGCACCACGACCTCGCGAAGCAGGGCGTCCGGCACGCGAGCGTTGAGCCGGCCGCGGCGCCGGATTTGGCGCGCGCGCACCTCGGCGATGTGCTCGGCCAGCGCAGGCGTCTCGCTCGCCGGCGACGCTTCGCCGATCTCCGCGAACGGCACGCGCGGAACCTCGACGTGCAGATCGAAGCGATCGAGCAGCGGGCCCGAGATCCGGGAGCGGTAGCGCTCGACGCGCTCGGGCGAGCAATTGCAGCGATCCGTGCCGTCTCCGAGGTGTCCGCAGGGACACGGATTCATGGCGGCGACGAGCTGGAACTCGGCAGGAAACGTGATCTGCTCGTGCACGCGCGAGATGCGAGCGACGCCGGCTTCGAGCGGCTCCCGGAGCGCCTCGAGCGCCGTACGCGAAAACTCGGGCAGCTCATCGAGAAACAGCACGCCGCGGTGCGCGAGCGAGATCTCGCCGGGCCGAGGGCGCGAGCCGCCGCCGACGAGCGCCATGGCCGAGGTCGTGTGGTGCGGAGAGCGGAACGGCGCTCGAAGCCCGCCGCTCATTCCGTTCGCGAGCGCCTCGGTATCGCCGGCCACCGAGGCGATGCTCGCGACGCACAGCATGTCCTTGTGCTCGAGCGGCGGCAGCAAGCCCCGCAGGCGCTCCGCGAGCATGCTCTTTCCGCTGCCGGGGGGGCCGATCATGATGAGGTTGTGGCCTCCCGCGGCCGCGACGGCGAGAGCGCGCTTCGGCATCTGCTGGCCTCGCACGTCGGCGAGGTCGAGCCGATCGGGCAGCGGCGCCTTCGGCGCTTGCGTCGCGACGCGCTCGAGCGCGCTGCGGCCGTCGAGGTGCGCGATGACGTCGCCGAGCGTGTCGGCCACAAAGACCTCCGCGCCCTCGACGAGGGCGGCCTCGTGGCGATTTCCGCGTGGAAGGATCATGGCGCGGCCGGCCTCGTGCGCCGCGAGCACGGCGGGCAGCGCGCCGGTAACGGAACGCAGGTCGCCGTTCAGCGCGAGCTCGCCAATGAGCTCGACGCGCTCGGCCGCCCACGAGAAGCCGTGCTCGGCCTTCGCCACGCCGAGCGCGATCGGCAAATCGAAGCGTCCGCCTTCCTTGGGGATGTCCGCGGGCGCGAGGTGCACGGTGACGCGCTTCGACGGCACCGGGTAGCCGCACGTCTGGAGCGCCGCGCGGACGCGGTCGCGGCTTTCGCGTACGGCGGCCGCGGGGAGGCCCGTGATCGCGAACCCGGGCAGACCGCCGGAGAGGTGGACCTCGACGATGACCTCGTAGGCCTTCAGGCCGCGCTGGCCGCGGCTCAGCAGCCGCGCGAGCGGCATGGCGCCTTCCGCGGCGCGCTCGAGCCCGTGCGCGTGCGCGAACGCGGTCGCGCTCGGGGGCGGCGACGGGCTGGAATGCCTTCCTTAGACCCCGGGCTCGGATCCGGCGTCCGAAGAGGCGGATGCGTCCGCGTGCGTCTCGACCGAGCTCTCGAGGCCCGACACGGGCTGCGCGGGCTTGGCCGCGCCGGACGCCGCGGCCTGCGTCGTCCTCTTGCGCGAGGCGAGCCCGCGCTCGAGCTCCTCGAGCCGCGTATCGATCTTCTCGAGCTTCTCGCGCGTGCGCTCGAGCACGGCGCTCTGGACGTCGAATTCCTCACGCGTCACGAGATCCATCTTCTCGAGGCCCGCCTGGAGCAGCGCTCGGAAGTTGCGTTCGATGTCCCCTCCGAGCGCGCGCAGGTTCTTCGGGAGCGACTGCGCGAGCTGCCGGGCGAGATCATCTAGACTGAAACCGTCGGACTTGTCGCCCATTTGACTTCCTTTGCATTGAGGTTGCCGAGTGGCGATTCCGGTGGAAATGCCGCAATACTGTCCGCGGCCATGCGCCCGGAAGCGCGCCGTCCTGCCGCCGAGATGATACCGGCACGCGGCCGCGCAGCCGAGACGATCGACTTTCGCCGCGGCCGGGCACCGCCAAAAAAGCGACGCGAGTCACGCGTTCGAAATCGGGCTGCATGCTAGACTCGCGGCCACGCTGCAGGGAGAAAAGGCGTTGCGAGCACTATTGCTGACCCTTGCGTTCGCGGCCACGGCGGTTTCCGCGGGAGAGGTCTATCGCTCCGTTGCCCCGGACGGCACCTGGATCTACAGCGACGTGCCGACGGGACCGAACGCCGAGCCGTTTTATGTCGCAGTGCCGAAAAGCTCGAGCACGCCCTCGAAGGCCGCCACGCCCGATGCGACGGCTCAGCCCGCCGCTGCGGGAGCTGCGGGAGCTGCCGGCGCCGCGCCTCCGGGAGCCGCGCAGCAGCCCGCCGACCCGAAATCGCAGACGCCGACCGCCGAGGAGCGCGCGAAAAGGTGCGACGCGGCGCGCAAGCGCGCGGAGAGCTACAGTCAGGCCCCGCGCCTCTATCGGGTTTTGCCGAGCGGCGAACGCGAATACTTGAGCGACTCCGAGATCGACGAAGCCCGGGCCAAAGCGGCCGCCGATGTCGAGACCTGGTGCAACTGATGCCGTGTCCGATGAAGCCGATGCGGCTCCCGAATCGCCCCGCCCGACCCGCGAGGCCGTAGCGGCGCCGAGGGCCCCTCCGGCCGACGAGTTCTTCCTTCCCGACTTCTGCCATCCGCGCATGGTGCTCGCGGTCGTGCTCATTTCGGAGCTGCTCGCGGTCGTGCTCGCGCTCGCGCGGTCCAATGCGGGCGCGTTTCTGACGGATCTCGCTCGGCTCTCGCTGTTCGCGCAATGGCTGGGGCTCACGGGCGCGGGGCTCCTCTGCTTTTGCCGGCCGCGCCTCGCCCCCCTGTCGGTGCCGGCGACGACGGCCGTGATCTTCGCGCTGCTCATGGGAAACACGGCGCTCTTCTCGGCCCTCGCGATCTGGTTCGGCCGCAATCAGCAGCGGCTCGGGTTCGACGCGGCGCTGTTCTCCGCGGACGAGTGGCACTTCCTGCTTCGCAACGAGGCGATCTGCGCGATCGTGACCGCGCTCGTGCTCCGGTATTTCTTCGTGGCCCACCAGTGGCGCCATCATGTGCGGGCCGAGGCACGCTCGCGCATCGACGCGCTCCAGGCGCGCATCCGGCCGCATTTTCTTTTCAACAGCATGAACACGATTGCCGCGCTGACGCGGAGCGATCCGGCCCGCGCCGAGGAGGCCGTCGAGGACCTCGCGGACCTCTTTCGCGCGACGCTGCGCGACTCGGACCGGCCGCTCACGATCAAGGAGGAGCTCGAGCTCACGCGCATCTATCAGCGCATCGAGGAGCTCAGGATCGGCGATCGGCTCAAGGTCGAATGGGACGTCGCCGGCGTCCCGATGCGCGCAAAGATCCCGAGCCTCACGATCCAGCCGCTGCTCGAGAACGCGATCTATCACGGCATCGAGCCTCTCGATACGGGCGGCACGGTCGCGATCTCGGGGCGCGTCGAGGGCGGGCGGCTCGTATTCTCGGTCACGAACCCGATGCCGAGGAGCGCGACGGCGGAGCGGTCGGGCAACCGCCTCGCGCTCGACAACATCCGGCAGAGGCTGCGGCTCGCCTACGCGGAGCAAGGCGTCCTCGAGGTCGAGCCCGGCCCCGAGCGCTACCGCGTGACGCTGCGCTTCCCGCTCGAGCTATGAGCGCGGCGCCGCTCGGGGTCCTCATCGTGGACGACGAGCCGCGCGCCCGTGAGCGGCTCGAACGGCTCGTCGCGGAGCTGCCGGGGTGGACGGTGGTCGGCACCTGCGCGTCCGGCCTCGAGGCGCTCGACGAGACCGTGCAACGCGGGCCCGCCGTCGTGCTGCTCGATATCCGCATGCCGGGCATGACCGGCATCGAGGCCGCGCGTCACCTCGCCGCGCTCGAGGCCCCGCCGGCCGTCGTCTTCACGACGGCGTACGACGAGTACGCGCTCGAGGCTTTCGAATCGCACGCCGTGGGCTATCTGCTGAAACCCGTACGCAAGGAGCGCCTCGAGGCGGCGCTCAAGCACGCGTCGCGACTCGCGCCGCCGCAGCTCGAGCGCCTCGCCGCGGGCGGATTGCCCTTGAGCGCGCGCCGGCACCTCGCCGCGCGCGTGCGCGATCGGCTTCGCCTGATTCCCGTCGAGGAGATTCTCTACCTCCGCGCCGATCAGAAGTACGTGACCGTGCGGCACCTGCACGGCGAAGACCTCATCGACGAGTCGCTGCGACAGCTCGAGCAGGAGCTCGAGGCGCACTTCGTGCGCATCCATCGCAGCCTGCTCGCCGGCGTCGCGCACATCGAGGCGCTCGAGCGCGCGGGGGAGGGCTACGTGCTGCGCATGCGCCACACGGACGAGGCGCTGCCCGTGAGCCGCCGGCAGCTCGCGGACGTCAAGCGCCGCCTCGCGGCGGCGCCGCGCAAGCGACTTGGAATCTGATCCCGCACGTGCACAATACCTCCGGGCTCTTCCCCGTCAGGACACGATGAATCAACCACCGCCTGCCGAGCCGCAGGCCGGCGCGGCGCACGGCGTTCCGCCCAGCGGCGAGCCGCAGGGAGGGCCTTTGCCCGGCTCGACGGCTTCGCCGCACGCGCGCGCGGCGCGGCGCGCGCGTAACGTCTGGACGCCCCTTTCTCTCGTTCTCGCGCTCGCGGCCATCGCCTTCGCGGGTTTCTCGTCGTGGCAATTTCGCGTGCGCATCGCCGCCGTCGAGTCGGACTCGCGCGCGGCTCGCGCCGAGCTCGAGGCCGCGCTCGACGATGCTCGCGCGAGCGCGGGCTCCGTCTCCGATCGACTCGCCGGGCTCGGCGACGAGGTCGACGGGGAGCGCGAGCGCCTGCGCGATCTCGGGGACCGGCTCGACGCCCTGCCGGGCCGCGTCGACGCGCTCGAGCAACGCGTCGAGGCGGACACCGGCTCCTCCGACGCGCGCAGCGAGTGGCTGCGCGCCGAGGCCGAATACTACTTGGGTCTAGCGAACGCGGAGCTCGCGCTCGCGGGCCGCTGGCAGACCGCGATCGCCGCGCTCGAGCTCGCCGACGAGCGGCTCCGCGCGCTCTCCGACCCGTCGTTGACCGAGGTGCGCCGGCTCGTCGCCGACGAGCTTCAGCAGCTGAAGAGCGTGCGGCTGCCCGACGTCGAGGGTCTCGCCCTCGAGCTCGGCCAGCTTGCCGAGCGCGTCGACGAGTTGCCGCTTCGCAGACCCGGCCCCGCGGACGGCAGCCGTCCCGCCTCGCTCGACGCCGAGCCGCCCGGACTCGGCCGTCTCTGGCAAAGCGTCAAGCGCGGGCTCCTCGGTCTCGTCCAGGTCGAGCGGACGGAGCGTCCATCGGTGCAAATGCTTTCGGCGGAGGAAGGCGCGCTCGCGCGCCGTCAGCTCGCCGCCGAGCGCGCGCGC
>DASTSM010000022.1:0-7922 GCA_035760685.1 Gammaproteobacteria bacterium | reverse complement strand
AGCCGTGCGGGTCCTTCCCCGCGCGCGGCTCATTCGGCCCGATGCGCGACCACGCGGTAGGAGAAGCTCATCTCGTTCGCGACTTGCAGAGCGCCGAGCGCGACGCTGAACGGCGTCATGCCGAGCGCCTCGTGCGTGAGCTTGAACTTGCCGGCGGCCTCGACCGTATCGCCTTCGACGTGCACCTCGGTCGGCACCGTGACCTGCACGGAGCGTCCGAGGATGTCGATGGTCAGATGCAGCTCTTGGCTTCCGGGAGCGCCGACGGGACCGGTGCCCGCGATCTTGATCGTCTCGTAGTTCTCCGCGTCGAGGACCTTCGGGCTCAGCATGTTGTGCTTCGTTCCTTCGATGTCCTTCGCGGACGGAACGCTCGAGAAGTCCTCGCCTTCCTTGGCCCGCAAAGCAGGGTCGTCGACGACGAGCTTTTCGACGGGGATCGTGATCTCGAGCCGGGAGTCGGCGAGATTCGGCGCGACGTAGACGTCTCCGCTGAGCTCGCCGACCGAGATCACGTGATTGTGGCCGAGCCGCGAGAGCGTGCCGGCCTTGTAGACGAGCCAGTGAATGTCGGACCGGCTCAAGTCGATTTGGTAGTGCGCGCCGCCGGCGGGCTGCGCCAACGCGGCGCTCCCGATCAACAGCAGTGGAATGAGCTTCAGCAAGATCGCGCGCACTTCGTCCTCCCTCGTCAGCTTCCAGGCGCCGAGCCTCCGGGCACCGGCGCGGGTAGCTTAGCACGCGGAGAACGGCGTCAGGCCGCGGCTGCCGCGACCCAGCAGCGCGGAGATGGCCCTAGCAGCGCAACGTGCCTAGCTGCGAAACGCGTCTAGAAGTGAAAGACGAAGCCGAGCGTCGCGTAGGGCACGAGCTCGAAGTCCTTGAGCGAGCCGTTGAGCTCCGCTTGCTCGGCCGCGACGTCGTCCGCGAATTGCGGATCGGCGACGAGGCCGCCGTCGGCGGTCAGCGAAACCTTCGGCGACCCTTGATCGAGCACGCCGAGATCGAACGACACGCCGAAGAAGCGGTTGCTTCGCGACCAGTCCCACCCGATGCCGGCGAACGGTGCGATGGACCGGAACGAGGTCTCGGCGCGCAGAGTGCCGACCTCGTCGGGCGTGTAGACGCGCGACCCGACCTCGACGTTCGACGTCGCTCGGCTCACGGCGTCGAGCCCGTTGCCGTTGCGCAGCAGGCCGGCCGTCACGCGGAGCGCTTTGGCTCTGGGATGGAAGTCGACGGCGGCCGACAGCGAATCCCAGCTCAGGTCGAAGTCGTAAGCGATCCCGGATTCCTCCGCGTCGAAGCCGAAGCCTCCGCCGTTCAATCCGACCCTCAATGCGAGACGGTCGCCGAAGGCACGGCCGTACTCGACGCCGAGCCCGAGCGCGCCGATCTTCGCCGCGACGTCGTGCTTCTCCGCATGCGCGGAGACGGACGCCAGGACGCCGCAGGCGGCGGCCACGAGCAGGCTGGGGACTCGATTCATTCCCGTCTCCGGATGCTTGCACTACCGGATGGGCAATATTATCGATGACGGGAAAGCGCGGCAGTAACCGCATCACAGAACAGCCGCCGAAGCGAGCCCGCATGCTAGAGCAAGGCGTCGTCGAGCGCCGTGATGCAATCGCTGCCCGCGAGCACGGAGGCGCAGTAGGCGCGGGCGCGCGGCAGCACGTGCTCGGCATAGAACACCGCGCTCGCGCGCTTGCTCGCGAGAAAGGCCGCGTTCGCCTCGCCGCGCGCCGCCTCTCGAAGCCTCTCCGCGGCGTAGGCCGCGCGCGCATGTCCGAACGCGCCGAGCACCGTGCCGAGCAGCATGAGCAGGTTCACGCTCGCGGCGCCCGCGAGGTCCGAGTCCTCGGCCTGACGATCCAGCACGAAACGCACGGCCGCGTCCGCGAGGCGCACGGCCTCCGCGAGGGCCTGCACGACGGGCGGACGGAGTTTCGCGTCGACCTTGTGGCTCTCGCACCAACCGGCGATCTCCTCGAGCAGCGAGAACACCGCCCGCCCTCCGTCGCCGGCGATCTTGCGGCGCACGAGGTCGAGCGCCTGAATGCCCGTCGTGCCTTCGTAGATCGTCGTGACCCGGGCGTCGCGAAGAAGCTGCGCGGCCCCCGTCTCCTCGATGTAGCCCGCGCCGCCGTGCACCTGCACGCCGAGCGACACGACCTCCTGAGCGAGCTCCGTGCACCAGCCCTTCACGATGGGCGTCAGGAGCGCGACGCGATCGGCCGCTCGCGCCGCCGCTCGAGGGTCCGACTCGCGCTGCGCCGCGTCGAGCTCGAGCGCGGTGCCGTACGCGACCCAGCGCATCGCTTCCGTCGCGCTCTTCATGAGCAGGAGCATGCGGCGCACGTCGGGGTGCCGCGAGATCGGCACGCGCTCGCCGCTCGGGCTTCGGCCTTGCACGCGCGTGCGTGCATACGCGCGGGCCTTTTGATAGGCGCGCTCGGCGACGCCGAGTCCTTCGACGCCGACGGCGAGCCGGGCTCGGTTCATCATCGTGAACATGGACGCGAGCCCCTGCCCCTCGGCGCCGACGAGATAGGCGGCCGCCCCGTTCCCGTCGCCATAGCTCATGACGCACGTCGGCGCGCCGCGGATGCCGAGCTTGTGCTCGATCGAAACCGGCGCGACGTCGTTGCGTTCGCCGAGCGATCCGTCCTCTCGAACGAGAAACTTCGGCGCCACGAACATCGACAACCCGCGGTTGCCCGCTTCGAGCGGCGCCGTGCGCGCGAGCACGAAATGGACGATGTTGTCGGTGAGGTCGTGATCGCCCCATGTGATGAAGATCTTTCGGCCGCGAAGCCGATAGCCCTCGCCGCGCCGCTCGGCGCGCGTCTCGACGGCCGCGAGATCGGAGCCGGCCTGCGGCTCGGTCAGATTCATCGTCGCGGTCCACTCGCCGCTCACGAGCTTCGGGAGGAAGCGGGCCTTGACTTCCGCCGAGCCGTGCGCGTGGAGCGCCTCGACGCCCGATTGGGCGAGCATCGGACAGAGCGCGAAGGCGAGATTGGCCGAGCGCCACATCTCCGCGACGGGCAGGCCGAGGACCTGCGGCATGCCTTGCCCGCCGTGCTCCGGGGGCGCGGTCAGGCTCGGCCAGCCCGCATCGACGAACTTTCGGTAGGCCGCGACGATCTCGGGCGGGACGCGCACGCGTCCCTCGGCGAACCTTACGCCGGCTTCGTCGGACAAACGATTGAGCGGCGCTATCTCGTGCTCGGCGAACCGCGCGGCTTCCTCGAGGATCGCCGAGCAAGTCTCGTCGTCGGGCAGGTCCCTGGAATCCTGCGCGCGGAGCCGCTCGAGGGCGCGGAGGGCGCCGAGCACGAAGCGCATCTCGTGCACGGGCGCTCGGTAGTCGCCGGTCTCCACGCAGTCGGTCCTTTGGGAATTTATGCTCCGCTCGCTCGGTCATAATACTCGTTCGCGGCGCAGGCGCCTCTTTCTGCCGCTCCGTTCCGGTGTTAGTGTTGAACCCGTGGAGAAGGTCCGGTACAGGACCCGTAGTTTTTATGTATAGAGCCTCTCGGACGGTTTGGATCCTCGCGCGCCTTTCGGTCGTCGGGGTTCTCGCGCTCGGCGCATGTACGTCCTCCGTCACGGTCGAGTCCAAGTTTCCGACGCCGCTCGTCGAGCCCTTGCCGGTCCGCATGGGCGTGATCTACGACGACGATCTGAAGAACTACGTATACGCCGAGGCGGTGCCCGAGCAGTCGAAGTGGACGATCGCGCTCGGCGACGCGAACATCGCGATGCTGCGTCCCCTGTTCTCGACGATGTTTTCGTCCGTTCAAGAGGTTCAGTCCGTGCCCGTGCAAGGCGCGGCGGCCGATCAGCTCGACGGCGTGATCCGCCCGACCGTCGAGAAGTTCGAGTTCGACGTACCCGTGGGTGAGCGCGACAAGTTTGTCGAAGTCTGGATTCAATATAAGCTGACCTTGTACAAGCCCGACGGCTCGGTCGTGACCGAGTGGCCCGTCAGCGGGTACGGCAAGGCCGAGCTGATGCGCAGCCGCGAGGAGTCTGTCAACGAGGCAGCGATCGTCGCCCTGCGGGACGTCGGCGCCGCGATTTCGACGAAGTTCGCGAGCCAGCCCGATGTGAGCTACTGGCTACAGGAGAGGAAAAATGCCGCCGCTTTGTCCGCCGCGAGTCGGAGCGGAATCTAGGACTCAAAAGTATCCTTGGCTCGCGCTGCTGGCCGCCGCACCGCTGCTGACCTCGTGCGGGATCACATCCCGCCTCGAGCCCTACAAGGAGACCGACGCCGTGATCCACGACGGCGAGCAGGTCGTGATCCTGGCCCGAAGAAATCACCCGAACTACGAGGCCGAGGAAGGCTTCGTGGACTGCATCAGCGACGCCCTCGCGAAGGGAGACAAGCACATCGCCGTGCATGCTTCGCAGGCGTTCGAGGACCAGATGTACCCCTGGTTCGAGCCGTCGACGGCGCCGCTCAGCACCGACGACCTCTCGAAGCTGCTCCAGAAGCCCGAAGTCATGAAGCAGGTTAAAGACACGGGCGTGCGCTTCCTCGTCTGGCTCGACGGCTCGACGGATCGCGTCGCGAGCGGCGGCGGCATCACGTGCGCCGCGGGCGTCGGCGGCGCCGGTTGCATGGGTCTCGCCTGGTGGGAGGATGACTCGCGCTACGACGCGACCGTGTGGGACATCAAGCAACTCGACTCCGCGGGCACGATCCATGCGGACGTCAAGGGCCGGTCCGTCATGCCGGCGCTCATCATCCCGCTGCCCTTCATCGCGCGGCCGCAGGCCCATGCGTGCCGCGGCCTCACCGAGCAGCTCCGGCAGTTCCTCACGACTCCGCAGGGCTACGGCGCCGGACCGGACCTCGGCTAGGGCTAAGGTGCCGTCGCCTCGGGGGACACCACGTGGGTTCCCTTCCGGCTCGCCTATACGCGCTCGCCGCGTTGAGGCAAGATAAAGTCATTGCTGAAGAAGCGCCTCCATTTGTCTGAAGCACCGGAAAAACCTGCCCACGAAGATCTCGTCGACGACAGTCCCACCGACGAGCTGCCCGTCCTGACCGAGCTCGACGTCGTCGACGATCCAGGCGCGACGCTGCGGGTCGGTGCGCTCGTCGAGGATACCGGGCTTCATGGCACCGTCCGCATCGCCGTCGGCGCGGCCGCCGCCGACGACACGTCGCGGCTCGCGCTCGAGCTCCACGAGCAGCGCAGGATGCTCGCGGACAAGGAGGCGACGATCGCCTCGCTCGAGGAGCGCCTTGCGGCCGCGCTCGATGCGATCGCCCGCCGAGACCGCAACGAGGCTGCGGCGCGCGCAGAGCTCGAGCGCCGAAAGCGGCTCATAGAGTCCCTCGAGGCCGACGGCGCGCTCGCCCAAGGGCGCACGGAGGAGCTCGAGCGCACGTCCGCGGAACTCCGCGCGAAGCTCGAAGCGGCCGACCGCGAGATCGCCGAGAAGCGCCGCAGCGAGCAGGAGCTGCTCGACTGGCTCGAAAGCGAAGAGAAGGCGCGCGAAGGCTTGAAGGCGGAGCTCGAGGAAAGCCGACGCCGCATCGAAGAGCTCGAAAGCCGGGGAGCCGACTCGGAAACGTACCGGCGCGAGCTCGATGCGGCCAAGGCCGCGGCCGAGACCGCGGCGGCGGAGCGGGCCGCCGTGGAGGCGCGGGCGGCGGCCCTCGCGGCCGACGTCGAGGCGGCCAACGCGCGTGCGGCGGCGCTCACCGCCGATCGCGATGCCGCGAACGCCCAAGCCGCCTCGCTCGCGGCCGAGCGCGACGGCGCAATGGCGCGAGCCTCCTCCGTCTCCGCCGATCTCGAGGCCGCGAACGCGCGCACCGCCTCGCTCGCCGCCGATCTCGAAGCCGCGAACCGGCGTTCCGAGTCGCTCGCGCGGGAGCTCGCGGCACTCGAAGCGGGCAACGCCGAGCTTCGGGGCGAGCTCCAAGCGGCCCGCGAGAGCGCCGCGACGCACGAGACGGCGGCCCGGGCCGGCGCCGGCGACCGCGACGCCCTGACCCATGCCCGCGAAGAGGCGGCCGCCCTCGCCGCCTACATCGAGAATCGGCGCGCGCATTGGCAAGAGATGCAGGCCGGCCTGGCCGAGAAGGACGCGGAGATCGAGGCGCTGCGCCGGGAGGTCGCGCAGCGGTCGCAACGTCAGCACGAGGCCGAGCAGAAGGCGAGGAGCGAGCGAGAGCGCGCAAGGCAACTCCACCGCGAGCTCGCGGATCTCAGGCTGACGGAAGATCGCCGCACCGCCGACGCCGCGCGCTCGCCCGGGCTCGGCGCATCGGCCGAGCACACCGGCACGGCGGAGCACGAGCGCGCGCATCTCGAAGCGGCGCTCGAGCGCGAACGCCTCGAATTCAAGCGGGAGCGCGAAGGCCTTTTATCCGAGCTCGAGCGCGAACGCCTCGAGATCCAGGCGCTCCGCGGGGCGGCCGCGGCCAAGGACGTGGACCTCGTGCGTCTGACCGAGCAACACGCGGCGCTCGAGAGAATGCTCGACGAAAGCAAGAAACAGCTCGCGGAAGCGCTCGCGTCGGCGGCGCGCTTCGAGCGCCTCCTGCTCGAGAACGGCACGGGAGCCGGCGACTCGCGTATCGCTGACGGCCGTCGCGGAGCGGACGGTGCCGATACCGCGAGCCGCCGCGAGCCGCTTGCCATCGTCGCCTCGCACTCTAGCCGGTCGCTCAAGGCGGCTTTCGAGCGCAGAACCACGCCCGTCCTCGTCTGCCTCACGGGCGAAACGCCCCGATCGTACCGGCTCGGGAAGGAAGCCCTGACGATAGGACGCGGAGGACACTGCGAGATCCAGATCGCCACGCAATTCGTGAGCCGCGAGCACGCCCGGCTGCAAGTCGGGCCGGACCGCGTCGAGATCACCGATCTCGGCAGCAAGAACGGCGTCTTCGTGAACTCCGTTCGCGTCGCGCACGAGACGCTGCGGCACGGCGATCTCGTGACGGTCGGCGAGACCCAGTTCCGGTTTCTTGCGGAGTAAGCGGCAATCGCCTCAGCCGGCGGCCCGTCCGCACGCCGTCCCTTGCGCGGCGAGCGCCGCTCGCGGCATTGCGACACGGTCCATGTCGGACCGGGGCGCGCGTGGCATACTGGCCCGCGCACCTATGCACGGTCCCGCCCCATGAACTCGAACGCTCTCAAATTCGAGCTGCTGCTTGCGGCCCTGCTGTTCTGCTTCGGCGTCGCCGTGCTGCCGCTCGCGATTTACTGGGTCGGCGTTTTCGTCGTCGGACCCTATGAGGGCAAGACCGGAGTCATGAGCCTGCTGGAAGCCATTTGGCAAGGGCTCGGGCAAGGGCAAATCGTGGCCTGGCTGCTCGTCGTGAGCCCATACGTCGTCGTGCAGCTCGTGCGGCTCGCGCGCGTCCTCTGGCGCTCGTGATATCGATCACAAACCCGGCCTGCATTGCTCGCTCGTCCCTTCCGCCCTTGCTACGCTTCGCCCAGCGGCAGCGCGAGCCTTCCTCGTGCCGCCATTGCCGCCATTAAGGTAAGGGAACATGATGAGATTCCTGGCCAGGCTCTTCGCGAGCGGCGCTTCAGCCGACCGGGGCGCCACGGCGACCGCGAACAAAGTCCGCACACCGAAAAAGACCGCCGGCTCGAGGCCCAAGCCTGGGGCGCCGCGGGCGGCTGCCGACGGCACCTCCTCGGCCGCGGACGACGACGAGCACTTCGATCCCTATAACACGGGCGTGTTCGACCGAGGCGCGCCTTGGGAGAGCGTGCGAAAGCGAAAATAGAAAAAATAACGGCGAGAGCCTAGGCGGGCCTCGGATCGGCGCCCTCCCGCCGGCCGCGTCAGTCCGGCCAGTAGTACCACGCAATGGCGGCGAGCGTCCCGGCCACCGGCAGGAGGCTCGCCGCGCGCCACGGCAGCCCCTTGAGCCACGC
>DASTSM010000021.1:0-9815 GCA_035760685.1 Gammaproteobacteria bacterium | reverse complement strand
ATCGGCGCCGTCTTCGCGGAGCTTGCGCTGCCGCTCAGCGACACGCTGACGCTGCAGGTCGCGGCTCGCCACGAAGACTACGGCGACATCGACTCGACGGATCCGAAGGTCACGATGCTGTGGCGGCCCAGCGATACGCTCTCGGTGCGGGCGTCCGTCGGCACGGCGTTTCGCGCGCCCTCGCTCTTCCAGTCCTTCGGCACCCAGACGACGCTGACCGAGCTCATCGACCCGCTCATCGGCACGCCGCAGTTCTTCCCGGTCCGCACGGAGCCGAACCCCTCGGGCGAGCCGCTCCAGCCCGAAGAGGCCGACGTCGGCAATCTCGGCGTGACCTGGTCGCCGCTCGACGCGCTCGAGCTCAGCCTCGACTACTGGTCCTTCGACTACACGAACGTGATCATCGAGCAGAGCGCGCAGGCCATCCTGAACGCGGCGGCGGCCGGCGACCCGGCCGCCGCGAGCCAGGTCGTGCGCGATCCCGCGAGCGGCCTGCTGCTCCGCGTGATCTCCTTCTACGACAACGCCTCGTCGCTCGACACCGACGGCTTCGATTTTCGAATCGCCTACGACTTGCCGACGGCGGGCGCGTCGACCTACACGTTCGGCGCCGAGGGGACGTATGTGTCGAGCTATGACATCGTCGACCCGCAGGCGGGCGCGATCGACGGCGCCGGCAAGCGCAACTACACGAACTTCGCGACCTCGGCGCCGCAGTGGCGCGCGAACGCGTTCCTGAACTGGCGCCTGGACAACCACCTCGTCGACGTCTTCGTGCGCTACATCGATTCCTATCTCGACGACCAGGTCGCGGCCGGCGAGCCGTTCCGCAAGATCGGCAGCTGGACGACGACGGATCTGCGCTACGGCTACCGGTTCCGCGACGGGCAAGGCCCGACGCTATCGATCGGCGCGATCAACGTCTTCGACGAGGACCCGCCGCACGTTCACACGAACGGCGGCTACGACTCGAAGGTGCACGATCCGCGCGGGCGCGCCGTGTACGCGCGCGCGTCGTTCGACTTCTGATAGCTCGGAGGCGCTGCTCGGGCCGTCGCCCCTCGGGATCGCGGTGCGATCAGCCGCGCGCGGATTCCGCGCGCTCGCGGCGAAGGTCCTGCCCCGCGGCGAACAGCGACGGAATCAGGAACAGGACATAGATCGCCGAGGTCAGCATTCCGCCGATCGTCGGCGTCGCGATCGGCTTCATGATCTCCATGCCGGGTCCCGTCGAGAACATCACGGGCAGTAGCGAGACGACCGTCGCCGCGACGGTCATGAGCTTCGGACGCAGGCGCAGGACGGAGCCGTCGAGCACGGCGTCCATGTAGCTCTGCCCTTCCGTCCTGCGCGCGAGCGCCTGGCGGATGAAGATGATCATGATGATGCCGGTCTGGATGGCGACGGCGAAGAGCGCGATGTAGCCGATGATGACCGCCGTCGTCATCGGGTAGCCGAGGAGCCACTGGAGGAAAATCCCGCCGACGAACGCGAACGGCACCGACAGCATGATGAGCAGCGTGTCCGTCACGGACTTGAAGGCCAAAAGCAGCAGCACGAAGATGATGGCCAGCGTCAACGGCACGATGATCCGGAGCTGCGCCGCCGCGTGCTCCGCGTATTGATAGTCGCCGGTCCATTCGAGGAAATAGCCCGGCGGCGTCTCGAGATTCTCGGCGAGGTACCGCCGCGCGCCGTCCACGTAGTCCGTCGCGCTGATCCCCGTCCTATCGATGTCGACGTAGACGTATCCCGTGAGATCGCCGTTGTCGTTGCGGACCATGTCGGGCATCTTGCGCACCGCGACGTCCGCGATCTCTCCGAGCGTGACCGTGCGGCCGTCCGCGCCGACGACGGGCGTCTTCCGGATCTTGTCCATCGTGTCGATGTATTCCGGCGAGTACTGCACGTTCAAGGGAATCGCGACGCCGTCGCGCTGCGGGATCTGGACGACGTTGTCTCCGCTGATCCCGTAGCGGACGACGGGCATCGCCTCGCGAACGGTGAGGCCGTGCTCGGCGAGCTTCGACGGCGAGAACGCGACGTCGATGAAGTAGCCGGACGAGATCCGCTCGGCGATGACCGATTTCGTGTTCGGATACGAGCGCAGCAAGCCCTCGATCTGCTCGCCGATGCTTTCGATGCCCGCGACGTCGGGGCCCTTGATCTTGATGCCGACCGGGGTCTGGATGCCCGTCTGCTGCATCATGACGCGCGCGCTGATCGGCTGGACCCACGAGTTCGAGTAGCCGACGATCTGCATCGCGCTATCCATCTCCGCGACGAGCTTGGCCTTCGTCATGCCGGGCCGCCACTCGGTCTCGGGCTTCAGCATGATCGTCGCCTCGATCATCGACATCGGCGCCGGATCCGTCGAGGTGTCGGCGCGCCCGAGCTTGCCGAACACCGAAGCCACCTCCGGGAAGGCGGTGAGCTTCTTGTCCATGGCTTGCAGGATCCAGCCCGCCTCCTTGGCCGGCATGCCCGGCAGCGTCGTCGGCATGTAGAGCACGGACCCTTCCTCGAGCTCGGGCATGAATTCCTTGCGGAAGTGGGCCGCGCCGTACGCGGCCACGCCGACGAGCGCGAGGCTGACCGCGAAGAACGGATACCGGTACGCGATGACCTTGTTGACGGCGCGGCGATAGCCGGCCGTGAACGCGAGCTCGGCTCTACGGGGCGCGCGCGCGCCCTTTTTGAACATCCAGACCACGATGACGGGCAGCAGGAAGACCGTGAGCAGCGTCGAGAACGCCATCGCGAAGGTCTTCGAGAAGGCCAGCGGGTCGAACATGCGGCCTTCTTGCTTGCCGAGGAAGAACACGGGCAGGAACGAAGCGAGAATGATGAGCAGCGAGAACAGCAGCGGCGGCACGACGTTCGCCATCGACCGCACGATGACGGCGCGTCTCTCGGCCGCGTCGATATTCGGGCCGCGCGCGGCGAGCTCGGCCGTGCAGTTCTCGACGATGACGATCGTCGCGTCCACCATCTCGCCGATCGCGATGAAGAGCCCGGCCAGCGAGAACAGGTTGATCGTCTGCCCGAACAACGACAGCGGCATCGTCGTGAACAGCACGCCGAGCAGCAGGATCGCGACAGGGCCGCTCGCGGTGCGCCAATTGCGCAGGAACAGCGCCGTCACGGCGATGACGACGGCGAGCTCGTAAGCGAGCGTTTGCAAGAAATGCCGCAGCGTCCTCCAGATGACCTCGGAGCGATCGTAAGTCGTTACGATCTCGACTCCTGCGGGCAGGCCCTGCTTGATCTCGCCGAGCTGCCGATCGAGGCCGCGAATCACTTGCAGGACGTTGCGCTTCTGCTCCATGACGACGATGCCGCCGACGACCTCGCCCTTGCCGTCGAGGTCGGCGATGCCGCGCCGCTGGTCGTAGCCGACCTGAATGTAGCCCACGTCCTTGATGCGCACGGCCTCGCCGTCGGCCGTGCGGCCGACCACGAGCTGCTCGACGTCGTCGACGTTGTCGCCGTTCACGATGCCGCGGATCTCGTAGTCGCGGTTCGACACCTCGATCGCGCGGCCGCCGGTCTGCTGGAACGCGTCGCGGAGGCTATCGACGACCTCGCGAAGCGAAAGGCCCACCTCGGTCAGCATCGGCGGAAAGAGCTTGAGCTGATACTGCTTCACGAGCCCGCCGAGCGATGCGACCTCGGCGACCCCGGGGACACTCTCGAGATGCGGGATCACCTGGTTCTCGTTGATTAGGCGCAGCTCGCGCGCATCGTGGAGCTGCTCCCGATCGACGAGGGCGTACTCGTAGATCCAGCCCATGCTGCTCGCGTCCGGTCCGAGCCTGATCCGCGCATCGGGCGGCAGCTCCGGCCGCAGCGCATTGATGCGCTCCGTGACGAGCTGCTCGACCGCGGGGCGCGCGGAGGCGTCGCGCAGAATCACGTAGATGAACGAATAGCCGAGATAGGACGTCGCGCGGATCGACTCGATCTGATCCGATCCGCTCAAGGATCGCACGAGCGGCGCCGTGACCTCCGACTCGAGCAGCAGGGGGCTGCGCGGCCACTCGGCGTATACGACGATCTGGGGATCGGAGATGTCGGGTATCGCGTCGAGCGGCGCCGTGCGCGCCGCGAGGATGCTGAGAACGATGCCGGCCGCGACGAGCGTCGCGACGACGAGCTTGTGCCGAATGACGGCTTCGATGACGGCTTGGATCATGGAGCGGCGGCGTCGGGGACCGGTCACTGCTCCTTTTGAGGCGGGCTCGATGCCCCGTGATCCATGCCGGGCATCGCGCCGTGGTCCATGTTCGGCATCGCGCTGTGGTCCATCCCGGGCATCGCGCCGTGGTCCATGCCCGGCATCGCGCCGGCGGGCATGTCGTTATTGAGCTTGTGCTCTGCATCGACGAAGAAGCTGCCGATCGAGACGACCTGATCGCCCTCGTCGAGGCCGTCGAGCACTTCGGTGTACATCTCGCCCTGGCGGCCGATCTGAATCTCGCGACGCGTGTACTCGCCGGGCGTGCTCTGGACGTAGACGACGTGCGCGTCCCCGTCCTCGATGATCGACACGTTCGGGATGGTCAGCAGCGGGTCTTGCTCATGGACGATCTCGACGAGATAACGCGAGTCGTCCGAGTGCTTGTCGTCCTGAAGGGTGACCTCGACGCGGACGCCGCCGTCCTCCTTCGCGATCTTCGTGACGTAGCCTTGGCGGACCTGCGTGCGATACGTCACCGGGAAAGCGCGGGCGCGCTCCCCGACGGCCAGGAGCTCGGCGTCCGGAGGGCGGACGAAAACGCTCACGGTGCGGCCATCCTCGCCGAGCTTGCCCGCGGTGCGCACCCACGTCTGGAGTCTGCGCATCGCGGTTTCCGTCAAGGTCAGCGTGAGCTCGGAGGATTGAGACTCGCTGATGCTGGTCGCGCCGGCCTGCTCGGCCGGACGCGTATGGTCTCGCACGCCGCCCTCGGCCGCGTGCATGCAGCCGAGGCAGACGACGCAGATCGCACAGAGCCCTTTCATCGCAGCGGTCCTCTGCGGCCGAGCGGCGGCGCGCAGCGGCCGGCGGACGACCGACCGACCGCGCTAGCGCGGCCTCAATGGCAGTAATTGTCCTTGCTGTCCATGATATGCGTTCCCCACGGGAAGAGTCCCACGTTCGCGACCTGCTCCACGGCCTCGGTCCGGCCGTCGATGATGTAGATCGAGTTGTCGGTCGAGCTCGCGAGATACATCATGCGGTCCGCCGTATCGGTCGTCGCCGTCTCGAGCTGGAGGTTCGTGCCGATCTTGATGCGGCCGGCCGGCTTCAGCGACGTCATGTCGTAGACGTAGACGAAGCCCGAGGTCGAGCTGATCACGAAAGCCTTGCCCGCCGCGAAGTTCACGCCGGTCATGTTCGGCCCCGCCTCGAGCGTCGCGGCCACCTTGTTGGCCGCGATGTCGACGATGGAGACCGTCTCGTCGCCGTTGTTCACGACGACGCCGTACTTGCCCTCGTGGTCCATGTAGAGCCGCCACGGGTCGCGGCCGACGCGGATCGTCGTGATCACCTTGTCCTCGCGCGTGTCGATGACGCCCACGAGGCCGAGGTCGCCGTCGGCCGCGTAGAGGTAGCGCCCGTCGGGCGTGATCGCCGGCATGAAGATGCCGTGAATCTCGCTCAAGTATTCGGCCGGATCGAGACGCGCGATCTTCGGCGGCGCGGCGACCTGAATCTTCTTCAAGAGCTCGTGCCGGGTCACGTCGATGACGCCGACCCAGTGCGCGCCGTAGTTGCCCACGTACGCCTTCTGTCCGTCCGGAGTGAACGTGATGTTGAGCGGCTCGGCCAGGCCGTCGATGGTCTTGATCGCCGTGAGCGACGACATGTCGATGACCGTGATCGAGTTGCCTTCGGGATTGCCTTGGTAGTAGTACCGGCCGTCGGGCGAGAACGCGAGATGCTCGGGCGCGAATCCCACGGGGACCGTCTTCAGCAGCTGCAACGTGTGAGCGTCGATGATGTAGGCCTTGTTCGACCTCGTCCCGCCCGTGACGACGTAGCGGCCGTCGGGCGACATCATGACCATGTGCGGATTCACGTTCTTGCCGAGATTCGTCCTGCCGACGATCTTCTTCGTCTTGATGTCCATGAACGCGATGTCGTTCGAATCGCGATCCACGATCATGACGACGGAGGTCGGATCCGACACGAGGACCGGAGCCGAGCCCTCTGCCGGTTTCGCGGGCATCGGCATCCCCGCGTGCGACTGCTGAGCCGAGGCCGGCGCTCCGACGAGCAGCGCCATCGCGCCCGCACACGCACCAGCCGCAAGAAGCCTTCCGCGCATCAACATATTCTTATCCTCCGCGTGATTGAAGGTGAGCTAGAAGCCGACTTCCAGCCGCACCCCCGGCAGCAAATAGCCTTCTTCGGCCGCGTTGCTGCTGTCGAGAACATACTGCAGCAGCGTCGACAGCGACAGGTGCCCGGTCAAGTGGAAGTTGTAGAAAGCCTCGGCAAGCTTCTCGTCCCGGCCGTCGTCGATGTGCGTCTTGGCGAGGCCGACGCCCCAAAGATCCTGCGGATTGAACGTGAAGGGCGCCTGGAAACCGACGCCGACGCTCTCGAACCGCATGTCGTCGCCGACGCTCCCCACGAACCCGGACCCGTACCGGCCGAACAGCGTCACGGCGGGGGACAGCTTCTGGTCGAAGCTCACGCCCGAGCCCGTCTCGTGACGTCCGGTCGTGTTGTCCGATCGCCACCATAGGCGGTAATGCCCTTCCGCGCCCGAGAACGGAGTGCCCCGGAATTCGACCTCCGCGAGCGTATAGAGTGCCGTGGACAAGCTCGTCGCCGTCGGCGTGCTCTGCTGGATGCCGAGCTTCACGTTGTAAACGCCCCTCGGATCGTAGATACCTACGATGCCCATGCCGTTGTCGGTGAGGCCGAGGACCGGATTAACGACGAGCGCGTCGCTGATGAACTGGCTGTCCTCGTCGGCGGCGACCGCGTTCTGATCGAAATAGTTCGTGAGGTCGAGACGGCCCACGCTGAGAGCGAGCTTCTGCTTCGCGAGCTCCTTGCGGACCCAGGCTTCCCGGAGGTTGATCTGGTTGTTGCTGAGCCGGGCGGTCTGGCTGTTCAGCAGGTTGATTGCATTGATCTCGGCGTCGGGCGGGGATCCGCCGATACCGACGATATCGGCGAAAAACGTCGTGTAGAGCGCCGCGCTGTTCGCGAGGAAGGTGATGTCGGCGGCCGAGAGCCCGTACGTATGCCCGTCGGCGAACGCGTCCTCGCCGCGGATCTGGCTCGCTCTCTGCGCCGTCGTCACGCTCGTGACGCCGAGCTGAATGCTGTTTTCATCCCGCTCCGCCAGCGCTTCGTCGAGCTCTTCGTCGATGCTCTGGCGCCGGAACGCCGTTTCCCTCTGGTAGGTTACGACGGGCTTGGCGCCCTCATGGGGCTGGTCGTATTCGTTCCCGTCCTCGTCGACATAGACGGTAACCCGCTTCACGATCGACTTGGGCTCCGACAGCACCGCCGTCGACTCGAGATCGCTGAGCCGCTGATCGAGCTCGTCCAGGCGATCGAGGATCGCCTGCGTGTCGATACCGGAAGCCGGCGCCTGCTCCGCTCGTGCCGCACTGGAAGGCGCGGCTCCGCCCGCCTGCTCGGACTCGAGCTGCCGAATCCTCTGCTCGAGGGCGTTGATGCGCCGCAGCAGGGCCTGCGCATCCGGGGTCTGTTGGGCGAGCGCGGCTAGCGGCGCAAGACACGCCAGTGCCAACGCCATGCGTCGGACGGTCCAGAAGCCAAAACGCAGCCGCAGACTACACATAAGTCCCCCCCAAATTGGAGCCGAAAAACCAAGGGCAAAGGCGAGCCGAAGGCCCATGGGAAACGGGTTCGAGCCGAAGGTCCCCGAAGCAGCAACGGCGTCGACCAAGAACAACCAAGGACACGGGCGCGACCGGCGCGCTGGACCGGCATCGAGCGGCATTTCTCGCGCAAGGCGGCGATGCTTGTCAGGTGAATAACGGTTACCACCCGGCCGGTTAACGGTTAAATCGCCTTTTAACGCGGCTCTCTTGGAGGGTCCGAGCGCAGGCTTCAGCCGGCGCCGGCCTGCGGTGCTGCGCCGGGCGCCGAGGCCATCGCGGCAACGAGCGCGTCGAGCTCCTCGTCCGGGAGATCGGGATTGAAATGCCGCAGGCGATCGGCGATCTGCGTCGTGCCGAGGTATTCGTGCGCGCAACGCGCGTGCACGAAGCCGGACGGCTCGAACCGGTACTCCTCGAAAAACTCGAGGCCGATGCGCCACTGCCCCTTCTCGATCAGCTCCCGGCAATGACGGCAGCGCGCGCGGCCGGTCGGAGCGCGATCGGCCCGCGCGACGCGCGGCAGGCGCCGGTGCGCCGCGCCGAGCTCGGCGCAGGCGCGCAGCTCGTCCTTGTCCGGCACCGCGGCGACGGCGGCGGCCTCATCGCCGGCCGCGAGCGCCTCGAGGAACGTCTCCGGTCGCTTGTACGCGGCGCAGCGCAGATGAAACCAGAGCGTCGCCTCGCCTTCGCCGAACGCGTTCGGTAGACGCTCGCCGAAGCGCAGCTCGCCCTTCGCGATCTTCTTGTCGCAGCCGCGGCATTTCGCGCGGCCCGACGCGGCGAATTCGATGACGTGCGGCACCGTGCCTCCCGAAGTTTGAGGCTCGATGATGAGCCCGCGCGCCGCCAGCGGCTAGTTGCGGGCCGCCAGCTGCGGGCCGCCAGCTGCGGGCCACGAGGCGCGGGCCGCGAGCTGCTGGCCGCCCGCCGCTTGCCGCCCGACCTGCTGGCCCTGCGTGCGCCGGCGCAATGTTCGCCTGTCGCGCCAACTGTTGATCCGCCGCGGCGGCACGCGCTCGACTCGCCCGGCGCCGCGCAACGGCGCGCTTTAAGCGCGCTCAATGACTTATGCCCGCTGCGCCCTTCTGGCACAAAACCTGATTCGCCTCGCGCTCGAGATCGCGATAAATCCGCAACGGTCTCGCGATCCGGCGCATCTCAAGGAATGAGGCTTCGTGCAATGGACGCCCGCTCTCCTTCCCTCGACCTCGGAGCAGAGAACCGTGAACGACCAACCCGATCCTCGTCGACGGCCAGTTGCTCACGATTCAGCGCGAGTACCTCGATCGCTACGTGTGCACGACCGATACGCCGCTGCTCTGCGAGTGCGGGGGAAAGCTCACGCCGGTCTGCCTCTGCCGCTGTTAGTCGACAGCGGGCCGGCGAGGCGACACACTGCGCTCGAGCACGGGAGGTGGATCATGCGCGAGCTCGGCTTCGGCCAGCCCATGAACGGCGTCATGCAGATGGCCTACGTCGTCGAGGACATCCGCGTCGCCATCGACGAATGGATCAGGCGGCTCAACGTCGGGCCGTGGTTTCTGCTCGAGCACTTCACGGGAGAGCATCCCGTCTACCGCGGGCGGCCGTCGCGCGCGGACGTCGCGATCGCCATGGCGTTCACCGGCCACATGAACATCGAGCTGATCCGGCCGAACGACGCCGAGCCGTCGGTCTACAAGGAAGCGATCGAGGCCCGCGGGTACGGCTTCCACCACTTCGGTCTCGCGAGCGAGGACGTCGAGGCCGACGTCGAGCGCTATCTCGCCCTCGGCATGGAGGTCGCGTACCGCGTCGGAGTGCCGACGGGCGGCGACGTCGTCTACATGGATGCCCGCGGCGCGGTGCCGGGCTTCGTGGAGCTGATTCCGACGACGCCGCTCATGGACGAAGCCTTCACGGGCTTCTACCGCGCATCGGTCGGGTGGAACGGCGCGGACCCGATCCGGCCGTTCCTATAA
>DASTSM010000020.1:0-10925 GCA_035760685.1 Gammaproteobacteria bacterium | reverse complement strand
GCCCGCGAGCGCGGCCGCCGCCGACTCGATGACCGCGGCGATCGCCGCGCCGGTCCGGGATATCGCGGCCGCCGTGGAGCAGCGCCATCGCGAGGCGCTGGAGACGCTGCTCGCGGAGTTTCCGACGAAGCCCGAGAAAATACACCTCGAAGAGGGCGCGCCGCACGAGACGCTCGTCCGCACGGCCGACAAGCTTCACGCCGATTTCGTCGTCATGGGCGCCGTCTCGCGCAGCGCGCTGAAACGCGTCTTCATCGGCAGCACGGCCGAGCGGGTGCTCGACCGGCTGACGAGCGACCTGTTCGTGATCAAGCCGGTCGGGTTCGACGGTCGCCGGCCGGCCGTGAAGTCTCGGTCATCGGCGCAGGGCGCGGACGTCTGAACTTTTCTTTAGGCCCGCCCGAGCGCCGAAAGGGTGCTTAGGCTTCGTGTTGCGGCCGGCCCTGGTCCGGATCTAATTATGAGCGTGAATCGAGTACTCATCATCGACGACGACGCGCGGCTCACCGAGATGCTGGCCGAGTACATGGCGCCGGAGGGCTTGTCGCTGACGGCGATCTCGAACGGCTCGATCGGCCTTCGCGAAGCCCAGACGAACGAATACGATCTCATCGTGCTCGACGTCATGCTGCCGGGTCTCTCGGGCTTCGAGGTCCTGCGCCAGCTCCGGGAGTCCGGCTCGAACACTCCGATCCTCATGCTGACGGCCCGAGGCGACGACGTCGACCGCATCGTCGGCCTCGAGATGGGCGCCGACGACTACTTGCCGAAACCGTTCAATCCGCGGGAGCTTCTCGCGCGGATCAAGGCCGTGCTGCGGCGCACGACGGACCCCGGGGAAGACGACGTACCCGAGCTCGTGGTCGGACCGCTGCGCGCGCTGCTCGCGCGGCGCGAGGCTTGGCTCGGGGAGCGGCCGCTGCGCCTCACGAACGCGGAGTTCGTGATCCTCGCGACGCTCATGCGCTCCGCCGGAGACGTCGTGTCGCGCGAGACGTTGACGCGCACCGCGCTCGGACGGCGCCTGCTCCCCGACGACCGCAGCCTCGATACTCACATCAGCAATCTGCGCAAGAAGCTCACGCAGGACGAGGGCGAGGAGGCGCTGCACATCCGCAGCGTCCGCGGCAGCGGCTACGTCTTGGTGCCGCCGGCGGCGTAGCTCATGGGTCTATTCTGGAAAATCTTCGTATCCTTCGGCATCGCGATGACCGTCACGCTCGTCGCGACGGTTTACGTGAGCTTCAAGCTCGCCGAGCAGGCCTTCGAGCAGCTCAACATCGAAGGCCGGGAGCGGATCATTCAAGAGGCGTCGGAGGCGCTCACGACGGGCGGCGAATGGAAGCTCAAGGTCTGGCTGCTGCAGCACCCGCGTCCGGCGCCGGGCACGGTACTGCTCGTGCTCGACGACAACGGCAACGAGCTGCTGGGCCGCGCGATGCCGGGCGCGATGCTGAGGCTGCTCCGCACGAAGCCGTTTCGCAGCGGCGAGCGGCCGCGCAACGTGCGCCCCGTGCAGTTCACGCCGCATTTGGTCGGCGCGGACGGCAAGGAATATCGGCTGCTCTTCTGGCGGGCCCCGATCACCTTCCTCGGCATCCTGACGTGGCCCGGCACGCAGGTCGCCGTCGCGTCGATCGCATCGATCGTGTCGGCGCTCGCGGCGCTCGCGCTGGCGCGCTACCTGTCGTCGCCGATCGCGAGGCTCCAGAAAGCGAGCCGCGCGCTCGCGGCCGGCGCGCTCGAGACGCGCGTAGGCAGTCCGGTCGATCGGCGCAAGGATGAGGTCGGCCGCCTCGCCCGCGACTTCGACGCGATGGCCGAGAGGCTCCAGGCGCTCGTGACGGGCAAGGAGACGCTGCTTCGCGACGTGTCGCACGAATTCCGCTCGCCGCTCGCCCGCATTCGCGTCGCGCTCGCGCTCGCGGAGCGCCGCGCGGGGCCCGAGGCCCGCGGGGACCTCGAGCGGATCGAGCAGGAGGCCGAGCGGCTCGACGAGCTCGTCGGCCAGGTCATGACCCTCGCACGGCTGCGGACGGACGCCGAGGTCGCGCATAGCCCCGTCGTGCTCGACGAGATCTTGACGGACATCGTTGCCGATGCGCGGTTCGAGCATCCCGACGCGACGATCGAGTACGACGCGGCCGACGTGCCCGCGATCCTCGGCGACGCGCAGGGCATCAAGAGCGCGATCGAGAACGTGCTGCGCAACGCGCTGATCTATGCGGGCGGCAGCGCTCCGATCGAGGTCAAGCTCCAGCGCGCCGACCAGGGCGTCTCGGTTCGCGTCCTCGATCGAGGTCCCGGCGTTCCCCAGGCGGATCTGAAGCGCATCTTCGAGCCGTTCTTCCGCGTCGACGCAAGCCGCGATCACAGCACGAACGGCCAGGGCATCGGGCTCGCGATCGCCGCGCGAGTCGTCGAGCTGCACGGCGGCCGCATCACGGCGCGGAACCGGGCCGGCGGCGGGCTCGAGGTCGAGATCCGGCTGCCCGAGGAGAAGCGCGCGGCCTCTCAGAGCGTGTAGCCGCGCTCCTCGTGCATCGAGATGTCGAGACCTTCGGTCTCCTGCTCCGCCGTCACGCGCAGCTTCAAGGTGGCGTCGAGAACCTTGAGGATCACGAACGTCGCGAGCGCGCACCAGGCCGCAGTCGCGAGCGCGCCGAGCGCTTGGACGCCGAGCTGCTGCAACATGCCCATACCGGGATCGAGCCCGACACCACCGAGCGCCGCGACCGAGAACACGGCCGTGAACAGCAGGCCGAGCGCCCCGCCGACCCCATGCACCGGAAACACGTCGAGCGAGTCATCGATCTTGAAGCGCCGCTTCAGCGTCTGCGTCGCGAGGAAGCAGACGACGCCCGCGACGAGGCCGATCACGAGGGCGCCGCCGGGGCCAACGTAGCCCGAGGCGGGCGTGATCGTGCCGAGGCCCGCGACCATGCCCGTGACGATGCCGAGGACGCTCGGCTTGCGGAAGATCAGCCACTCCATCGTCATCCACGCGAGCGCACCAGCCGCGGCGCTCGTGTGCGTGACGAGCATCGCCATGCCGGCCGCGCCGTCGGCGGCGAGCGCGCTGCCCGCGTTGAAGCCGAACCAGCCGACCCAGAGCATCGACGCGCCGCTCACGGTCATCGTGAGGTTGTGCGGCGGCATCTGCGTCGTGGGAAAGCCGCGCCTATTGCCGACCACGAGCGCCGAGACGAGCGCCGCGACGCCGGCGTTGACGTGCACGACGGAGCCGCCGGCGAAGTCCCTGAAGTGCAGCTGGGCCAGCCATCCGCCGCCCCAGACCCAATGCGTGACCGGCAGATACACGACGACGAGCCAGAGGGCCGAGAACCAGAGCATCGACGAGAAGCGCAAGCGCTCCGCGAACCCGCCGACGATGAGCGCGGGCGTGATCACGGCGAAGGTGAGCTGAAACATCACGAAGACGGTCTCGGGCACCGTGTTGTGCCGACCGTCGAGCCCCACGCCCGAGAGCCACGCCTTCGACCACCCCGCGACGAACCATGAGGTGCCGCCGTCGCCGAAGGCCAGCGTGTAGCCGAAGGCGATCCAGATGACGGACACGACGCAGCAAATCGAGAAGCACTGCATGAGCACGGACAGCACGTTCCGGCTCCGGACCAAGCCCCCGTAGAACAGCGCGAGGCCCGGCAAGGTCATGAACAGCACGAGCGCGGTCGACGTGAGCAGCCACGCCGTGTCGCCGCTGTCGATGGTTTGACTGAACCCGCAAACGGGCCACGCCGCGAGCGCCGCGGCCCCGATCATCACGGTCTTTCTCAAAGCCCCCCCTTTCTTTGCGCCGCTTTTCGCGCCGCTGTTCTTTTGCGCCGCCGGCAGGGCGCCGCCTAAATGGCCTGGTCGCCCGTCTCGCCGGTTCTGATTCGGTAGACTTGCTCGAGGTCCATGACGAAGATTTTGCCGTCGCCGACCTTGCCGGTCTTTGCGGAGGAGACGATCGCCTCGATGACCCGCTCGGCGAGCTCGTCGGAGACCGCGACCTCGATCTTCACCTTCGGCAGAAAATCGACGACGTACTCGGCGCCGCGGTAGAGCTCCGTATGCCCCCGCTGGCGACCGAACCCTTTGACCTCGGTCACGGTCATTCCTTGAACGCCCACCTCGGCCAATGCATTGCGCACGTCGTCGAGGCGAAAAGGCTTGATGACCGCGGTGATGAGCTTCATGAGCGCCCCCTAGGCATTCTTATTCCATCGTGCCCCTCGGTCGGGGTCGGCCAGCCCCTGCGGCACGACCTGTTCGGCCCGCATTGTAACGAACTCCGGGCGGAACTACTGCCTCTTTGGCGCCGATCGTAGGCGCCGATATCAGTAGATGCGGAATCCGCCGTACCGCCGCCGGATCAGCGCGTCGAGCCACCACCAGCCGCCGACGAAACCCGCGACGAGCGCGATGAGCATCGCGCCCGCGACCCAGGGGAGCGGCAGACTGTGCCGATATCGGTCGAGCCGGCTCTGGTACAGCTCGTTCTGCCGGCGGGCCTCGGCCAGCTGCTCGGCCGCCTTGACGCCGGAGCTTTCGTCGGCCTTGTACCGCGCGAGCTCCTGCTCGGCCTTCTCGCGCGCCGCGTTCGACTGCCCCATCTCCTCGCGCATCGAGCTCACGGCCGCCTCGGCCTCCGCGATCCGCAGCCGCGCGGGCTTTTCCGTCACGATGAATGCGGCCTTGACCCAGCCGTCTCGGCCGTCGGAAAGGCGCACGTGAGCGTAGCTCCCCGAGCGCTCGAGCACCTCGAGCGCATCGCCGCTCGACAGCGTGTCGAAGGGGGGAGCGCTGCCGCCCGGAGAGGAGGCTATGCCGAGGCGCAGCATGTCGGTGACATAGGCCGTCTCTGCGCCGGCCGTACGGGCAGCGGCGAGCAGCAGAAGAGCGTAAAGGAGGCCCCGCATAGTCGACCCGCGATCGATGGATTCGACCGGATTATAGGTAGGCTCGGCGGCTCATTATGTGATCTACGGCCGGAAAAAAAGGGCGGACGCCGGCCACTGCTCGCCGCGTGCGCTATTGGGCGCCTGCGATGAGGCGCTGAAGCTTTTCCTCGGTGTGAACCACCTTGAGCGGCTCGCTGCGCTCGGCGCTCCGCACGACCTCGGCATAAAGCTTCACGATGGTCTCGGCGTGGGTCGTCGCTTCGGCGAACGACATCTTCTGCACCGTCATCTTGACGGCGCCCTCCTTGCCGAGCGCGGGCGAGCGGTGCATGGCGGCGGCGAGATCGGCGAACTGTCGCTGCAGAGCGCCGGGAAAGTCGCTCTCGCGGAGATCGTCGAGGTACTGGGCGTAGGCTTGGCCGAGCCGCTGCTTGATCGGGCCGTCGCCGACGAGACGGCGGACCGCGGCTGCGAATCTTTCGGTGAGAAACGTCATGCGTAATCGGCCCTTGTCGTCGTTCTCTTACCGTTACGGGCTCTTGCGGTTGCGGCCGTCTCGGTCGCCTGCCTCGTCGGCTCCCCCCTTGAGGCACGCGGCCGCGCCGCGATGCACGCGTGGTATAGCAGATAGTGCGAAGCGACGGCAAGCGCGGCATCTTCGCGCAGGCTCGCGGCACCTCAACGCTCGGCGACGCTCTCCATCGCCGGCCGAGCGATGCCGAACTTCTTCATGCGGTCCGTGAACGTCGTCGGCTTCACTCCGAGCAGCTTGGCCGCGCCCGTCGGCCCGGACACGCGCCAATTCGCAAGGCGAAGCGCCCGCAGCATGTTCTCCTTCTCGAGCCTGCGGACCTCGGCCTCCATCAGCACTCTCTCGGCGCCGTTCTCTTCCGCGTGCTGCTCGCCGCGCTCGGCCGCATTCAGGATGTCCGCCATTGCGAGGTCGAGTCGCAACACCTTGCCGCGCGAAAGGATGACCGCCCGCTCGATCACGTTTTTGAGCTCGCGAATGTTGCCCGGCCAGTCGTAGCGTTTGAGCAGGGCCGCCTGCTGCCGCGACAGCGTGAGCGGCGGATGGCCGAACTCTTGGCACGTGCGTTCGAGGAAGTGGCTCGCGAGCTGAACGACGTCGTCGCCGCGCTCGCGCAGCGGCGGCACGTCGATCGGGAACACGCTCAGCCGATAGTAGAGGTCCTCGCGAAAGCGGCCGGCCTCGACGGCCCGCTCGAGGTCGCGGTTGGTCGCGGCGATGACTCTGACGTCGACCGAATGCGTGCGGTCGTCGCCGACGCGCTCGTACTCGCTCTCCTGCAGCACGCGCAAAAGCTTGCTTTGGAGATCGAGGGGAATCTCGCCGACCTCGTCGAGAAAGATCGTGCCGCCGTCCGCGAGCTGGAAACGGCCGACGCGGTCCCTATGGGCGCCGGTGAACGCGCCCTTGACGTGTCCGAAGAACTCGCTCTCGAAGAGCTCGTGCGGTATCGACGCGCAGTTGACCTTCACGAGAGGCCCGTTGCTGCGCGGGCTGCGTGCATGGAGCACGTGCGCGACGAGCTCCTTGCCGACCCCGGACTCGCCCTGGATCAGCACGCTCGCGCTGGTTTGCGCGACGGCTTCGAGGCGGGCCAGCATCTTCTTGAGCGCGGGGCTTTCGCCGATGATGCGGCCGTAGTTCATCGAGACCTGGACTTCCTCGCGCAGATAGTCGCGCTCGCGCTCGAGCTCCTCGCGCAGGCGCGCGTTCTCCTCGAACGCGGCGCGGAGCTGCCGCTCCGCCTGGTTGCGCTCGGTGACGTCCTTCGCGGCGACGAGCAGGGCGATGACTTGCCCCCGCTCGTCGCGGTCGGCGCGCGCCGACAGCAAGACCTCGATGATCTCGCCGGCCTTGGTCACGAGACGGCGCGGCTCGTTCTCGAGCTCGCCTTGGGCGATGATGTCTTCCAAGCGGCCGTCCCTGAGCGTCGCGCGCGAATCTTCGGCCATGAATTCCGTGATGAGCCGCCCGAGCACTTCCTCGCGCCGGTAGCCGAGCTTCGCGAGCCAGCGGTCGCTTACGTGGATGATGCGTCCACGGGCGTCGACCGTGTGCAGCATGGCCGGCGTCGCGCGATAGAGGTCCCGGTAATGCTGCTCGAGGCGCGCCTGCTGCCGGACCTCCGTGTAGACGGCGACGGTGCGCAGATAATCCCCTTCGGCCCCGCGCTCGACGATCGCGCTCGCGAGGCAGTCGACGCGCTCGCCGTCCTTCGTCGCGATATCGACGGGCACGTTGTCGAGCCGCCCGGTCCTGCGCAGCAGCGGCAGATATTCCTCGGTGATCCGCCGAGCCGATTCTTCGCTGGCGAGGTCCTGCGGCCGCTTGTGGTCGAGCTCCTCGCGCGTATAGCCGAATCGCTTGAGCCACGCATCGCTCGCGTCGAGGAAGGAGCCGTCCTCGTCCAGCGAGACGGTCAGCGCGGGGCTCTTACGGAAAAGCCATTGGTAGCGGTCTGCAAGTGACATGGCGCCATCTTACGGTCTTCCGTAACCTAGGTCAACGGAATTCCGTTATTTCACGGAATTCCGTTATCCGTATGAACACATAACCCATTGTTTTTATTGTGAGTTGAAATTGGCACGTCGCGTGCATATATAGCGCGCAGACGATTCATGGCATTTCTTGGATTTATCGGAGTTTCGTCAAAGGAAGGGAAACTGAGATGGTTACGCGGAAGTCGCTCCTACCTGCAATCGGCGTACTGGCGCTGTTGTATGGGTTGTCGAGCCAGTACGCGGCGGCTGCCGAAGAGATGGTCGTCGACGGCAGCGCAGCCGCGGCCCGCTTCGCGGCCGAGAAGGAACAGTCTCGTTCCGAGATGAAGGAGTACGTCAAAGTGATCAGCGAGCAGGCGATGAAGCGCACGCTCGACGGTCTCAAGGAGTCCGTGACTCCCGTGCTCTTTGTCGCCGACAACGAGAGTCGGATCCACGGTTAACGCGGTGTTGTCAGGCGGCCGCCAGCTCTCCCCCATGGCGGCCGCGGGCCGGGCCGGAAGGCCGTTCTAAGGGGGCCGGGTCGAAAATTCCGGCATCGAACGAGGGACCTGTCCTTCGCAACGAAGGGAACAAGGACGTTCGGACCCAGCCCCCGTTTTTTTCTCGCCTCCTCGTGTTCTCCTCGCCTCCTCAAACGAGTGCCCCTGCGGCCATGCCGCGGGCGCACGGACGCACGGACATGCCGCAGCCTCGCGGGCGATCGTAGGTGCGGCGATGCCGCGCCGCGCGACGCTGCCGTCGCGAGCTCAGTCCCGAGCGCCGAATTCGAGCGCGCGCCCTTGCACGTCCGCCGCGAACCGACCCTCCCGATAGACCGGCACTCCGTTCAGCACCGTCATGAAGACCGCGGAGTGCAGGACCTCGCCTTCGAGCGCCGACCAGCCGCACTTGTAAAGGACCCGGTCGCGCGTCACGGGCGTCGACGCCTCGAGATCGACGATCGCGAGGTCCGCGAAATACCCCTCGCGCACGAAGCCTCGATCGACGATCCGAAAGAGCCGTGCGGGGTTGTGCGCGGCTTTCTCGGCGATCGCGGCGAGGCTCAGCAGTCCGCGTCGGTGCAGCTCGAGCAGCATGCCTAGCGAGTGCTGGACCAGCGGCAGGCCTGCCGGGGCGTCGAAGTACTTTCTCGACTTCTCCTCGAGCGTGTGCGGCGCGTGGTCCGTGGCGATCACGTCGATTCTGTCCTCGACGACGCCGCGCACGAGGGCCTCGCGATCCGAAGCGCTCTTGATGGCGGGATTGCATTTGATCAGGGCTCCGAGATCCGCGTAGCGCGACTCGTCGAACCAGAGATGGTGCACGCACGCCTCGGCCGTGATTCTCTTGCCGGCGATCGGGCCGGGCTCGAAGAGGCCGAGCTCCCGCGCCGTCGTGAGATGCAGCACGTGGAGCCGCGTGCCGTGGCGCTTCGCGAGCGCGACGGCCAGCGACGACGACTTGTAGCAGGCTTCCGCCGAGCGGATGCGAGGATGCATCTCGATCGGCACGTCCTCGCCGTAGCGCTCGCGGAACGCTTGCTCGGCGGCGCGGATCATCGGCGTGTCCTCGCAGTGCACGGCGACCGGCAAGCGCGCCTCGGCGAAGATGCCTTCGAGCGCACGCGGATCGTCCACGAGCATGTTGCCCGTGGACGCGCCCATGAACACTTTGATGCCGCACGCCTCGGCCGGCGACACGCGCTTGATCTCCTCGAGGTTCGAGTTCGTGGCTCCGAGATAGAAGCCGTAGTTGGCAGAGCTCGACCGGGCCGCTATCGCCCGCTTCGCCTCGAGCGCGGCTCGATCGATCGTCGCCGGCGAGTTGTTCGGCATGTCGAGGAAGCTCGTGACGCCGCCGCAAATCGCTGCGCGCGACTCGCTCGCGATCGTCGCCTTATGCGGGAAACCCGGCTCGCGAAAATGCACCTGATCGTCGATGACGCCGGGCAGCACGTACCGTCCGGCGAGGTCGACGACTTCGGCACCCGGCGCAGACAATGCGCCGCCGATGCGCTCGATTCGATCGCCCGCAACGAGCACGTCCCCTTCGGCGACGCGCCCCTCGTTGACGATGCGTGCGTTGATCAGGAGCAGGTTGCCCACGCGGCCGTCCTCTTCGTTTGCGCGACGGAAGCGAAGCTTGACCCCGGCCGCGCCTCCTCCGCCCAACATTACACGATCGTCATGATTCACATCGAGGCGAGCGAGCGGAGTCCAAATGCGAGGTATTTCCGAAACCTGCGCCGGTGCCGGCGGAGGCGAGAACCGCCGGTGGGCCTCGGATGGGAACTTGCAGGCTTCATCGGGGTCGCTACCCAAGTTAAAAAAATGCGTCCCGGACGCCGTTCGGCAAGGGGCGGCGTGCGCTGCTCCGTTGAAGTTCGAAGCTCGTGCTCGAGCCGCTTCGGCGCCGAGCGCCGCCGCGCGGCGAGCGGCGAGCGGCACTTCGAAGGCACGGGTGCTCGAGCGCTTCGACGCGCCGGGGCTTGAACAAGGGGTGACGGTATGCAGAATGGGGCGCGCCTCTGCAGGCGCCTCCAGCGCATCTGACGACGCAGAGAACACCAATGATCGAGTGTCAAGACGTGACGAAGCAGTACGGTCCGCTCCGGGCCGTCGACCACGTGACTTTCCGAGTCGAGCCCGGCGAGGTGCTCGGGTTCCTGGGGCCGAACGGCGCCGGCAAGACGACGACGATGCGGATCATCGCGGGGTTCCTGCCCGCGACTTCGGGCCGCGTGTTCGTTTGCGGCCACGACGTCGAAGCCGACGGCATCGCGGCGAGGCGCCGCATCGGCTACCTACCCGAAGGCGGCGCGGGATATCCCGAGATGACGCCCCGCTCCTTCCTCGAGTTCGTCGCCGATGCGCGCGCCATGCCGGCGCCGTTTCGCAAGCGGCGGCTCGACGAAGTCGTCGGGCTGCTGCACCTCGACACCGTGCTCGATCGAAACATCGACACGCTCTCGAAAGGCTATCGGCGGCGCGTCGGTCTCGCGCAAGCGATTCTGCACGACCCCGACGTCCTGCTGCTCGACGAGCCGACCGACGGCCTCGACCCGAATCAGAAGCACGAGGTGCGCCAGCTCATCGGCGGCATGGCCGAGAACAAGATCGTCGTCATATCGACGCATCTGCTCGAAGAGGTCGACGCCGTTTGCAGCCGCGCCGTCGTCATCGCGCACGGCAAGATCGTCGCCGACGACACGCCGCACGGGCTCCAGGCGCGCTCGCGGTTTCACAACGCGGTGACGCTGCGCCTCGCGAACGGAGGCGACCTGCCCGCCGTGCGGGCCGCCGTCGACGCTCTCGCCGAAGTCGCCGAGACCGAGGTCGACGCGAAGAGCGGCCGGATCACCGCGTTCCCGGCGCCGAATCGATTCCCATTGACGCCGATCAATCGACTCGCCGAGCAAAAGGGCTGGAACCTCGCGGAGCTTCAGCTCGAATCCGGCCGGCTCGACGAGGTGTTCCGCTCGATCACGGGAGGAGCCAGCGCATG
>DASTSM010000019.1:0-33501 GCA_035760685.1 Gammaproteobacteria bacterium | reverse complement strand
CTCGCGCTTGAGCTCGAACCCGTGCTGGTCGACGAGGCCCGCGTACTGTGCAAACGCCCCGGGAAATCCGACCATCTTCCAGCCGACCATGCCGCGGTTGCCGCCGTATACGGGATCCGAGAAGAAGCCCTCGATCGTGTTCGCGAGCAGCGTCTCGAAGAACACGTCGCTCGGCACGGACGCGAGCGGCAGCTCGGCGTGCTCCATGTCGGAGAGCGCTTCGTCCATGTCGTCCGGCCCGAGATCCCAGAACTCCGTGCCGCCGTGGGTCTGCTTGACGCGGTCGCGCACCTCGGCGATCGCGGCTCGATAGAGTCCGGCCGGCGAATAGCGGAGCTGATAGCCCTGCTGCGCGGGCGCCTCCGGGTCCCACGGCCCCGAGAGATAGAGCTTCGCGCCGGCGCCGTAAGCGCTCGAAAGCTGACGATCGATGTAATAGAGGACGCCGGCCTCCTCGGCGCCGCCCCATTCGTCGTCCGCGGGGATCAGGCGATCGACGGCCGCGCGCACGAAGCGCGCCTCTTCATCGCTGAAATAGGTCAGCACGTCCTCGCGCCGCTCGCCTTCGGGCGCCGGGCTCGCCGGGGCTTCGGTCCCCGCGCGCTGCTGCGCCCAAGCGCTGCCCGCCGCTCCCGCGACGGCCGCGACTCCCGCGAGGCTCGTGCCCTTGATCAACTCCCGCCGAGAAAGTCTTGTCATCTTCAGGTGCTCCATTCGCTCACCATCGGAGAAGCCTTCCGCCCGGCTCCCCGTCCGGCTCCCCGTCCGGCTGCGAAAACGCGCTCGCGCGATTGCCGCCGGCTTGCGGATCGCGCAGCACGGTCTCGAGGCAGTGCCGGCGCACCTCGCCTTGATAGGCATCGCAGAGCTTTGCCTGCGGCGGAGGCGGCTCCTTGTCTTGACCGTTCTCGGCCATGGCTTGGCTCGAGCCCGTCGTCGTGCCGGCGGTCGTTCCGGCGCCGACGATCGCTTTGGCCGGCCCTTCGGCACTCGGCGACGCTTCGGCGTTCGCGGGCGCTTTCGGGTTCGCCGGCGCATTCGCGTTCGTTGCCGCTTGGGCTCGGTCGGCCTCCGGCTCCTGCGCGGCGGCACGATCCGCGCTCGCCGCGAGTGCAACGCAGAGAGCGCCGAGGATCCATGCGAGGCGGCTCGGCGCCGCGCGCTTCGTGCTTGCCGTCATGCTCATCGCTCGCTCTCTCGTTCCTCCTCTCGTTCCTCGCGTCGCGTCTTCACGGGATTCGATTCGGCGGAACGCTGAGCTTCTCGTCAGGCGGCTCGCCCTGCAAAGGCGGGCGTTGCCCCGGTTCGCTCGGCTCCGCTCGGGCACCCGATTGCTGCGTCGGATTTCGGCGAGGCTCGGGGCGGGCCGCGGACAGCGGAGCGCCGATGTCGAGGGCGCCCGCATAGTTCTCGTCGCGCAACGTGCGCGGAGGCTCGATCGACGCGTAGTACTCGGCGACGGCATGCACGTCCTCGCGCGTCAGGCGTTTCGCGATGTCCGCCATGACGTCGAAGCCCTCGCCGCCTGCGCTCCGCCGGCCCGACCGCCAAGCGTCGAGCTGAGCCTCGAGATAGTTCGGATACTGCCCCGCGAGATACGGATAGACAGGAGGGAGACCGGCCCCTTGCGGGCCGTGACAGTTCGCACAGCCCTGCACACCGCGCTCCGCGCTGCCGATCGCCGCAAGCGCGCCCCCCGCGGCGAGAACGTCCGCCGTCGGCGAAGTCTTCCGCGCCGCCAAGCCGGCGGTCGCCTGCGTGCGCGGCTCCTGAGCCGAATAGAAGGCGGCGACGTCGCGCATATCCTGCGGCGTCAGCGCCCTCGCGATCGGCGTCATCGTCGGATCGTTCCGGCGGCCCGAGGCGAAGTCCTGCAGCGACGCATAGAGATAGCGAAACGACTGACCCGCGACGCGCGGGAATTCGGCGGTCACGCTGCCCTGCCCTCGAATCTGATGGCACTGATAGCACGGCGCGCACTGACCCGCGCCCGTGCATCCCGCGCGTCCCATCACGAGGTCGAGCCCGTGCCGGAGATCGACGTCCGTGCCGGCAGGCACGCGCGATTCGGCCTCCTCGAGCGCCGAGCGCGCGAGCTGCGGCTGCGCACGCGACAGCGGGGAGGCCCCTGCGAGCGCGGCGGCGACGGCAGCCGGCATGAGGCAGCGGCGCGGTCTTAGTCCTTTGATGCATCCTATAACCATCCCGCCGCCTCGACCGTTGTCGGAGATCGCCGACTCGGCTGCATCAGCCATGCCCGCGTGTAATGGGCAGTGCAATCCGGCGGATCGCCCTGCGCCGCGAACGCACGCGGAGCAAGGGATGGCCAGGACGAGCGGGACATCCGCCCGTGCAATTCCTGGGCGCGAATCTCAGGATGCGCAGCCGAGGATTGGGTAGGATCGCTGGTAAGGCAGCGCCCCAGGATCAGATCGATCGTGCCGTTCGAAACGCAACAGGGCTACCGACGCAAGCGATGCGCCGCGTGGGCGGCGGCATCCGCGTCTCTGCTTCTGGCCGCCGTGGGACTCGCGACGGGCTCGGCTCATGGACAGGCAGGCGGGGCGGGCGGCGCACGCCGCGGCACCGCGGACGTCGCCGCCGTCGCGCAAATGATCGCGGCGCGGACGAACGCGTTTCGCGCCGAGAACCGCGTCGCCGCGCTCGAGAGAAACCGCGAGCTCGACGCGGCCGCCCAGGAATTCGCCGAATACATGGCTCGCACGGGCCGCTACGGTCACACGGCCGACGGCAAGGAGCCCTCCGAGCGAATCGTCGAGCACGGTTACAGCTACTGCGGGACGGCCGAGAACATCGCCTACGTCTACCGCTCGCAAGGCTATACCGCGTCGGAGCTCGCCGAGACCTTCGTTCAAGGCTGGATCGACTCGCCGCCGCATCGCGCGAACATGCTCGACGCGAACCTCACGCAGATCGGCGTCGGCGTCGCGCGAAGTCCCAAGACCGGCTACTACTACGGCGTGCAGGACTTCGGCCGGCCCAAGTCGGCGACGATCGAGTTCAGCGTCGAGAATCAGTCGACCGTGTCCGCTCGCTACTCGCTCGGCGACCAGAGCTTCACGCTGCCGGCGCGCGCCGTTCGCACGCATCGAATCTGTCGAGCGCAGACGCTCGACTTCGCCTCGCCCGGGCGTCGCGGCAAGTCGGGGCTCACGCGCTTCACTCCCGAGACCGGCGATCGATTCCTCGTGACGGGAACGAAGGGAGCGGTGCGGATAATGCGGCGTCAGCCGGCGGCGTCGGCACGACGCTGAGGTCGCATCGGATCGCCGATGCGCGCGGTCGCCCGCGCCCGCCGCCCGCTCATCGGACCGCGGGCGCGCCGGCTCGTGCGCGCGCCTCGACCAGGAACGCACCGGGCGGAGCGAGAGCACTCAACGCGGCGCGCGCGCTCTCGAGCACGGCGCGCGCATCCGGCGGCCACGGCGCGCGCACCACGCGGATGGGACCGCGGCCTCGCGGCGTCCATCGCGTCGCGTGCCGTTCCCCGGCGGCGGCGACGAACACGCTCAGCGTCGGCACGCCGAGCGCCGCGGCCAGATGCTGTCCCGCGGAGTCGTAGCCGACGTAGACGTCGGCGCAGGCGATCGCCGCAAGGAACGCGCCGACGTCGGCCTCCCACGTCACGACGTCGGGGTCGCGGTCGCGAAGTCCTTCGAGCGTTCGGCCCGTTCCGAGATGAAGCACGTCGAGCCCGCGGTCGGCGAGGCGTGCGCCGAGCGCCGAGGTCCGCTCGACTTCGTCCCGCCCGGCGCCGCGCGCAAGCAGCACGCGCCAGCCGCGCCCGACCATCCATTCGAGAAGCTCCGCCTCGAAGTCGGCGCCGACGCGCTTTCGGTCGTTGCCGCCGACGCCGAAGCTGACCGAGGCGACGCGGCGGCGAGCCGAGCCGCGCAGCGCGGCGCCGAGCCGCGCGGCCCAGTCCGCGTCCGCGCGGGCGAGCACGAGCGCGGGCGCGCGTCGGCGGTGCGCACCGTCCGCGGGCCCGACGCCCGAGCGCTCGCCGCCGAACGTCTCGTCGACCCATCGCGCCGCGAGCTCCGCGAGCGGCGCGGCCTCGGCCGCGCCATAGGTCCGGCTCGGAAAGTGGAAGTAGTCGCGCCACGCGACGGGCGGCAGCAAGCCGAGCTGAGTCAGGCGCGAATCCGGATCGACGACGATCGAGGCGCCGGGATGACTCGGGCCGCCGTCCATGACGGCGGCGCAGACGCCGAGCCAGGCGTTGAGCCGATCGCGAAGATCGTCGTGGCGGCCGTACGCCGCGAGCACGTGCTCGACGCCGGGCACCGCGCCGGCAACGACGCGCGCGCCTTCGCCGCCGACGAAGCGGAGCTCGGCGCTCGGGAACAAGCGCGCCGCGTGCGCGAGGACGGGCAAGCAAATCGCGACGTCGGCGCCGAGCGTCAAGCGCGACAGCACGGTCACGCGCCGAACTCTCGCGCGATCCGCGGGCGGCACGGGCCCGAGATACGCCGCCCGTCGCCGCAGCAGATCGCTCTCGGCGCGCACGCCGCGCGCGGAGAGCGCGACGTCGATGCCGCGGCACTCGCCCGTCTCGCGCGCCGCCGAGACGACCTGCGCGAACGTGCGCCGATACGCCTCCGCCGCCTCGGCCGTGAACGCGTCGCAGAGCGGCTCCACGATCTCGCGAAACAGGAGGCGCGTCCCGTGCCGAGCGCGGTCCGGCGCAGACGAAAGAGCGAGCTCGGCGAGCTGCGCGACCGCGCTCCGCAGCGGCTCGCGGCGACGGCGATAGTGCGTCCAGAACGCCTCGACGGCGTCGTCGCCATGCTCCGCGCGCAATTCGAGCCGCGGCTGCGGCGCGTTCGCGCCCGAGCCGAGTCGCCGCGGCGCATTCGCGCCGAGCTCGGGCCGCGGCGCATTCGCGCCGAGCCCCGGCCGCCGCGCGCCGACCGCGACGCCGTCACGCATGGCGCTCCGTCTCCCCGAGCAGCTCAATGGCCGCGTCCGCGACGTCGGCCGGCTCGATGTCGAGGCATGCCCGGTCGAGCGGACACGTGAACGCGTAGCAGGGACTGCACGATGTGGGCTTGCGCAGCAGCCGATGCGGGCTGCGCCGCGGCGTCCATTGCGACTCGAGGTCCGTGCCGGAGTAGACCACGACCGCGGGCGTGCCGAGCGCCTCGGCGAGATGCATGACCGACGTGTTGTTCGTCAGCACGAGCCGCGCGCGCGCGACGAGCGCGGCGAGCTCCGTCACGCTCGTGTCGCCGCAGAGATCGACGGCGGCCGGGCCCATGCGCTCGGCGAGCAGCGCCGTCCTCGCCGCATCGCGCTGGTGTCCCGTGACGATGATCGGCAAGCCCGCGGCCGCGGACACGAGCTTCGCCGCGCGCGCGAGCCGCCCCCCGTCGTACGTGCGGGCCTCGATGCTGGCCCACGGATTCACGAGCAGATACGGCTGGCCGGGCGGGACGCCGCGCGCCGCGAGCAGCGCGGCGGCGCCGCACCGCGCGCCGTCCGGAACGCGCACCTCGAGCGCGTCGTCGTCGCACGGAAATCCGAGCGTGCGCACGAGATCCAGATTGCGATCGACTTGGTGCCGTGCGAGGTCGCCCTTCGGCAGCGCATGCGTCAGCAGCGAGCCGCGCTCGCGCGACGCGCCCGCGCGCAGCGGGATGCCGGCGAACCACGCGACGCATGCGGCGGCGTGGGGGTTCTGACTGAAGCTCGTGAGCACGATCGCGGCGTCGAAGCGACGCGCTTGGAGCGTCGCAATGAGCCGGCGCTCGGACGCGGGATCGGCGCGGCGGCCGTGCAGCTCTTGCCAGAGCACGCGCCACGCGATCGTGTCGTCGACCCACGGCAACAGCGGGGCGGCCATCGCGCCCGCGGGGCTCGCGAGCAGCGTGAGACTCGCGCCGGGCAGCGAGCGCTTCAGCGCTCGCAAGGCAGGGCCCGTCATGACGACGTCGCCGATGTTGTCGGCGCGCACGACGAGGACACGCCGCGCGCGGAGCCAGTCCTCGTCGCGCGGCCGCCGGCCGAGCGCGCGGAGCCGCAGGCCGCGGAACGGGCTCCGCGCCTCGGGGCGCGCCGATTCCTTCGACACGGTCGCGGTCGCATGCGGCGCGCGGGCGCGGGCCGCGGCGAATATTCGGGTCTGACCCCATTTCCCGCGCTCGTCGAGCCGGCGCTCGGCCTCGCGCTCGACGTCGAGGGCGTCGCCCGACGCCGCGGCGGAAACGTCGATCGTCGGCGCGCCGACGGCGGACGCGAGGCGGCCGAGCGCGGAGTCCGATGCGACCGCGAGATCGACCTGGGCGAGACGCGCCGCGAGCTCCCGCAGCGGGCCGCGCGGCCAAAGCCGAGCCGCCGGCCCGACGGCCGCCGCCATCGCGCGCGCTTCGGCCTCGGGCGCGCCGGGCACGGCGACGATCTCGGCGCCGCGCCGCCGAAGCCCTCGCGCGAGCGCCGCGAAAAGATCCTCGCGCCGTCCCGCGCCGCCGACGAGCAGCGCGACGAGCGGCGCGTCCCCGGCGCGCACGCGCCGCCCCGCCGCTCGCTCCGCCGCCGTGAGGTAGAGCCGGCCGTCGCCGCGCGCGTGCTCGTCGACGACGGCCTCGAGCAGCGGCGAGCCCTGCAACTCCTCGCGGACGACGAGGTCGTAGCGCTCGCCTGCGAGCAGCCGCTCGAGCGCCGCGGACGACTCTTCGGGCGCAGCCGTGTGCAGGCAGTCGACGAACGGGTCCGTCGCGAGCAGCTCGGCGCCTGCGGGCGTCGTCAGCACCTCGTGCCGCGCACGCGGATAGGTTCGGCCGAGCGCGTGCAGCGCCGGCAGCGCGGCCAGCAGATCCTCGATGCCGCGCGCCTCGACGAACAGCGTCCGCTCGATTCCCTGCCGCGGGTCGCCCGACCGCATGTCACACGCTCCCTGCACAGCGACCGCGCTCGCGTCCGCGGGCGAGAAGCTCACGCGGAGCATCGACGCGCCGGTCCGGGATCGTCGTCGGCAGCTCTTGGTGATAGACGCCCGACGGCATGATGCCGGCGCCGCCGTACTCCCGAAGCATCCGAAGCTGCACGAGCACGTCTTCGCCGCAGTGCTCCTGCGGGAGCTCGGACCAGAACGAGAAGCCGCCGAGCGAGCGCAGCTTCTCGCGGTCGAAAAGCACGCATGCCGACACCCAGGCGACGCGATAGAGACGCGGCGCGCGCGGCTCTATGCGCAGACCGCGCTGCACGTGCAGCAGGTTCGCGGCGTTATGAAGCTGCGCGCGGCGCCAAGCGCCATCGCCCGGCACGATCGTCTCCGGCGCGACGGGCCCGTCCCAGAACGCGACCTCCTGCTCGTGCGGCCGAACGTCGTCGATGAAGCTGAGGCCGATGCACGCGGAGCCCACGAAGCCGCAGCGCTCGCGCTCGATCGCATCGACGAGGAGCCGGATCACGAAGGGCTCGAGGATCAGGTCGTCGTCGAGGTAGAGCACGAGCGGCGACGAAGCCCGGCCGAGCAGGAAGTCGCGCTGCTCCGCGATCCCGCGCCGCGGCAAGTGCTTCAGCATCTCGACTTCGCAGCCGTGCGCCTCGAGCACGCGCCGCGCGGCTTGCACCTCGCCGGCCGCCGCCGCGTCGCCGCTTTCGGATTGGTCGGAGACGACGACGCGGAAATCGCGGAACGTTTGCGCACCGAGGCTCGTGAGCGTGACGGCGAGCGCGGCCGCGCGCTCGCACGTCGGAATCAGAACATCGACCGCGCTCATCGTGCGCCGCCCGTCGCCGCGACGCCCTCGCCGCCCGCGAGCCGGGTCGGAGCCGGGTCGCCGGCGCGGCTCGCGAGCTCGAGCGCCGCGGCGACGACGCGCCGCACGGGCACGCCGAGCAGACACTCGTGATGGCCCGCGGGGCAGACGCTCTTGTAGCAATTGCGGCACGGCACGTCCTCGTAGAGCACGCGGCTCGGCACGAGCCACGGCGTGTGCTGCGGATTCGTGAGCGCGTAGAGGTCGACGACCGGAGTGCCGACCGCCGACGCGACGTGCACCGGTCCCGTGTTGTTCGAGAGCAGCAGCGGCGCGCGCGCGAGCAGCGCGGCGAGCTCGCCGAGATCGAGGCGCCCGGCCAGCGAGACGGCGGGCACGTCGGCCTGACGCCTGACGGCCTCGACGAGCGGCGCCTCCGAGCGCGCGCCCGTGAGGACGATCTGCCATCCGTGCTCGAGCGCCAGGGAGCGGACGGCCTCGGCGAAGCGAGCGGCCGGATAGCGCCTCGAGGGCGCGCTCGCACCGGGGTGCACGGCGAGCCATGGCCGCTCGGCGTCGATGCCGGTCCCGGCGAGCAGCGCGCCGACGCGAGCATGTGCGTCCGGCGGAATCGCGAGGCGCAGACGCTCGTCGAGCGAACGCCAGCCGACCGTGCTCACGAGATCGAGCTGGCGGCGAACCTCGTGCCGCACGCACGCCTCGGGCTCGGACTCGGGCACCCAATGCGTGAGCAGCTGATAGGGATTCTCGCGGCAGTGCGCGAGCCGGCGCGGGATCTCGGCGAGATAGCAGAGCAGCGCGGCGGCATACGGATTCTGGCTGTAGACCGTGAAGATCGCGGCCGCGTCGAATTCCGCCGCTCTGAGGCGCTCGACGATCTCGCGGTCGGGACCGCTCGACGCGCGGGGACGAGTGGCCTTCATCCAAGGCGCCTCGTAGACGACGACCTCGTCGACGTCCGGCGAGAGCCGCGCCGCCTCGGCGCCGCCCGGCGACGTCAGCACCGTGAGGTGCGCGCGCGGCGCGGACGCCTTGATCGCATGGAACGCGGGCGTCGTCATGAGCACGTCGCCGAACGCGTCGAGACGAACGGCGAGCACTCGGCGCGCATCGCGCCAATGCTCGCGACACCGCGCGCGGCCTTCCCGCACGCCCTTCACTCCGGCTCCTCCGAAAACGGGGTCAGAGCCGATTTTTTCGCGCCGTCCACCTGCGCGCGCGGAGCCGATTTTTTCGCGGGCCGATGCGCGTCCGAAAAGCCTTCGCCACCGCCCGCGAAAAAATGGGGTCTGACCCCATTTTTCGAAGGCCCGCTGCCGTCCGTATGCGGAAAATCGGGTCTGACCCCATTTTCGGCGGCGAGGATGATTTGGGCGGCGCCGAGGAGGTCCGCGGCGACGTGGTCGGGCACACGCTCCGGCGCGACCCGCCACTCGGTCTCGTTGCCGCGGTCGAGCAGGATCGTGCGGCAGCCGGCGCGCCGCCCGGCTTCGACGTCGTCGAGAATGTCGCCGACGAGCCAGGCTCGATCGAGGGCGATGCCGAGGTCGCGGGCGGCGTCGTGCAGCAGGCCGGGCGCGGGCTTGCGGCAGCCGCACGCCCGGTTGAACGGCGCCACGCTGCCGCGCGGATCGTGCGGGCAATAATAAAACCCGGCGAGCGCGGCCCCGACTTCCGACAGCAGCTCCGCGATGCGCCGCTCGACGCGCGCTAGTGCCGATTCCGGAAAGAGCCCGCGCGCGACGCCGCCTTGGTTCGTCACGACGACGAGCGGTAAGCCCGCCGCCGCGAGCAAGCGCACGCCTTCGGCGGCGCCCGGTGCGAGCGCGATGCGGCTCGGGTCGACGTTGTACGGAACGTCGTCGAGCAGCGTGCCGTCCTTGTCGAGGAAGACGGCGCGTTCCGACGCGATTGCCGCGGTCACGGCCAGGACGTCTCCCGCTCGGGCACGACCATGAGCTCCGGAATCACCGTGCCGCGCGGCTGCATCAGCACGAAGCGCACGGCCTCGGCGACGTTCTCCGGATCCTGAAGCACGTTCCGATCGATGTCGGGAAAGCGGTCGAGCAGGAACGGCGTGCGCATGCCGCCCGCGATCAGGGCCGTGACGCGGATGCCGTGCTCGCGGCCCTCGACGTGCATCGCGTGGCTGAGCCCCAGCAGGCCCCACTTGCTCGCGTGATACGCGGCCGCGTTGGCCCACGCGCGCCGCGCCGCCGTCGACACGATGTTGACGATGTGCCCGCCGCCCGCGCCGCGCATGCGCTCGAACGCGAGCTTCGCGAGCACGAAGGGCCCGCGCAGATTCACGGCGATGACACGGTCCCACTCCGCGACCGACATCTCCATGATCGACTTCGTGACGTCGACGCCCGCGTTGTTCACGAGCACGTCGAGCCGGCCTTGCTCGGCGGCGACGCGCGCGAGGCTCGAGGCCGCGCCCTCCTCGTCCCGCACGTCGAGCGTCTCGGCGCGCGCGGTGCCGCCGATCGACGCCGCCGTCTGCTCGGCGCCGCGCGCATCGACGTCGGCGACGACGACGTTCGCGCCGGCCGCGGCGAGCACGCGGCAGATCGCGGCGCCGAGGCCGCTCCCGCCGCCCGTCACGACGGCGACCTTGCCGTCGAGGCTCGGCTCCGCCTCGCGGCGCCGGCCGACCTCCTCCCGTTGCTGCATCTAGCTTCTCCTTTCGAATCCGCGTCTCGGCCCGAGCGTGCCCGTGCCGCCCGCGGCTCCTCGAACGTCGGCGCTGCCGCCCCCGGGCCCGTGAATATCGCCGCCGCTCGCGATTCGCTCGCCGGCGCTCCCGATCGCGCGCCGCGCGCCGCTGCCTCGCGCCACGGCCAGCGGCCCGAGGCGCCGTTTCGGCAAAACGCGCCCCGCGATGACCTCGTCGTAGGCCGCTTGGATCTGCCGCACGACCTTCGTCCACGTGAACCATCGGAGCGCGCGTGCGCGCCCGCAGCGTCCGTAGTCCTCCGCGAGCCCGCGGTCGCGATAGAGCCGCTTCAAGCAGGCTGCGAGCGCTTCGGGCGCCGCGGACGGAATCAGGCAGCCCGTGACGCCGTCCTGCACCGTGTACTTGACGCCGCCGACTCGGCTGCCGATCACGGGTATCGCGCACGCCATGGCCTCGAGCGGCGTGATGCCGAACGGCTCGTACCACGGCAGCGTCACGAACACGTCGGAAGCGCTGTAGTAGTAGCGCAGCTCGTCGCGATCGCGCCTGCCCGTGAAGCGCACGCTGTGCCCGACGCCGTGCGCTCTCGCAAGCTCCTCGAGATGACCGATCTCCGGCGTCAGCTTCGGGTCCGGATCGCGCGACTCCCCGCCGACGACGAGCAGCTCCGCGCGGCTCGCGTCGCGATGAAAGCACGCGAAGCCCTCGACGACGGTGCGAATGCCCTTGCGCGGCACCATGCGGCCGAGCTGCAGCACGACGAAGGCGTCTCGATCGATGCCGAGCCTCTCGCGCGCCTCGCACCGCTCGACGGGCCAGAGCTCCTCGGGGTCGAACCCGCACGGCACGATCGCGATGCGCGCCGGATCCGCGGCGTAGTAATCGAGGAGATCCGCATGGTCCTGCGGGCACTCGGCGATCACGCAATCGGCGGCGCGCACGATGCGCTCCTCGACCGCGAAGCGGCAATCCGGAAAGCGGTCGTCCGGGCCCTGATACGTGCGGCGAATTCTGCCGAGCGCATGGAACGTCACGACGAACGGAATACCGAGCGCTTCCTTGAGATCGGCCGCCGCCATGCCGGACATCCAGAAGTGCGCGTGGATGAGGTCGTAGCGCCTGCGCACGCAGTGCTCAAGGACGTGCCCTGTGAACTCGGGCATGTGCGGCAACAACTCCTCCTTTGGAATCGAAGCCGCCGGGCCGGCGGGCACGTGGATGATGCGCGACCCGGGGTGCCAGGGCACGACGTCCGGCAGGCTCGCGTCGTCGCGCCGTGTGAACACGTCGACCTCGTAGCCGTTCTTCGCGAGCCCCTTCGCGAGCTGCGCGACGTAGACGTTCTGCCCGCCGCTGTCGACGCTGCCGAGCCCCGCGAGCGGCGAAGCGTGCTCGCTGATCATCGCGATCCTGCGCACGCTACGCATGGCCGGCGGCGCTCCGGCGCAGCGGCTCGACGCGCGCGCGCGGCGCGCGCGTGCTAGCGACCTCCTCGAACGCGGCGTTCCAGTCGCGCACGAAGCGTCCGATCGCGAACCGCTCCTGCGCGACGCGCTTCGCGCCCTCGCCGAGGCGTCGCGCCTCCGCGGGTTCCGCGAGCAGCTCGCGCATGCGGTCGACGAGCACGTCGACGCGCGTGTCGACCCAGCCCGAGACGCCGTTCTCGACGACGCTCGAGAGCTCCGTCGTCGCGAGACCGACGATCGGGGCGCCGACCATCATGGCTTCGCAGATCGACAGCCCGAGGCTCGTGTATCGGATCGGATTGAAGAAGCAGCGATACCTCGCGACGAGCGCAGGCAGCTCGCTGTGGCCGATCTCGCCGAGGCCGCCGAGCGCTTCGGCGCCCATGCCGGCGAGGTCGAGCGGCACCTCGGAACGCACGCGCTCGAAGACGTCGCGGCCGAGGCGCCGGCCGCGCGAGGCGAGGCCGTTGACGACGACGATGGCGCGCGCGATCTCGCCGGTGTGCTCGACGCCCGCGGGCACCGTGACGCCGTGCTCGACGACGCGCGTCGGCGTGCGTCCGCTGTCCCACATGAGGTCGTTGAACGGGGTCACGTGCACGAGCAGCACGTTGTCGTCGTCGACCGGGTGGCGCGTGTCGGTCGGATGCTCGCGCGGCGGGTCGTGCTCGAGGAAGATCCGCGGCAGCCGCCGCTGCGCGGTCCTCAGGATCTCGTACTGATCGAGCTCGTAGTTCTTGCGCGACTGGAAGAGGATGCAGTCGAGGTCGAGGCCGGCCACCTCCTCCGCGCGCACTTCTCGCAAAGTGTCAGGCCACTCGAAGCCGGGCAGCCGGCCGCCGTAGCCCTCGGGCCGGCCCGGCTTGACCGGCACATATAATGTGTGCGGACCGTGCGCGAGGTAGTAGAGATAGCTGCCGTGCACGTGCCACGTCAGGATGTTCAGCGGCCGTCTCACGATCGCTCCCTCGCGTCCGGCCGAAACGCCGGCGGCCCATCGGAGCGCACGGGCGAGCCCCGCGTGAGGCCCGCGGCGAGGCCGCGCCCGAGGCCGAGCGCCTCGAGCAGGAGCAGGTGCCGCTCGGCGGCCGGCGTGTGGGGTCCGGGGGGCGGCAGCGCGTTCGTCAGCATGCCGCCGTCGAACTCGGCCGCGAAGCCCGCGCGCCGTTCCACGCCCGCGAGACAGCACAGATAGATCGGCACGGCCGCCGAGCGGCCGGGCTCGTTGAAGACGATCGCGCCCCAAGGCGCAGCCGCGCGCAGCGCGGGAACCGAGCGCAGCGCCGCGGCACGCATGCGAGCGCTCGCCACCGTCGCGAGCCGCCCGGTCGCCGGGCCGCTCGCCGATCCTTGGGGCTCCGCATAGCAGATGCGCTCGTCGACGGCGGCCGCGACGAGCGCCGGCACGCCGACCTGCGCCGGCCAGAGCAGGATCAGCCGCGCTTCGCGCAGGGCGACGCGCAGCACGCGCACGGCCGGCCCGACCTCGTGCGCCCCGGTCTCGCCTCCGCCGTAGGCGACGACGAGGGTCGCGGCTTGCGTCCAGCTCTCAGCCATGCACTGCCTCGATGTTCAACAGCGGCTCGGCCTGCTCGAGCACCTCGTCGGGCGCCGGCACGTCCCCGCGCGAGACGTACGCTTCGCCGATGTCCTGCCGCGCGAGGCCCCGAGCGACGACGGGCCGATGCCGGCGTCGATCGAGCGGGGCCCAACGATCGACGTCCGACGCGAGAAACACGACGACGCTCGGCGTGCCGACGGCCGCGGCAAGATGCGACATGCCCGTGTCGTTCGTGACGAGCAGCACCGCGCGCTCGAGCAGCGCGGCGGCCGCGCCGAGGTCGGTCTCTCCGGCGACGTCGAGGGCGTCGTGACGCATGAGCGCCGCGACCGTCTCGGCCGTGCGGCGCTCGGCGCGCGTGCCCGTCAGCACGATGCGATATCCCTTCGCCGCGAAAGCGTCGGCGACGCGCGCGAAGCAGGCGCTCGGCCACCGCCGAAGGAGGTCGCGAGCGCCCGCGTGAATCAGCACGCAGCCGCCGGGCTCGAGCGATGCGAGCCGCGGATTCGCTTCGAGCGCCTCGCGGTCCGCCTCGCGAATGGGAAAGACGATTGCATCGCCGCTCGACGAACAGCCGAGCGATTCGGTCAAATGAAGCCAGCGGCGAATCTCGGAGCCGCGCTCCGGATATCGGAAGAAAGTCTCGGGCGCAGGACAAAACTCACCGTGCCGATAGAGTCCCGCGACGGAGCGCGCGCCGATGAGCGCGGTGAACGCATTGCTCACGGTGCCGGCGCCGTGCATCTGGATCGCGACGTCGAAGGGCGACGCTTCGACGTCGCGCAGGAAGCGCGCGAGCGCGGCGCGCGAGTACGGCCTCTCCGGAATGCCGGGAAAGCCCGGAAACGGAACGAGCTCGTCGATGCAATCCGAGAAGCGCTCCGCGAACCATTCGACCTCGGGCAAACCGATCAGCGAGATGTGTGCGCGGCCATAAGAAGAACGCAGCGCGCGCAAAGCAGGCACCGCGCAAAGCATGTCGCCGAGGCCATGAAGCGCCCGCACGACAGCGATGCGCGGTTCGCGCATCACTTCGACCTCTTCCGATGATTCCGCTCCCCGCGGCGTGTCTCTGCCGGCCTATGCATCGCTTCTCCTCCGATTCCGGCGAGCCCAGCCCCTCGACCAGGCGGAAGTAGCGTGCAAGCATCGTGCCTGCATCGTCGATCGAACAGCGCTGCTCCTTCGACCTCTATAAAGCATCGGCGAGGGACGAGAGCACGCCGTGCGATGCAAGAACTGCGATCGTCACAGCAAGGAAAGTCTTTCGCAGCCGCAGCTTTGCCGGCGCTCAATGCGACCGCACGATCAGGTTGCGAGCGGTGACATACTTCGTGTTGAAGATTTTTTCCCCGGCCTCGTCGAATAGAACGCGCAAGCGCGGTCCTTCGTAGCCGAGGACGATGCCTTCGCCGAGCTCGGCATGCGAGACGCGTCCCTTGATCGGAAACGGCAGGCTCGACGAGGCGCGCTCCGGGGCGCGCATGCAGTTGTCGCAGCGGCCGCACGGGTCCGCGGCCTGCGCGAAGTACTCGAGCAGATACTGGCGCCGGCAGTCGACGGTCTCGGCGTAAATCCGCATGCCGTCGAGACGCCGAAGCAGCCGCTCGTAGTTCCTGCGCGCCCGCGCCTTCGCCTCCTCGGCCACTCGCGAGACGTCGATGTCTTCTTCGGCGACAACGACCGCGAGCGTGCCGTCCGCCCGTCTTTCGGCGACGCCTTGCTCGAGAAGCTCGGCCGCGGCTTTCGAGAGCTTCAGGCGCGAGAGCTCCGTGCGCTCGGCAAGCTTCCGGTTATCGAGACGCTCGCCGTCTCGAAGCGCCGCGACGAGCGACTCGAGCTCCGCGGTCTTGAGCCCGCCGCCCGCCGCGAAGAATTTGTAGATCGCGAGGTCTTCGGGGCGATAGAGCAGCAGCGCTTTCGCCGGCTCGCCGTCCCGCCCCGCGCGGCCGATCTGCTGGTAGTAGGCGTCGAGCGAGTCGCTGCAATCGTAGTGATAGACGAAGCGCACGTCGGGCTTGTCGATGCCCATGCCGAACGCAGGCGTCGCCACCATGACGTCCGTCGCGCCTCTCATGAACGCCTCTTGCGCGCTCTCGCGCTCGCCGCGCGCGAGACCGCCGTGATAGAAGTCGGCGGCGATGCCGTTCTCCCCGAGAAGCGCGGCGACCTCCTCCGCCCGCCGCTGCGTCGCGACGTAGACGATACCGGGCTTCTGCTCGCCCTCGATCTCGAAGAGCAGGCGCCGGCGCTTCGCATCGACGTCCTTGACCGCGACGACTTCGAGCCAGATGTTCGGCCGGTCCATGTCGCCCGCGACGACCTTCGGCTTGCGCATGCCGAGCCGATCGACGATCTCCTCGCGCACGGGCGACGACGCCGTCGCAGTCAGCGCGAGCGTGCGCGGGCGGCCCAGCGCCTCGATGGCGTCGCCGAGGGCGAGATAGTCCGGGCGAAAGTCGTGACCCCACTCGCTGATGCAATGGGCTTCGTCGACGACGAACAGCGTCGGCTTCGCCTCCCGCAGGCGCTCGAGGACCTCCGGACGCTGCAGCTGCTCGGGCGCGAGGAACAGGAATTCGAGGCCGGCGCGCTCGAGACCGTCATACGCCGCCCGTCTTTCGCTGACGCGCATCATCGAGTTCAAGATCGCGGCGCCGCCGGTCTCTTCGCCGGCGAGCCGCCCCGCCTGCTCGCGCTGGAGCGCGATGAGCGGCGAAACGACGATCGTCGGCCCGCGGATCACGGCCGCGGCGATCTGATAGATCGCCGATTTCCCGGAGCCGGTCGGAAGCACCGCGAGCACGTCGTGGCCCCCGGTCAGCGCGAGCAGCGCCTGCTCTTGCCCCTTGCGCAGCGAGTCGATGCCGAAGAGCCGCTTCCCGATCGAGCGGATCTCCCGCAAGCGCTTCTCGCGCGCGGTCGTCATTCATGTTCCCGCAAGGACCGCGTTCCCGTAGCCGCCGCGCCGCTCCCTACAAGCTCGGCGTCTCCACCCGGAAGACCTCCGACCTCGACGCGCATTCGATGCAAAACGGCGTCTCCGGTATCGCACGCAGGCGCTCGACGCCGATCGGCCTGCCGCAGCGCTGACAGACGCCGTAGCTCCCGGAGTGGATCCGTCCGAGCGCGAGCTGGATCGCGCGAAACTCCTCGACGTCGCGCGTGACTTCCGATGCGTTCAGCGTGGTCAACAGATCGGCGATGGCGCGGTCGTCGGGATCCGCGCCCTGCTGAATGAGATCCTTGAACTGCTGATTCTGCGACTTCTCGAGCTCGCGCTGAATGTCGTTCCACAGCGCTCGCTGGCGTTGTAGCAACCTGTCCTCGAACTCGGCGACGTCGACGTCGGCCTCGCGGCGCTCCGCGTCTCGGCTGCTTTTCTTTGCGGGCATCGATTTCCTTCCTTGCAATCTTCGGCGAGCCGCGTCGTGATGATCGGCCAGCGATGTCGCGGCGCGCCTTTGGCGACGCACAGCAAGCCCGAACGGAGCAACCTTCGTGCCATCCGTGCGCGCTCCCGGCGCCGCCGAACCGGCGGTACTACGGATTGCGGACTCCGCGCGCGCCGCCGGCCGCAATCAGGAATTGCAAGAATCGACCAAGAAGTCGACGCGCGTCGAAGGGCGAAGGTACCCACTCGAAGAGGAGCACCGTGCCCGGCACGTAGGTAAGAACCGCTACGCCTCCTCGCGGCCGCGCCCTTCGTCGCGAGGACGAAAAGCAGCCGCAACATTCTCGGACCTACAAGCGACGGCACGCGCGCCCTGCTCGCTTCCACATCCGCAACATCCCGCAACATCCGCTCGCGCTCGAACGCGAAATCCGCCCCACGGAGCCAGTGGCATGGATGTTGTATTCGTCCCGCACGCGATCGCGGGAGGAGCAGGAGACTTCGAGTGGCGACGACGACGGCGGATGCGCTTCCGAGACGTCTCTGGACGATCTGGTCCGACACCGCCGACCTCCGAGGGCTGCTCGGCACGATCGATCACAAGAAGATCGGCAAGCGCTATCTCGCGACATCGATCGCGTTCTTCGTTCTCGGCGGCATCGAAGCGCTCATCATGCGCGCGCAGCTCACGTTGCCGAGCGAGCATCTGCTCTCGCCCGAGGCGTACAACCAGATGATGTCGATGCACGGCACGACGATGATCTTCTGGTACGCGCAGCCGATCCTCTCGGGCTTCGCGGTCTATTTGATACCGCTCATGATCGGCGCGCGCGACATGGCGTTCCCGCGGTTGAACGCGTTCACCTACTGGACCTTCCTTTTTTCCGGCGTGCTGCTCTACATCTCGCCGCTCGTGGGGCAGGCGCCGCGCGCCGGCTGGTTCGCGTATCTGCCGCTGCAGGACAACCTCTTCTCCCCGGGGCACAACCAGGATTTCTTCGCGCTCGCGCTCGTCTTCCTGACGATCTCGACGACGGCCGCAGCGATCAACTTCATCGCGACCGTATTTCGGCTGCGCGCCCCCGGCATGTCGATCGACCGCGTTCCGCTCTTTCTATGGAGCACGACGACGACCTCGTTCGTCATCGTGTTCTCGCTGCCGGCCCTGACGGCGGCGCTCTCGCTGCTCCTGCTGCAGCGGCTATTCGGCTTTCACTTCTACGACCCGCGCTTCGGCGGCGACCCGTTGCTCTGGCAGCAGCTCTTCTGGATCTTCGGGCATCCTTGGGTCTACATCGTCTTCATCCCCGCGACGGGCATGATCTCGATGATCGTGCCCGTGTTCTCGCGCCGGCCCATCGTCGGCTACACATGGGTCGCGCTCGCGACCGTGCTCACGGGCCTCGTCGGCTTCGGCGTCTGGGTACACCACATGTTCGCGACGGGCCTGCCGCACGTGTCGATGGGCTTCTTCAGCGCCGCGAGCCTCACGATCTCGCTCTTCACGATCATTCAGGTCTTCGCATGGGTCGGAACGATCTGGACGGGACGGCCGATCATCAAGACGCCGATGCTGTTCGCGCTCGGCTTCATCGTCCTCATCGTGATCGGCGGCCTCTCCGGCATCATGACGGCCGTGATTCCCTACGACTGGCAGGTCCACGACACCTACTTCGTCGTCGCCCACATTCATTTCGTGCTTGCCGGAGCGAACGTCTTCCCCGTCTTCGCGGGCTTCTACTACTGGCTTCCGAAGATGATGGGGCGATACCTCGACGAGCGCCTCGGCAAGCTCAATTTCTGGCTCATGTTCGTCGGAATGATGCTCGCGTTCTTCACGATGCACTTCACGGGCCTGCTCGGCATGCCGCGGCGCGTCTATACGTACAGCTTCGCGAGCGGCTGGACGACCGTGAACATCATCACGACGGCGGGCGCGGCGATCTTCGCGATCGGCGTCCTGGTCGGGGTCTACAACCTGATCTACAGCCTGCGCCGCGGCGAGCCCGCCGGCGACAACCCCTGGAACGCGGACTCGCTCGAGTGGTCGTCGACCTCCCCGCCCCCGCCTTACGGCGAGCTGCATATCCCGACCGTGCGAAGCCGGCATCCGCTCTGGGACGAGCACGATGAGGAAGAAGATCCCGGCAACCGCCGCGTCCTCGCGCACGGCCGAGAGACGCTCGCGACGACGACGCTCGACGCGAAGGACGGCTTCATCGTTCGGATGCCCGAGGAGACGGTGATCCCGCTGATTTCGGCGCTCCTTCTGCTCGGCGCGCTCATCGCGCTCGTTTGGAAAGTCATGCCGCTCGTCGCGGCGCTCGGGCTCGCGGCGGCCGTGAGCTTCGGCATCTGGATGTGGCCGAAGGCCACGGAGATCGTCGAATGAGCGCCGTGACGGCCGATCGCGCTTTCGAGGCGAGCGGCGAGGACCGGCCTCACGAGCGCCGCATGGGCGAGATCGCCCTGTGGCTGTTCATCGCGACCGAAGCGACGCTCTTCTCGCTGCTCTTCTTCGCGTACATCTACCTCGGGCTGTCTCAAGCACATTGGCCTCCCCGAGAGGACCCGAAGTACACGCTCGCGCTGATCCTCGCGGCGATCCTCATCGCGAGCAGCATTACGGCGCATTGGGCCGAGCGCGGCATCAGGCGCGACGACACGGCGAGGCTCACGATCGGCTTGGGTGTAACGGTGCTGCTCGGCGCGCTGTTCATCGTCGTGCAGATCTTCGAGTACCGCAGTCACCTACAGTCGCTGCACCCGGGCGACAGCTCCTACGGCTCCATGTTCTACACGATCACTTCATTCCACTTCCTGCACGTCGTGGTCGGCTGGCTCATGCTGTGGTTCGTGCTCGCGCGCTCGCTCGCCGGCCACTTCAGCGCGCGCCGCCACCTCGCCGTCAAGAACGTGACGACGTATTGGCACTTCGTCGACGTCGTGTGGCTCTTCGTCGTTTCGATCCTCTACATCGCTCCGCAGTTCTATGGACCGCCGCTGCCCCATGGCTGACCGCTCCGGAAACGATATGCGATACGCGGAGGCCGCCCCGAGCCGCCCGGAGCCCCCGCGCCCCGTCGAGATGCGTCTGCTGTTCGGCGTGCTCGGCGCGCCGATCGCGTGGAGCGTGCACGAGATCATGAGCGTCTCCGTCATCGGACGGCGCTGCGAGGCCGGCGGCTTGCTCCCGTGGCAATGGGCGACGTTCATCGGCGTCAGCGTGCTGTGCCTCGCGGTCGCGGTCGCGGCGGCGCTCACGGCCTATCGGTTGTTCGCCGCGTCGCCGCACCAGCGCGGCGTCCTCGCGTCCGAAGGCATGAACCGCGTGACGTTCATGGCTCAGCTCGGCTTCTTCCTGAGCCTCATTCTCATCGCGAACATCGTGTTCTTCGGGCTCGTGCCCGGGATCGTGCATCCCTGCGGCATGGACGCGATTCTGACCGACCGGCCATGACGCGCGGGGCCGCATCGGTCGGGGTAGCACTGCTGTTCGCGGCCGCGGCCGGAGGCGTCGCGGGCTGCCGAGGCTCGCGGTCCGAGCCGACGGCCGTGCACATCGACGGCGCGGACCCGCATCGCGGAGAGACGATCATGGAGACCTACGGCTGCGGCGCGTGCCACACGATCCCCGGCGTCCGAGGCGCAAAGGGCGTCGTCGGCCCGCCGCTCAACGCGTGGGCCGAGCGGGGGTACATCGGCGGCGAGCTGCCGAATACGCCGCGCAACCTCGTGACCTGGGTCATGGACCCGCCGTCGATCGAGCCGAACACGGCGATGCCGAATCTCGGCGTCGACGAGGTCGAGGCCAAGGACATCGCGGCCTACTTGTACACGCTCGATTGACGCGAGTGGCGCGGCGGCAGCGACGGGCGAAGGACGGAACGGAAGGAGCGAGCCATGAATTGCGGGATTGCGGAAAGCGGACGCGGGCCGAGCCGCCGCGGAACGCGCGATCGGCGACGCGAGGGTCGCCGCGTCCACGCGTCGACGGCCGCGCGCCGATTCGAGCTGCCGAGGCGCTTCTCGGCGGCGCTCGCGGCCGCATTGCTCGCGCCGCTCTGCATCGTGGGATCCGCGCACGCGCAGCAACCGAACGCTGGTCAAGCGTCCCCGCCGCAAAACGGCATTCGCTACGTCACCGGCGGCAACGGCGCGCCGGTGCCGATGCAGATTCCGCGCGGACAAGCCGCGGGACCCGAGGGCGAGTGGCTTCTTCCGGGTCTCGACGGCGCGAACTCGCGCTACAGCGAGCTCGATCAAATCACGCGCGAGAACGTCGGCAAGCTGCAGATCGAGGCCACGATCTCGACGGGCATCCCGCACGGGCACGAGGGCGCGCCGCTCGTCGTCGACGGGACGATGTACGTCGTGACCCCGTTCCCGAACTATCTGCTCGCGTACGACATCACGAAGGAAGGCTATCCGCTCAAGTGGAAGTACGACCCGCTCGCGGATCCGACGTCGGTCGGCATCGCCTGCTGCGACACCGTGAACCGCGGGGCCTCCTATGCCCAAGGCAAGGTCATCTACGCGACGCTCGACGGCAACGTGGTCGGCGTCGACGCGAAGACCGGCGATCAGCTCTGGAAGACGAAAATCGCGGACTTCAACGAAGGCGCGACGATCACGATGGCGCCGCTCATCGTCAAGGACAAGGCCATCGTCGGCGTCAGCGGCGCCGAGCTCGGCGTCCGCGGCTTCGTCAAGGCGCTATCCATCGACACGGGCGAGGTGCTTTGGACCGGCTACAACACGGGTCCCGACACGGACACGCTCATGACGAAGGACTTCAAGCCCTTCTATCCGAAGGATCAGGGCAAGGACCTCGGCGTCAAGTCGTGGCCGACGGACCAGTGGGAGCTCGGCGGCAGCACGGTCTGGGGCTGGATCTCCTATGACCCCGAGACGAACTTGATCTTCTACGGCACGGGCAACCCGGGCGTCTGGAATCCCGACATGCGCCCGGGCGAGAACAAGTGGTCGAGCTCGATCATCGCGCGCGATCCCGACACGGGCCAGGCTCGCTGGGCGTATCAGGTCGTGCCGCACGACGCATGGGACTACGACGAGATCATGGAGAACGTGCTCGTCGACATGCCGTGGAACGGCCAGATGCGCAAGCTCCTGATCCATCCCGGCCGCACGGGCTTCGTCTTCGTGCTCGACCGCACGACCGGCCAGCTGCTCTCGGCCGAGAAATTCGTGGACTCCGTGAACTGGGCGTCGGGCTACGACCTCACGACCGGGTACCCGCAGATCGACGATACGAAGCGCACGCACATGGGACAGGTCACGTACAACATCTGTCCCTCGTCGACGGGCGGGAAGGAAGTCTTCCCGTCGGCCGTGTCGCCCCGGACGGGACTGCTCTACATCCCCGCGCACGACTGGTGCATGAACTACCAAGCCCTCGAAGCGAACTACATCGCCGGCACGCCTTATCTCGGCGCGGACGTGCTCATGTACCCGGGCCCGGGCAGCCGCGGCAGCCTCGTCGGCTGGAACATCGAGCAGCAGAAACCCGCGTGGAGGGCGAACGAGCGCTTCGGCATCTTCAGCGGCGTGCTCGCGACGGCCGGCGACGTCGTCTTCTACGGGACCATGGACAACTGGTTCAAGGCCATCGACGCGACCAACGGCAAGGAGCTCTGGAAGTCGAAGGTCGCGTCGGGGATCGTCGGCAATCCGATGACGTTCACGGGCCCCGACGGCCGGCAGCGCGTCGCGATCTACTCCGGCGTCGGCGGCTGGGTCGGCGCCAACGCGTTCGACGAGATCTCCGCGAACGACCCGACGGCCGCGCTCGGCACGACCGGCGCTGCGGCCGATCTCAAGAAAGTCACGACGCCCGGGAGCTTGCTCTATGTCTTCGTGCTTCCGCAGAGCTAGGCGGGCCGGGGGCGCAGGCGGGATCGCCGCACGCGCGGCCGGAGGCGGAGTCGCCGCGCGCGCGGCCGCCGCCGTCGCGCCGATGCTGGCCTGCGCGGCCGCGGCCGGGCTGCTCTTCGCCTTCGCCGCCGCCGCTCGAGCCGAGCCGCTTCGCGTCTGCGCCGATCCCAACAATCTGCCCTACTCCGATCGCAGCGAGTCGGGCTTCGAGAACGCGCTCGCGAAGCTCGCCGCGAGCGCGCTCGGCTACGACGGAGTCGCCTACACGTGGCTGCCGCAGCGCCGCGGCTTCGTGCGCAACTCGCTGAACGCGCATCTTTGCGACGTCATCATGGGCGTGCCGGTCGGCTACGAGCTCGCGGCGACGACGAAGCCTTACTACTACTCGACTTATGTCTTCGTCACGCGGACTCGGGACCGGCTCGCTCTGACGGGGTTCGACGACGCGGCGCTCGAGCGCCTTCGCATCGGCGTGCCGGCCGTCGGCGACGACTATTCGATGACGCCCGGGGAAATCGCGCTCGAGCATCGCGGCATCGTCAGGAACGTCGTCGGCTACAGCATCCTCGGCGACTACTCGAAGCCGCATCCGCCGTCGCGTCTCATCGAGGCCGTCGCGGCGGGCGACATCGACGTCGCGATCGCGTGGGGACCGATCGCGGGCTACTTCGCGGCCCGGCAGAACGTGCCGCTGACCGTAACGCCCGTGCCGCCGGGATCGGACGCGCCGTCCATTCCGTTCGTATACGGCATGGCGATGGCCGTGCGCCGCGACGACCCATCGCTGCGCGACCGATTGAACGCCTTCATCTCGGCGCGCACCCGCGACATCGAGCAGGTGCTCGAGCGCTACTCGATCCCGGTCGTCGCGCCGTGCGCTGCGGAGGGAAAGGACTCACAGGAGAAGGGATCATGAGAGCCGCATATCGGATCGTCCCGATCCTCGCATTGGCGGCGGCGCCGGCGGGTCACGCGCAGCAGCCGACCGCCCAAGGAGGACCCGCGCCCGCGGGCGCGTTGCTCGGCGTGACGCAAGGCACGGTCATCGGCCCGCAGCCCGGCCCCGATCGTCCTCTGCCCGCCGTCGCGAATCCGTTCGGCGCCGAGGGATCCGTGCTCGCCGAGGGCCGGCGGCTCTTCGTCTGGTTCAACTGCTACGGCTGCCACGGCGGACGCGCAGGCGGCGGCATGGGCCCGAGCCTGCGCGATCACGTCTGGCTCTACGGCAAGACGGATCAGGACATCTTCAACTCGATCGCGGAGGGCCGGCAGCACGGCATGCCCGCGTGGGGCACGAAGCTCCCGGCCGAGCAACTGTGGAAGATCACGGCCTACATCCAATCGCTCGGCACCCCGACGGAGCCGGATCCTCCGCCCGCGAACCCGGTCCTGCCGCATCTCGGCCCGGCCGGGACGGTCGCGAAGACTCCGCCGCTCGGCGGCGAGAAGTAGGCCATGCGAAGCGTGCAGCGCACCGCTTTGCGCGCCGCCGCCGCCCTGCTTCTCGGCGGGCTGCTCGGCGGCTGCGCGAGCGCGCCGTTCAACTCGACGATCGGCGCCGGCGTCGAGGCGAGCCGCATGGCCGTGCTCGGCTGGTGGCTCATCGGGCTCATGTGCTTCCTGACCGTCGGCATGACCGTGCTCGTCGTCTGGGGCGCGCTGCGCCGGCGCGGAACGTTCGCCGAGCACCTGCCGTACGACGTCGACGGCGGCAAGGCCTGGATCCTGATCGGCGGCGTGGCCGTGCCGGCCGTCGTGCTGACGGCGCTCTTCTTCGTCACGCTCGCCGAGTTCGACGCACGCCCGGTCGGCTACAAGACGGCCGACGTCAACATCGACCTGACCGCGCACCAGTGGTGGTGGGAGTTCAACTATCGCAGGACCGGCGTCGACGGCGCGAACGAGCTCAGCGACGGATTCGAGACCGCGAACGAGATCCACGTGCCGGTGGGTAAGCCGATCGGCGTGCAGGTCAGGGCCGCGGACGTGATCCACAGCTTCTGGGTGCCGAAGCTTTTCGGCAAGCTCGACGCGATCCCGGGACACATCAATTACTTCGTCTTCAAAGCGATCGAGCCCGGCGTCTACTTCGGCCTGTGCGCCGAGTTCTGCGGGCTGCAGCACGCGAACATGCAATTCACCGTCGTCGCGGAATCGCCCGAGAAGTACGAGGCGTGGGTCGAGCGGCAGCGGAGCCCGGCGAAGGCGCCGCAGACCCCGGAGCTCATTACGGGCCGCAACGCCTTCGAGGAGAACGCGTGCGCGCTCTGCCACACGGTCCGCGGAACCCGCGCCCGCGGCAGCGTCGCGCCCGACCTCACCCATGTCGGCGGCCGTCTGACGATCGCGGCCGGCAACCTCCCGAATACGCGCGCACGCATGCAGGCCTGGATCGTCAACGCGCAGGCCATCAAGCCCGGCAATCGCATGCCGCCGCTCGAGCAGTTCGACGGGCGCACGCTGAACGCGCTCGCCGCCTATATGGAGAGCCTCAAATGACGGCGCCCCGTCGATTCCGCTGCCCGCGAATCGACGGGGCCGGCGCTCGGACGGCGGCGCTTCTCGCGGCGCTTTGGTCCGTGCCCGCGCTCGCTCACGGCCCGGGCCTCGAGCCCGACGAGTTTCATTTCTGGAGCGCATGGTCCGCGCGGCCCGGCGTCGCGCTGCCGCTCCTCGCCGCGATCGGGATCTACTACGCCGGCCTCGACCGCCTCTGGCGCCACGCGGGGGTCGGCCGCGGGATCTCCCGTCGGCGCGCCGCGTCGTTCACGGCCGGGCTCGCCGTTCTCGCGATTGCGCTCATGTCGCCGCTCGACGCGCTCACGGCCTCGCTGTTCTGGGTCCACATGGTCCAGCACATGCTGCTGATCCTCGCGGCGCCGCCGCTGCTCGTGCTCGGCGCGCCCGAGGTGGCGCTGCTCTGGGCGCTGCCGCGCGCGTGGCGCCGGCGCACGGGACGCATCGAGAACCGCATCGCGCGGGCGATCGTCGGGCCCGTCGAAGGCGGCGGCGCAGGCCCGGTCGTCGTCGCGATCCTCGCGACCGGCGTGCTCTGGGTCTGGCACATGCCGCAGCTCTACGATCTCGCGATCGAGAACGACGCCGTGCACACGGCCGAGCACACGGGCTTTCTCGTGACCGCGATTCTGTTCTGGGCGACCGTGCTGCGGCTGACGGCCCGCGAGCGGCTCGGCAACGGCCTTCGGATCCTCTATGTGTTCGCGCAGGCCCTCCAAGGCAGCATTCTCGGCGCCGTCATCACGTTCGCGGCGCGCCCGCTCTACGACGTGCACGCCGAGATTCCGCTCGCGTGGGGTTTCGACCCGCTCGTCGACCAGCAGATCGCGGGCCTCATCATGTGGGTGCCGCCCGCCGTGCTGTATCTCGGCGTCTCGGCTTATCTCTTCGTCGGCTGGCTCGACGCCGTGCGAGTACGCCAGGAGGCCTACGAGGCGCGGACGTTCGGGCCGCCGAGGCGCGTACCTTCGGAAGCCGAGGCACGGACCTTCGGACAGCTGAGGCACGGGCCTTCGGAAGGCTGAGGCACGGGCCCTCGGCATCGCCACACGGTCTCTTGCCGCGGTCCATCGATCCGACGCAAAGTGTGCGCGTCTCATTGTCCAAGGACAGGCCATGACCGCGCACGACGCGGCCCGCGCGGCGACGCCAATGCAGTGGAATCGTGACGCCTATACGGTCACGTGCGATCCCGCCCGGCAGGATCGCCGCGTCATAGCCGAATTCTTGGCGACGACTTACTGGGCCAAAGACATTCCCCCGAGCGTCGTCGAGAAGGCGCTCGACGGCTCCCTCTGCTTCTCGCTCTTGCACGGCGAGAATCAGGCGGGATTCGCGCGCGTCGTCTCCGACCGCGCGACGTTCGCCTATCTCGCGGACGTCTTCGTGCTGCCCGAGCACCGCGGCAAGGGCCTCGCCGAATGGCTCATCGGCTGCGTCGTGAGCCATCCCGAGCTGCAAGGCTTCCGGCGATGGATGCTCGCGACGCGCGACGCGCACCGGCTCTACGCGAGATTCGGTTTCACGCCCTTGAAGCGCCCCGAGATCTTCATGGAGCGGCACGATCCTGAAGTCTATTCGCGGCTCGCTTCCGCTGACAGATCGAGGGACCGGTAGCGCTTTCGCAAGCCGGCTCTGCGGCTCGGTCGCGTGCGGAGCGTGTGTGTCGACTAGCGGAACGCGGGACGACGCCCGCATCGCCGGCACCGGGCGTGCAAGTTGCCGCCTACCGACCGCGGCGCTAGACTCCCCTCAGCATGTAAGGGCAAGAGTCCGCCCCCTGGACGGTGCGTCGCGATGAAGCTACGGCTCGGCAAAGGCGTCCGGCGCCCATTCAGATTCCCCTGGCGGACCGAGCGCGACATCCGCCGCGACGTCGACGATGAGCTCGAGCTTCATCTCGCGCTCCGAGCCGAGGAGCTGGAGCGCGGCGGGCTCTCTCAGCGCGACGCTCGGCGGGAAGCGCTGCGGCAGTTCGGCGATCTGAACGCAGCCCGCTCTGCCCTGATGACGGCCGGTCGCCGCAGCGAACGGACGAGGCGGCTGCGCGAGATGCTCGCGGCCCTGTCTCGAGACGTGAGATACGCTGTCCGCACGCTGCGCAATAGTCCCGGATATCTCGTCACGGCGACGATGGTGCTGGCCCTCGGTGTCGGCTCGAGCATCGTGGTTTTCACGATGTTGGACGCGCTCGTGCTGCGGCCTCTTCCGCTGCGGGATCCCGATCGACTTTTTCGCATCGGAACACAGCCGCCGCCCGACGCGCAGTGGACGATGCAATTCGTCGGGCTGCCCGTGTTCCAAGAGTGGCAGACTCGCACGAATTCTCTGGACGGAGTCGCCGGAATCGTGGACCGGCAGCTCACCTGGCAAGGCCCGAACGGTCCCGAACGCATCGCGGGCGCCGGAGTCATCGGCGATCTCTTTCCGCTGCTCGGTGCGACCATGACGATCGGAAGATCGTTCACCGATTCCGACGAAGATCGCTCGACTGCAATCCTGAGCCATGCGTTTTGGCGTCAGCGATTCGGCGGGAGACGCAGCGTGCTCGGCGAGACGATCGAGCTCGATGGCGTCACGTATACCGTGGTCGGCGTCTTGCCGCCGGAGACGGATGTTCCTTTTCTCGGCGCGCAGAGAGTCGTCTGGATTCCGCTGGCCGCCCAAGGCCTTTCGCCGAATCAAGTGGGCGTCAACGTCGTCGGACGATTGCGGCCGGGCGTCGATCGCAACGCCGCGGTCGCGGAGCTCGCGACGCTTCAGCGCGATTCGGAACAAGCGCGAGGAGTGAGCCCGAGATCGGCCGGCGTCGTTCTGCAGTCGATCCAAGAGGATCGGACGGCGCTGGTCGGCCCGACGCTCTTCGCGATGTTCGGCGGCTCGCTCGTATTGCTGATCGTCGCGTGCGCCAACGTCGGCACGCTTTCGCTGACGCGGCTCATGGAGCGCCGCCATGAGATGGCGGTGCGTTCCTCGCTCGGCGCAACGCGCTGGAATTTGGTTCGGCAGGTCGTGACCGAGCACGTCGTGCTCTGGGCGATCGGGGGCGCGGCGGGATTCGTGCTAGGCGCCGCCGGCTCGCGCTGGGTCCAGAGCGCCAAGCCGTTTCCCCCCGCGCGGGTTCCGGCATCCGACGTCATCGGCATCGACGGCCGCGTGGCTCTCTTCGCGTTCGGCATTACCCTGTTGACCGCGCTCCTCTTTGGATCGTTGAGCGCTCGGCATTCCTCCGCGGCCGGTCCCATCGCGATGCTTCGCGAAGACGGCGCGACCGTTTCGTCTTCGCGCACGACCGCCGCCTCGCGGCGAGTGCTCGTCGTCGCTCAGGTTGCGCTGTCGACGGTGCTGGCCTCGGGCGCGTGTCTCCTCGCCTTGAGCCTGTTCAACTTGATGGCGCAGCCCCTCGGCTTTCGGCCGGCCGACCTCTCGACATTTCAAGTCCAACTCCCCGAAGACCACTACCCGGATCAGTCGTCGCGGCTGCAGTTCCAGCGCGCCCTGCTCGACGCTCTCGGAGCGCTGCCGGGCGTGGAGGCCGCGGCAACGACTTCTGCCCTGCCGTTGGACACGATTCCGGTCTTCCCTTCCGGCGCGATCACGCTCGAGGGCATGGAATCGCGGAGCGACCGACCTTGGCCCGGCGTGCAGGCGATCGATCGAAGCTACTTCGCCACGGCCGGCATCGAGGTCGTCGGAGGGCGTGGATTCGACGCGACGGACCGGGCCGGCGGCGAGCCGGTCTTAGTCGTCAACAAGACTTTCGCAAGAACGTATTTTGCCGGGCAAGACCCGGTCGGACGGCGTCTCACCGTCGCCTTGCCCGGAGCTGCAGCGCCTTGGCGGCTGCGCATCGTCGGCGTCGTCGCCGACGTGAAGCACGCCGGCCTCGACTGGGATTACCTGCCCGAGCTTTTCCTCCTCTACGACCAGCTTCCCGACGGTCCCGTCGGCGCGGCCGCGGGCACCGACCTATTCGCCCTGCTGCGCGTGCCGGACTCGTTGCGACCGGGGGAGGCCGCGCTACGCCAAGCCGTCTCGGACCTCGATCGCAGCCTTCCCCTGATGGCCATCCGGACGGGTGATCAAATCATCGCGGCCTCGGCCAACTCCGCGCGTTTTCGCGCGGCGATCATGGGCGGCGTAGCCGTCCTCGCGGTTCTGCTCTCGGGCCTCGGGCTGTTCGCCGTCCTCCGGCAAGGCGTCGTGCAACGCCAACGCGAATTCGGAATCCGAATGGCGCTCGGCGCCGCGCCCGCCACCCTTCTCCGCGCCGTCTGCCGAACCGCGATCGCCTTGGCCGCGACGGGCATCGCCGCGGGAGCGGCGGCCACATTCGCGCTAGCGCGGTATATGCAGTCGCTGCTTTTCGGCGTTAGCGCGATCGACCCCGCGGTGTCGGCGGGTGTCGCGGGCTTCATGCTCCTCGTCGCCGTCGCGGCCGCGGCGCTACCGGCCTGGCGCACGACCAAGCTGAGCCCGACGTTGGCCATCAGAGCCGCGGCAGGAGATCGAACGCGGCATCGTTAGCCCCAGCCGAGCCAACCGGCGCGCTCGTCGAAGCGGCGGATCAGCACGAGCAGATCGTAGGTGGCGGCGTTGATGCGTGCCGCGAGCCTCACGATGGCGCGGTCGAGATCTTCGATCGAGTGCGCAAAAGAACCGAAAAATCAGTGTGAAAGCCCCAGAAAAGCGGAGCGGAGACGGATCGGGTTTCTCAGAAGCGGCGCGGACGATCGTCGAGCCACATCGAGGTCAAGGTTACCGCGGTGATGAGATGCGGGCAGCGCCGCATCGTCCTCAAACCAGGCGCGCGCGAACAGGACTCGATTTCGCTCTGCGCAGAGGAGCCGCTGACCCTGCTGCGCGGGATCGCGCGTCGGCACTCTTTCTTCGATTCGGTTAGGATCTGCCGGTAGAAGACGAGGGCCCCGCAAGCCCACACAATCGCAAAGAACTAAGGGAAGCCATGGCAAATCTCGCGCTGAAATCCGCCTGTCTGACGATAGTCGTGGCCGCGGCGGCGGCTTGTGGTCGGAGCGACGAACCCGAAGCCGCCGCTCAGGCGGAGACGTCGAGCACGACCGCGGCCGAACCCGTGCTCGACGTCTCGATGCTCGATCCGGACGCGAATCCCTGCACCGACTTCAATCTCTTCGTCAACGCTCGCTGGGTCGCCGCGAACCCGATACCGCCCGACCGCACGCGCTGGGGCGCCTTCGACGTGCTGCGCGAGCAGAGCCTCAACAACCAGCGCACGCTCGCCGAGAAGGCCGCAGGGAGTGCGGACGGATCCGCGCCGGGCTCCATCGAGCGCAAGATCGGCGACTTCTACCGCGCCGGCATGGACGAGGCCGCGGTCGACGCGGCCGGGTTCGACCCCATCAAGCCTACGCTCGCCGAGATCGACGCGCTCAAAGCCCCGGCCGACGTCACCGGCTGGCTCATGCGTGCCTTCGCGAGCGGCGATCAGCAGGTGTTCGTTTTCGGCGCGGGCGCCGATTACAAGAATGCCGCCCTGCAGATCGGCTATGCCTATCAGGCCGGGCTCGGCTTGCCGACCCCGGACTACTATTCGAAGGACGAATACAAGGATCTGCGCGCCTCCTACACGGCGCATATCGCGAAGCTCTTCGAGCTGACCGGCGTCGACGCGAACGCCGCGCGCGCCAAAGCCGAGAACGTTCTCGCCTTCGAGACGGCGCTCGCCGCTGTCTCGCTGCCGCCCGTCGAGATGCGCAAGCCCGAGAACCAGTATCACTTCGTCAGCATGGACGAAGCCGAAACGATGATGCCGCATTTCGACTGGAAGGCGTTCTTCGACGCCCAGGGCGTCGACGTGGGCAAGGGGTTCTCGCTCTCCCAGCCCAATTTCTTCGCGGGCATCGACGAGATGCTCGCAAGCACGCCGCTCGAGCAATGGAAGGACTACCTCGCCTTTCACGTCATCGACGATGCGGCCCCTTATCTCTCGAAGCCCTTCGTGCAGGAAGATTTCGACTTCAACGCCAAGACCTTGAACGGCCAGCCGGAGCTCGAAGAGCGCTGGAAGCGCGTGCTGCGCACGCTCAACGGATCGATGGGCGAGGCGCTCGGCCAGCTCTACGTCGCCGCCTACTTCCCGCCCGACGCGAAAGCGCGCGCCGAGGAGCTCGTCGAGAACGTGCGCAACGCGCTCAAGGCCCGCATCGAGCGGCTCGATTGGATGAGCGACGAAACCAAGCAGAAGGCCCTCGCCAAGTGGGAGAAGTTTCTGCCGAAGATCGGCTATCCCGCGAAGTGGCGCGACTGGTCGGGCCTGACGATCACGCCCGGCGGCTACTACGCGAACGTCGTCGCCGCGCGCCGATTCAACTACGAGTACGACATCGGGAAGATCGGCAAGCCCACGGACCGGCTCGAATGGGGCATGACGCCGCAGACGGTCAACGCCTACTACAACCCGACCGACAATACGATCAACTTTCCGGCCGCGATACTGCAGCCCCCGTTCTTCTACGCGGACGGCGACGACGCGGTCAACTACGGCGGCATCGGCGCGGTCATCGGCCACGAGTCGAGCCACGGCTTCGACGACGAGGGCAGCCAGTTCGACGGCGACGGCAACAACGTCGATTGGTGGACGAAGGAAGATCGCGAGAAGTTCGAGGCGCGCACCGAGAAGCTGGTCGCCCAGTTCGACGCCTATGCGCCGTTGGCCGATCACCCCGATAAGCACGTGAACGGCCGCCTCACGCTCGGCGAGAACATCGCCGATCTCGCGGGCTTGAGCGTCGCCTACGACGCGCTGCAGACCGCGCTCGCGCAGCATCCGGACGAGGCCGACCGCAAGATCGACGGCTACACCGAGAACCAGCGCTTCTTCCTGAACTGGGCGCGCGTCTGGCGCGGCAGCATCCGGGAGCAACGACAGCTCGTGCTCCTGAACGCCGACCCGCACGCGCCTGAGAAGCTCCGGGCCGTCGGGGCGCCCTCGAACATGCCCGCGTTCGCGGCGGCGTTTCAATGCAGCGCCGAGGACGCGATGGTGCGGCCCGAGGATCAGCGCGTGAAGATCTGGTAGCGAGCCCTAGACTCCGCGGCCCGCGCTCAAGCCGCGGGCGCGCGATAGAACTCGACGAAGAAGCGCACCTGGCCGAGCGGCTCGACGCGATGCGGCACTTCCGGCACGACGATGCCGGGGCGCTCCGCGTCGAGCTCGACGTCGGTGCCGAGGGATTCGACGACGTAGCGGAGCCGGCCCTCGAGGACGACGATCTTGGCCCAGACGCCTTCCTTCGTCGTGTGATCGCGCCGGAGCCCGGCAGGGACCGTGCTCTCCGTGAGCTCGGGCGTCCTCTTGTACGCAACGAAATGCGCGGGAAGCTCGAACCGCTCGCAGCGCACGCAGTTGAGAGGCTGCCCGAGCATGGCCCGCCGGCCTTCCTCGGTCGCGACCCACGGACGGTTGATGAAGGGCGGCCGGTGCCGCACGTGCTGCGGATGCCCGCAGCCGAGGAGCGCGATCGGATCGCCTTCCGCGTCGACGTCGAAACCGACGATGGGCCGCTGCATGTCCTGCCCTTGCCGAGCCGCTCTTAGGCCGAGCCGCTTAGGCCGAGCCTCTCTTGGGCCGAGCGCGGAGCTCGGCCGCAACGAGCTCGGCCTTCAGCGAGCTCGGCCTCGAGCGAGCTCGAAGCCTTCGTCGCGCCAGCCCGTGACGCCGCCGATCATGATCTTGACCGGGCGGCCTAGCCTCGCGAGACGGATCGCCGCGCGATGCGCGCCGTTGCAATGCGGCCCCGCGCAGTAGACCACGAAGAGCCTGTCCTCGGGATACTCGGCGAGAGCCGCCGTATCGATCGATGCGTGCGGCAGGCTCACGGCGCCCGGAACGTGCCCCTGTGCGTAAGCCGCCGGACTTCTGACGTCGAGCAAGACGAAATCCGGGCGTCCCTCGCGCATCGATTCGTGCACGTCCCAGCAGTCCGTCTCGAACTTGAGGCACGCCTCGAAGTGCTCGAGCGCTTCCGCGGAAGCGGCGGCGGGAACGGCGCTGACGCGCGTCGACATGGTCTGGTTCTCCTTCGTGGATGCGGTCCATTCTGATATAGCTCGGCCGTTCGCGGTATCGCCTCGCTCGGAGAGCCCGGAGAGCCGCGGCGGTTCGCTTTCAGGATGCGGCGTACCGCCGGTTTTTTGCGACCCAGGGGCTCCGACGATAACGTTCTAGTTGGCGCAAGGGAATCGACGGCCCACAAGAACCC
>DASTSM010000018.1:0-7344 GCA_035760685.1 Gammaproteobacteria bacterium | reverse complement strand
CGACGCGAGCGCCCGCGGCGAGCAGGCGGAAGTAGAGGTCCGAGTCCTCGCGCCAGGCGATCGCGAAGCGCTCGTCGAACCCGCCGACGTCCTCGAGGACGCGCTTCCTGCAGAAGCAGTTGGCCGTGGCGAACTCGGCTTGCCCGAGTCGGGCGGCATCGAGCTCGTAGTCCGTCGGCTGCAAGCCGAGCGGCATGACGATCTTTCCCCACGCCGCGTCGAGTCCCCTCGCGTCGAAGGCCGCGAGCGCGCTCGAGAGCCAGCCGGCGTCCGGCACGGTGTCGTCGTCCGTGAACGCGACGATCTCGCCGCGCGCGATTCGCCAGCCGACGTTCCGCGCCGCCGCCGGGCCGTTGTGGCGGGGAGAGCGGTATCGCACCTCGGGGCCTCCGCTGCTTTCGAGCTTCGAGCGCCAACACTGGACGAGGCGGCGGACGGCTTTACTCGGGCCGTCGTGCACGACGACGATCTCGAATTCGCGCGCAGGCAGGTCCGACTGCGCGAGCGCGGCGAGACACCGGTGCAGCAGATGCAACCGCTGGTAGGAGGGCACGACGACCGAGATGCGCGGCGTCGTCATTGCGGGGCCTTCTCGAGCAGGAAGGAACCCGCGACGAGCGCGTCGAGCGGCGACGTCCAGAAGCATTCCACCGCGTCTCTGGGCGTGCAGACGACGGGCTCGCCGCGAGTGTTGAAGGACGTGTTCACGAGCACCGGCACGCCCGTTCGCCGCTCGAAGGCCTTGAGAAGATCGTAGTAGAGCGGGTGCTGATCTCGATTGATCGTCTGCACGCGCGCCGTGCCGTCGACGTGCCGGACTGCGGGGATTCTGTCGGCCTTCTCGGGGCGCACGTCGAATACGAACAGCATGTACGGCGATCGCGCGGCGCCGGCGAACCAGCTCGCGGCCTCTTCCTCGAGCACGACGGGCGCGACGGGACGAAAGTCCTCGCGATCCTTGATCTCGTTGAGCCGGCGCTGCATGTCCGGGCTCGTCGGCGACGCGAGGATCGACCTTGCGCCGAGCGCACGCGGGCCGAACTCCATGCGGCCCTGGTACCAACCCACGACCTTGTCCTCGGCGAGCAGCTTCGCGGTCTCGGCGGCGACGTCGTCGAGCCTCCGATAGCGGAGCTTCGCGCGGCGGAGGAAAGCTTCGATCTCGGCGTCCGAGTACTCCGGGCCGAGGAAGACGTGGTCCATTCGGTAGCGGCGGCCCGGGCCCCGCTCGAGCCAGTCGGTCCAGAGCGCGGCCCCGAGCGCGGTTCCCGCGTCCCCGGCCGCCGGCTGCACCCAAACGCTCTCGAATAGCCGCGAGTCGCGGAGGCGTGCGTTGAGCACGCAATTGAGGGCGACCCCGCCCGCCATGCAGAGGTTCTCGGCCCGGGTCTCGCGCTTGAGCCACGCGGCGAGCTCGAGCACGGACTCCTCGAGCACGAGCTGCAGCGAGCGTGCGATGTCGAAGTGCTTGCGCTCGATCGGGTCGCCTGGGCGGCGCGGCGGGCCGAACCGCTCGGCGAGCCGCGTCGCGTGGATCTTGTACGAGCCGTCCGTCTCGACTTCGACGATGTCGCGGAACTCGTTCGCATAGACGGGCTTGCCGAACGAGGCGAGGGCCATGACCTTGTACTCGTCGGAGGAATGCAGGAAGCCGAGATAGTCGGTGACCTCCTCGTAGAGCATGCCCAGCGAGTGAGGCAGGGGCACCTGCGCGATGCGCCGGTACTCCTCGTCCGCATAGTGCCCGTAGCTCGTCGACGTGCGCTCGCCGCGGCCGTCAAGCGTCATGACGGCCGCTTCGTCGAACGGCGAGGCGAGGAACGCGCTCGCCTCATGGCAGAGATGGTGCTCGACGAAGTGCCACCGCCAATGCCGCCCCGTCTTCGCGGGCAGGAAGCGCGCGCGAAGGCGGTGCGGGGCGCCGTCGATGAGCTGACGCTGCGCGTTCACGATATAGGCGAGGAACAGCGGCTCCCAAGGGGCGCGGCCGGAGCGCGGCGCCGCGCTCGGTTCGAGCGGTAAGCGAATCGATTCCTCGTGCGTCTCGAGCAGCAGGTACGGGTCGTACGAATACGCGACGTGATCGACGGCGCCGAGATCGATGCCGCGTTCGCCCAGGCAAAAGTCGATTGCGTGATAGGGCAATTCCCACGCCGTGAAGGGCACGGGGCGCTTGCCGTGCTTGATGCGCGTGAAGCGTTCTTCCTCGGCGGCGGCCACGACCTCGCCGTCGCGCACGAGACAGGCCGAGGTATCGTGATAGGCGGCGTTGATGCCTAGCGTGTACATCGCACGCGGGCCGGAGGGCGGATTTGCGCGTATCTGGGCATTCTCCGAGTGGCGGAGCAAATCTCGTGCCACGACGAGCCGAGCCCTTCGCCGCACGCGATGGGGGTGAGCGCGCAGTCTGCGCCCTCGAGGGAAACGACGCGGAGGATGTGCGGAGACGGAGGATGTGCGGAGACGGAGGAGGGGTTGCCTCCGGGGCGGGCTTGCTAAGCGGACGGAAGCAGATGCGCCCAGCCGCGATAGGCCGCGACGTGCGCGGGCACGTCGTGCACGCGCAGGACCTCGACGCCCTGCGCGCAGAGATTCAGCGACGCGCCGACGGTCGCTAGATCCTTCTCATCTTTGCTTTCCGCCGCAAAGCTCCTCATGAAGGATTTTCTCGAATGCCCGACCAGGAGCCTCAGCTCCTTCGGAGCGAAGGCGGCGACGTCGCGAAGCAGCGCGAGCGATTGCAGAGGGTTCTTGCCGAAGCCGATGCCGGGGTCGAGGATCACGCGGCCCGAGTCGATGCCGGCCGCCGTCCACAGATCGAGCCGCCGCTCCGTCCACTCGCGGATCGCCTCGGCCGGGTCCCGGTCGGCGGGCAGGACGACTGCGCGGTCCGCCGGCACCGTGAGGCTGTGCATCGCGACCCAGTCGTTGTCGCAGCCCGCCGCGAGCTCGAGCATGTCGGCCGCGCCGAGGCCGCCCACGTCGTTGATCACGTCGGCGCCGGCCTCGAGCGCGCGCCGCGCCACATCCGCGCGATAGGTATCGACGCTGACGAGCGGCGGCACGGGCTCGCGGGCGAGCCTCTCGACGAGCCGCGCGAGCGCGGGCTCGAGCCGTGCCCACTCTTCGCGCGCGTCGAGCGGCTCGGCGCCGGGGCGCGTCGATTCGGCGCCGAGATCGACGAGCTGCACGCCGGCCGCGAGCATCTCGTCGAGGCGCGCGTCGAAGCGCTCCGAAGACTCGAGCTCGCCGCCGTCCGAGAACGAATCGGGCGTCACGTTGAGGATGCCCATCCAGAGCGGGATCTTGTGCCGCAGCGCGCGCGCGTGGGCGAGCACAGTTCGCTCGCCTTGCCCGGGGATCGTGAGCCGCGGGGCGAGCGCCGCGAGCGGCGCGAGCACGAAGGCGCGCTGCGTTATGCCGGGGTGGGGGATCTCGAGCCGCGGTGTACGCACGATCTCGCGGCCCCAAAGCAGGAGATCGATGTCGATCGGCCGCGGCGCCCAGCGCGCCGTCTGCTCCCGGCCGAGCTCGGCCTCGATGCGCTTGGCAAGATCGAGCACGGCTTCCGGCGAGAGCGCGCTCGAGCACCGCGCGACGGCGTTCAGAAACGGACGGTTCCAGTCGGGCAACGCGCCGGGCGGCAGCAGCGCGGGCGACTCGACCGCGGGCGAGAGCTCGACGACCGCGACGCCCCCGCGGTCGAGCGCGTCGACCGCTGCCCTCAAGTTGCGGCGGCGGTCGCCGAGATTCGAGCCGAGTCCTAAGTAGATGTGCATCGACGAGGAGGCGGGATGACGTACGCCCGCGTCCGAGTTTAGCCCGAGCGCGACATCGGCACCGTGACTTCTTTACAATGGCCGGCCTAGGCTCTCCATAACAACCCTTCAAACTCAACTCCGAGGTAAGCCGAATGAAAGCTAAAGCGGCCGTCGCCTGGAAGGCAGGCGAGCCCCTGTCCATCGAGGAAGTCGACATCCAAGGCCCGAAGGCGGGAGAAGTGCTCGTACGCCTCGTCGCGACGGGCGTCTGCCACACCGATGCCTTCACTCTGTCGGGCGACGATCCGGAGGGCGCGTTTCCGGTCATTCTGGGCCACGAGGGCGGCGGCGTCGTCGAGGAAGTCGGTGCGGGCGTCACGAGCGTGAAGGCAGGGGACCACGTCATTCCGCTCTATACCCCCGAATGCGGCAAGTGCGAGTACTGCACGTCCGGCAAGACGAACCTCTGCCAGGCGATTCGCGTCACGCAAGGCAAGGGCCTGATGCCGGACGGCACGAGCCGCTTTTCGATCAAGGGTCAGCAGCTGCTGCACTTCATGGGCACGTCGACGTTCTCGGAATACACCGTGCTGCCCGAGATCGCCGTCGCCAAAATCAACAAAGAAGCGCCGCTCGAGAAGGTGTGCCTGCTCGGCTGCGGCATCACGACGGGTATCGGCGCCGTGCTCAACACGGCCAAGGTGCCGCCCGGATCGACGGTCGCCGTGTTCGGCTTGGGCGGCGTGGGCTTGAGCGTGATCCAGGGCGCGAACATGGCCAAGGCCTCGCGCATCATCGCGGTCGACATCAATCCCGACAAGGAGCAGATGGCCCGGCAGCTCGGCGCGACCGATTTCGTGAATCCCAAGGACTACGACCGGCCGATCCAGCAGGTCATCGTCGACATGACGAACGGCGGCGTCGACTACTCGTTCGAGGCCGTGGGCAATGTCAAGCTCATGCGCGCGGCCCTCGAGTGCTGCCACAAGGGCTGGGGCGAGTCGACGATCATCGGCGTCGCGGGCGCGGGGCAGGAGATCTCGACGCGTCCGTTTCAGCTCGTCACGGGGCGGGTGTGGCGCGGAAGCGCGTTCGGCGGCGTCAAGGGCCGGAGCCAGCTGCCCGGCATGGTCGAGCAGTACATGGGCGGCGAGATCAAGATCGACCCGTTCATCACGCACACCATGGGGCTCGAGGACATCAACCGCGCGTTCGACCTCATGCACGAGGGCAAGAGCATCCGCGCGGTCATCCACTACTGACCGTTTGCGAAAGAAAATGGGGCCAGGGCCGGTTTCTGGGTGAATCGGCTCTGGCCCATTATTTCGGCCCCATTTCTCGAGCCGCGCGAAAAATGGGGTCAGACCCCATTTTCGGGGGGCGCGTGAAAAATGGGGTCTGACCCCGTTTTCGGGGTCAGTACTTGTAGTTCAGCGTGATGCCCGCGAAGACATTGCGGCCCGGGGCGACCTCGTAGTAGCGCCCGCCGACGGCATTGAGCCGCAGGTTCGCGTTGTAGGTTTCGTCCAGCAGGTTGTTGACGGCGACGAAAGGCGTCAGCACGAAGGAGCCCGACTCGAGGCGGTAGCCGACGCGCGCGTTCGCGAGCGTGTAGGCGTCGCTGACCGCCGTGTTCGCGTTGTTCGCGAACTGCTTGCTCGCGTAAAGCGCGTCGATGGAGCCGAACCAACCGCTCGGATCCTCATAGCTCAGCTCGCCGTACAGCACGTTCTTGGCAGTGCCCGGAATCGTCCTGCCGCTGAAGTCGTTGCCGTCGGCGTCGATGAACCGGTCGAACGTGAAGTCCGAGTACGTGTACGCGACGGTCGTTCGCCACTTGTCCGTCACCTTCGAGACGAGCGAGAACTCGAGGCCGTTGCGCGTCGACTTGCCGGCGTTGACGAAATAATCGCGGCCCGGCGAGCCCGGCACCTCGAACGGGATCAGCTCGTCTTTGACCCCGATCGTGAAGAGCGCGAGGTCGTAGCGATGACGGCCGGCGATGAGACCGCGCATGCCGACCTCGTAGTTCGTCGCGTTCTGCGGGTCGAGGCTCTGATTGAAGCCGCCGCCGCCTGAAGGGTTGTTGAACTCGGTCGTCGTCGGCGTCTCGAAGGCCGTCGAATAGGTGCCGTAGAAGTTGAGGGCCGGCGAAAGGGTGTAGACGATGCCGGCCATGGGGCTCGTGCCGTCCTCCGTGACTTGGCCCGAGTCGTCGCCGTCGACGAGGTAGTGGTCGGTGACGTCGAATTTGACCTGGTCGAACCGAAGGCCGAGGGTCAAAAGCAGGTCCTTCGTGATGCTGAGCTCGTTCTGCAGGAACACGCCCGCGCTCGACACGTTCTCGTTCTGATCGAAGTTCAGCGTGCCCTTGACGCCGTTGTTGTTGTCGAAGCGCGTGCGGTCGTCGTCCTGATCGTCGACGTCGAAGCCGACGACGAGCCGATTCGGCCGATCGAGCCAGAACCCGTCGTGGTTGTAGCTCAAGCCGCCGCCCGCGAAGAATCGATTGAATTCGACGAGGCCGCCGGCCTGGAACGGCAGCTTGTTCGAGAAGTCCCGCCAGATGTAGTAGTTGCGCGCCGTGAGGCTGTTCTTGTCGCCGAGCGGAACGTCGTAGACGAATCCGAGGCGCGATTGGGTCAGCGCTTCGCCCGCGTCGAAGGTCACGTTCGTGGGCCATGCGGCCCTGGGGTCGCTCTTCGCGAGCGCCGCCGTGACGCCGCCGGGATCGTCGGAGACGGGCTGGTCCGTGTAGTTGTACGTCGCGAGCAGCTTGCGGTCGCGGCCGAAGTCGAAGTTGAGACGTCCCGTGAACTGCGTGCTCTCGGCTCGGCTCTGGTCGCGGAAGCCGTCGTAGCCGAGGTCGGAGAGGCTGACGACGTACCCGACCTTGTCGGTCTGGCCGCCCGCTTTGACTTGGGTTTTCCTGAAGTCGAATTCGCCTGCGGACAAGCGGACCTCGGCGAACGGCTGCTTCGGCGGCGGCTCGGTCGTGATGTTGATGACGCCGCCCGAGGCGTTGCCGTAGAGCGTCGAGCTCGGGCCGCGAATGACCTCGATCTGGCTCGTCGAGCCGAGGTCGACGGCGTCGACCGACCCTTGACCGTCCGGCAGCGTCTCCGGAATGCCGTCGACGAGGACCTTGACGCCGCGGATGCCGAAGTTCGCGCGCGCGCCGAACCCGCGGATCGAGATGCGCAGGTCCTGCGCGAAGTTGTACCGGTCCATCATGAAGACGCCGGGGACGCGGCTCAGGGACTCGTCGAGCGCGAGCTGCTGGCGTCCGAGCTGGATGTCGTTTTGCGTCACGATGCTGATCGCCTCGGGCACGTGGCTGAGCGGCGTCTGGAGGCGCGTCGCCGTTACGATGATTTCGTCGAGAGGCGTGGTGTCCGCCGCCGCGCCGGCACTCGATGAATCGCGGGCTGCCGGCTGCTGCGCGCCGGCCGCCGTGGAAAGCGCGGACACGAGGATCGGAAGGACTTTCCGGGAAAATTGGTGGTTCATTGCAAAGCTCGCCGCCTAAAGCCAAGCCGCCTGAGAAAGCCGAGCCGCTTGAAAAGCCAAGCCGCCCGAAATG
>DASTSM010000017.1:0-27892 GCA_035760685.1 Gammaproteobacteria bacterium | reverse complement strand
GGACCAGGTGCTGATCGTCGACGAGGACGACGCGAATCATGCCGACGGCCGCGCCGGCATGAAGGCGCGCAGCTCGAATCCCTCGCCCGCCGCCGTGAGGATCTCCACCCGGCCTCCGTGCCGCGCGAAGCGTTCCTGCATGCCGCGCAGGCCGTTCCCCCAGACGACGCCGTCGCCGCCGCGCCCGTCGTCGCGCGCAAGCAGCGTCACGCCCTCGTCGGACTGCTCGAGCTTTATCCACTGGTTCGACGCGAGCGAATGGCGAGCCGTGTTCGTCAGCGCTTCCTGCACGGCTCGAAGCACGGCTTCGGCGCGCTCGGCGTCGTCGACCGCGAGCGCTTCTTCAGGAAGATCGAGGTGCACGCGCGCGCCGACGGGCTGCGTCGCCAGCGCGCGGATCGCGTCCGCGAGATTCAACCGGCTCGTCTCGCGCAGCGTGCCGACGACGTCGCGGACGTCGCCGAGCAGCAGCCGCGTGATCGCGTGCGCCTGCCGGACGTGCTCGGCCGCCTTGCCGTCGCACAACCGGGCGGCCACGTCGAGCTGGAGACTCAGTGCCGTCAGATGATGGCCCAACGTGTCGTGCAGATCGCGCGAGATGCGCAGGCGCTCCGCCGATCGGCTGCTCGCGGCGAGCAGCTCGCGCGTCGCAATGAGCTCGGCGTTCGTGCGCGCGAGGCTCGTGCGGGCGCGTCCCTCGCTGAGCGCCAGCATCGAGCAGGCCGCCGCGAACACCTGGAAGCCGATCGCGGCCAGCACGAACGTCGCCGTCTCGAGAACGAGCGGTCTTACGGGCTCGCTCATCGCGGCCGTGAGCGCGGCGGTCTGCAGCGCGACCCAGGTCCAAACAGTCCGCTGCGGAAGAAAGTACGGCAGCTCCGCGGCGACGATCACGAGCAGCGCGAGGCCCATGACGTTGCCGTGCAGGTAGCGCATCGTGTCGCCGGTCAGCGCGATGCCCGTGATCGTCTGGACCAGCGCGAGCGCGAGCGGCAGCCGAAGAGGCACGGGCCGCGCGCGGCACGGCAGTCGCAACAGAATCAGCAGCGCGGCGCCGTAGAGCCCAAACATCAGCACGAACAGCGCGGCGGGCCAGCCCGCGAACCGGCCGTCGAGGATCGCGGCGATGGGCCACAGCGCGTACGCCGCCCAAGTGCCGATTGCCGCCGCGGAGAACCACTTGAGACCGCGGGCCGCCGCGGGCGTCAATTCCGGCGGGTCGGCATGGACCGGCATGTGCGCCGGCGCGAGGCAGGCAGGCGTCTGATCGGGCATACGCGAAACTATACGAAGCGCCGCTCGATGACGGACTGTGCCGAAAGTCATGGGCGTCCGCAATTGCTTCCGGCACATGCGGGGCACGGCGCCGCGGCGGAGACTCCGGCGTGAACGAAACACTGGAGTCCCGGCATGACGAACATCTTGCTGCAACTGCACATCATCGGCGGCACGCTCGCGCTGCTCGCCATGCTTCTCCCGATCCTATCCCCCAAAGGCGGACGCCTTCATCGCCGTTCCGGATGGGTGTTCGTGGGCGGCATGGGGAGCGTCTGCTCGACCGCTTTGCTGCTGTCGGCCTACCGCTACTTCACGGAGCCGAGCTCGGCGGGACGCGAGTTCTCGATGCTGCTCGTCTATGTCTCGATCCTGACCGGCGCCGGCATGTGGGCGGGTCTGCGCGTGCTGCGTGCGAAGCGCCGGACGGCGCGCGGGCCGGCGATCGACATCGCATGGGCCGCGCTGCTCGCGGTCTCGGGTGGGCTCGCCGCCGTGCACGGCTTCACGACGGGACAACCGTTGTTCATCGCGTTCTCGACCATCGGCGTGATCAACGGCGGAGGCCAGCTGTTCTATTGGCTTCGGCGCCCCGCACTGCCGATGCACTGGCGGCTCGCGCACCTCGGCAACATGCTCGGTGCATGCATCGCCGCGACGACGGCGTTCGCGATCGCCGGAGGCCGAAGATTCGGCCTGCCCGGCGACTCGCTCGTCACGTGGCTCGGACCGACCCTCGTCGGCGTGCCGGCGATTCTCGTTCTCGTAGCCAGGGAACATTTGCGGTACTGGCAAGCGACCGCAGTAGCCGCGGCCACGCGCGTCGAGTAAGAATTTTCGACGGCCGCGCTCCGTTCGGGGCGACCCGAGGCGCGGCCTTCGTCGCGGCGCGGCTCGGATCCCGACGGGGTGTTGTGACTCGACCTCCGTCCCCGCGCGCCCGTGTCGATTCCGGCGGTGCTCGTCCGTCGCTCTCGCAAGGCAGGCGCTGCGTGCACCGCGGCCGCCGGCGAAGTCGAACCGAAAAAAATGAAGGAGCGAAACGATGCGCGTCATGGTCATGATCAAGGCGACGAAGGCCTCGGAAGCGGGCGTCATGCCGAGCGAGGAGCTGCTCGCCGCGATGGGCAAGTTCAACGAGGAGCTCGTCAAGGCGGGCGTCATGCTCGGAGGAGAGGGTCTTCAGCCGAGCTCCCGCGGCAAGCGCGTGCGGATCGGAGGCGGCCGGCGCACCGTTGTCGACGGTCCCTTCGCGGAGACCAAGGAGCTCGTGGCGGGCTTCTGGATTTGGCGCGTCGCGTCGATGGACGAGGCGCTCGAGTGGGTCGCGCGCTGCCCGGATCCGATGCCGGGCGAGGAGACCGAGATCGAGATCCGCCCGATCTTCGAGGCGGAGGACTTCGGCGAGGAATTCACGCCCGAGCTTCGGGCGCAGGAAGAGCGCTTGCGCGTCGAGATCGAGGAGCGGGCGGGCCCCGGCGCGGCGACCAGCGCAAGCGGCGCGCCGGGGAAGGCGGGCGCGAAGATCTTCCCGCACCTTTGGTATGCACAGGAGGCGGAGGAAGCGGCGCGGTTCTACGCGTCGATCTTCCCGGATTCGCACGTAGACCGCGTGACGCCGCTCATGAGCGATTCGCCGAGCGGTCCGCCGGGCTCCGTGAAGGTCGTCGATTTCACGCTTTTCGGCCAGCGGTTCCAAGCGACGAGCGCGGGACCTCACCACGAGTTCAACGACGCGGTCTCCATCGTCGTGCGCTGCGACGATCAGGCCGAGCTCGACCGCTACTGGAATGCGTTCCTCTCGAACGGCGGCAAGGCGCAGGCCTGCGGCTGGCTCATCGACCGCTTCGGACTGCGCTGGCAGATCGTGCCCGCGGTGCTGGATCGAATGATGAGCGACGCCGACCCGGCCCGATCGAAGAAGGTCACGGACGCGCTCTTGAAGATGATCAAGCTCGACATCGCGGCGCTCGAGGGGGCGTACCGGTCCTGAGCGAGCCGGGCGCGCGAGCGCGCGAGCGCGCGCCCGCTAGCTTCGCGCGCCGCCGCGCGCCCTCTTCGCTCGCTGCGCGACCGTGTGCCACACGAGGCCGATCGCGATGAGCCCGAGCCCTAAGAGCCAGACGCGGCGCTCGACCCAGAACGCGAGCGCGAGGCAGGCGGCGAGCCCGAATACGGCGATCCACGGCGGGAACATCCGCTGCTCGGACGGCAGGCGCAAAGCCGAGAGGTTCGTCAACGCGTAGTAGATCAGCACGGTGAACGCGCTGAACGACCAAGTCGTGCGCACGTCGCCGATCAGCGCGAGACCCGCGATGACGACGCCGACCGCGAGCACGGCCCAGTACGGCGTCGTGCGGCTCGCGTTCAGCGTGCCGAGCACGCGAAAGACGTCGCCGCGCCGCGCCATCGCGAGCACGACGCGCGAGAGCCCGAGAATCAGGTTCAAGAGCACGCTCAGCATGGCCGTGATCGCGCCGACGGTGAGCACGGCGCTCGCGCCCGGGACCCGGAAGCCGCGCGCGACCACGGCGAGCGTCGCCGCCTCGCCGCTCGTCGCCTCGCGCAGCGCCTCGCTGCCCGCGGCGCCCGTGCCGACCACGGCCACGGCCTCGTAGAGCAGCATGACGAGCACGATGGTGATCACGATCGCGCGCGGAATCGTGCGGCGAGGCTCGCGCACCTCCTCGCCGAGCGTCGCGATGCGCGCGTAGCCCGTATAGGCGACGAACATGAGGGCCGTCGCCTCGAGCAGGGCGCCGAGCGTCGACCGGGCGCTCCCGCCCGCCGTGTCTCCCGCGATGAAGAACGGCGAGAAGTTTGCCGTCTCGAACGACGGCAGTCCCGCGACGATGAAATAGAGCAACGAGCCGATCGTCACGCTGACGATGACGAGGTTGGCGGCGTTGGTGCGCCGGATCCCTGTGAGCACGAGCGCCGTCAGGATCGCAACGGCGCCGAGCGCCACGGGCACGACGTAGGCCGGCCCGGCGCCGAGCGCGTGGAGCAAGTAGCCCGCGAATCCGAGGGCCGCGGTCGCGGCCGAGGCGGATTTCGCGATGAGGAACACCCAGCCGGCCGTGAACCCGGCCGCCGGATGAAGGTAGAGGTAGCCGTATTCATACGTGCCGCCGCTCACGGGGTGCGCCGCGGCGAGCTCGGCGCTGCTCAAGCCGTTCGCGAGCGCGACCGCGGCGGCGAGCGCGAGCGCGAGCACGACGGCCGGCCCCGCGAGCCCGGCGCCGAGGCCGATGCTGACGAAGACGCCGGTCCCGAGCATGGCGCCGAGACCCAGGACGACGGCGCCGGCCGCGTCGAGCTCGCGGCGCAGACGCGGCTCAGCGACTTTGCCGCTCACGGAGACTTTGTTGCTCACGTGTACGCCGCTACAAGAGCGCCGAGCTTAGGATCAGCCGTCGCCCGCATCATCGGGCTGCGGGCACGCTTCGAGGAAACGGTCCAACTCGCCCGTCTTGTCCATCGCGACGAAGCGATCCACGGCGCCCTCGATGCGGGCGTTCACCGCCTTCGCCGCGTCCTCTTGGGCGGCGTGCCGCGCCTGCATGTAGGAGCGAATCGCGGCACGCAGGTAGTCGTCCGCCTGCTCTTGAATCATGTTTCGCATCGCCGGCGTCCGGCTCGGATCCGATTGGCGGCTCTTGATGTTGGCGCGATAGCCCGCCGCGCAGTCCGCGAACGCTTGCCAGTCGGCCTTCGCGCTCGATTCGGAATTGGGCCCGCGCGCGTCTTGAGCGCTCGCCTCGGCGCCGAGGCACGCGGCGAGCGCGAGCCCGAGCAGAGCGCGAGCGATGCGGCGAGCGGGCGCGCCGCCCATGGTCGCTTGTCTCATTGCTGATCCTCGTAACGATTCCCGAGCCCCTTATGATCGCGCACCCGCGTGGCCGGCGCATGCTCCGCGCTCGTCGGATCGTCCGGGCCCTCCATGCGCGCGCGCCCTCTGTTGCAGACGAGCGCATGAGGCTGCGACAGTAGTCGACGAGCCGCCCTCGACGCGGCGTTGCGGGGAGATCTTCCATGAAGAAGCCGGGACACTTCAATCAGCTCGCCAAGAAATATCCCGAATACATGCAAGCAGTGGATGCGCTCGGCGAGACCGTCAAGAAGATGGGCCCGCTCGATACGAAGACCTGCGAGCTCATCCAGCTCGCGGCCGCGGCCACGGCGCGCTCGGAAGGCTCGGTGCACAGCCACAGCCGGCGCGCGCTCGAGGCCGGCGCGACGCCGGAGGAGATTCATCACACCGTGCTGCTCCTCACGAGCACCATCGGCTTTCCCGCCGTCTCCGCTGCCATGACCTGGGTGGACGACGTCTTCGATTGAGCCCAGGTCGTCCCGCGCCCATTGCAAGAATTGGAATCGCGGCGCCGCGGCCGGCCGCCAGCCGCCGGGTTAGGCGTGGCATGTGCCTTGCAACTTTTTGGAGCAGCGTAGGCGGCGCGCCGTGCGTCCGTCCGGAGGCGTTGCATGAAGGTGGCGGAGGTGATGACCCGCGGCATCGAGCCGGTGCCGCCGGGCGCGACCGTGCAAGAAGCCGCGACGAAGATGGCCGAGGAAGACATCGGAGCCGTCGTGGTCGGGACCGCCGATCGGCTCGAAGGCGTTTTGACGGACCGGGACATCGTTCTTCGCGCGGTCGTCGAAGGCCGCGAAGTGGCCGGCCTCAAGGTCCGCGACCTCATGTCCTCGACCGTCTTCACGTGCCGTGAGGACGACAGCGTCGAGGACGCTTTTCAGGAGATGAGCGAGCGGCAAGTGCGGCGCCTCCCCGTGCTCGACGCCGGCGACCGGCTCGTCGGCATCGTGACTTTGAGCGATCTCGGCCGCCTGAATCGCGACCCGCGCCGCACGAGCGAGGCGCTGCGCGAGGCGGCCGAGCCCCACCGCCGCCGCGAGAGCTCGGCCGCCGACGACCCGCGATGACGCTCGATCAAGCCCTCGCCTTCTCGATCGTAGGCGGGATGATGGCGTTGTTCGTCTGGGGTCGGCTGCGCTACGACCTCGTCGCGCTCATCGCCCTGCTCGCCTCGGTCCTCGTCGGCATTGTTCCGTTCGACAAGGCCTTCTCGGGATTCGGCAACGACATCCTCGTCATCGTCGCGACGGCGCTGCTCGTCAGCGCCGCCGTGTCGCGCTCCGGCATCGTCGAGATCGTGCTGCGCCACGCGGGACCGCACCTCACGACGCGGGGCCGGCAAGTCCTCGGCCTCGTCGCCGCCGTGACCGTGCTCTCCGCGTTCATTAAGAACATCGGCGCGCTCGCGATGCTGATCCCCGTCGCGCTCCAGATCGCGCGCAAGACCGGCACGTCGGCGTCGTTCCTGCTCATGCCGATGTCGTTCGGCTCGCTGCTCGGCGGCCTCATGACGCTGATCGGCACGTCGCCTAACATCATCGTCTCGCAGATGCGCGAGGAGATCGCGGGCGAGCCGTTCCGCATGTTCGACTTCCTGCCGGTCGGGCTCGGGCTCGCCGTCGCGGGGGTCGCGTTCCTCGCCGTCGGCTATCGACTCCTGCCGAGCGCGCGCAAGGGAACGGCGACGATCGACGCGGCGTTCAACATCGAAGGCTACACGGCGGAGGCGCGCGTGCCGGCCGACTCGCCGACCGTCGGCAAGACCGTCGCCGAGCTCGAGGCGCTCGGCGAGGGCGAAGTCGACGTCGCGACGATCATCCGCGAGCGCTTTCGCCGCTACACGCCGGCCGACCACTGGACGCTGCACGCGGACGACGTGCTGCTGCTCGAGGGCGAGCCGTCCGCCCTCGAGACCGTCATCGCGCAGGGGAAGCTCAAGCTCGAGAGCGACGAGAATCCGGGCGGCGACGAGAAGCGCTCGTCGGACAGCATCGGCGTGGTCGAGGCCATCGTGACGGCGGACTCGCCGCTGGTCGGCCGGTCCCCTCTCCAGCTGCGGCTCTCGGAGAAGTACGGCGTCCGGCTCATCGCCGTCAGCCGCAGCGGCGAGCGGATCACGCATCGCTTGCGGTCGCTTCGCTTCAGGCCCGGCGACGTCGTCGTGCTGCAGGGCGATCTCGACCGCATGCCCGACACGCTCGGCGAGCTGCGCTGCCTGCCTCTCGCCGAGCGCGACTTGCGGCTCGGGCGCGGGCGGCAAGGCTTCTTGCCGATCGTCGTGCTGGCCGTGACGATGCTGCTCGTCGCGCTCGACGTCGTGCCCGTCGCGATCGGATTTCTCGGCGCCGCGGTCGTGCTGATCCTGCTCAAGACCCTGACCTTGCGCGAGGCGTACGACGTCATCGATTGGCCGATACTGATTCTGCTCGGTGCGCTGATTCCGATCAGCGATTCGATCAGGACGAGCGGCGGCACGGACCTCATCGCCGCCTGGCTCTCGCATGCGACGGGAGCGCTGCCGCCGCTCGGCGATCTCGCGCTCATCATGATCGTCGCGATGCTCGTCACGCCGTTCCTCAACAACGCGGCGACGGTGCTCGTCATGGCGCCGATCGCGGCGAGCCTCGCCCGCGCGCTGCACTTCGCGCCCGATCCGTTCCTCATGGCCGTCGCGATCGGCGCCGCGTGCGACTTCCTGACGCCGATCGGGCACCAGTGCAACACGCTCGTCATGGGCCCGGGCGGATACAAGTTCGGCGACTACTGGCGGCTCGGCCTGCCGTTGTCGATCATCGTGGTCGTCGTCGGGGTGCCTCTCATCGCGCTCGTATGGCCGCTGGCGCCGGCGCGATAGAATCGGGCGGTGCTCCGTACGACGTGGAAGGTGCGTTCATGCCTCGATACGTAGCTTTCCTGCGCGGCGTGAGCCCCATGAACGCGAAGATGGCGGCGCTTAAGGCCTGCTTCGAGCGAGCAGGCTACACGAGCGTGAAAACCGTGCTCTCGAGCGGCAACGTCGCGTTCGACTCGGAGCGCCGGTCGCCGGCCGCGCTCGTGACCGGCATCGAGGCCGCGATGAAAAAGGAGCTCGGCCGCAGCTTCTCGACGCTCGTGCGGCCCCAGACGCTCCTGCAGCAGCTCGTCGAAAGCGACCCGTTCGCGCGCCACCGCGTGCCGGCCGGCGCGAAGCGAGTCGTGACCTTTCTCCGCGCACCCCTGAAGGAACGCCTGACCCTGCCGATCGACTTCGAAGGGGCTACGATATTGGCCGCGGACGGAAGCGAAATCTTCACGGCCTACACGCCGAGCCCCAAGGGGCCCATGTTCATGACGCTCATCGAGAAGACGTTCGGCAAGGACGTGACGACCCGGACTTGGGAGACAGTACGCAAATGCGCGCGGGCGTGAACATCGACCGCCGGGACTGCTCGGCGAAAGGCATTCGGTTCTCGATCACGCGCGGCTGGCGCGAGGTTCGGGCGAGGGTGCACGAGCTCTACGAGCGTCTCGGCTTTCAAAAGCACGGCGTCGAGTTTCGGATCGACTTCGCATGAGCGCGCCGGGAACAGCGCCGCGCTTCCTCCTGATCGTGCGCGAGCGCGTGCGTGCCGACCGGTACGAAGCTTACGGCCGCAACGAGATCGAGCTTGCGGCGGCGAGCGCCGCCTTCGATTGCCCGCATCCGTACCTCGCGCTCGTTTCGGTCGCGGCTCCGACCGACGTCTGGTGGCTCAACGCCTTCGCATCGGAGGAAGAACGCGACGGCATCGGGGCCGCCTACGCCCGAAACGAAGCGCTCATGACCGCGCTCACGCCTCTCGGCGAGCGCAAAGAAGGCTTCAGGGAAGCGCTGACGACGACGATGACGCGCTATCGAGCGGACTTGAGCGACGGCCGCGCATTGGAGCTCTCCGGAGCGCGCTTCCTCGTCGTATCGAGCGACCGATACGAGGGCACCCCTGAAGGCGCGGTCTTCCAGGCGTCCGACGGGAGGCGTTCCGAATTCGCGCCCGCTGCGAATCGCGCCGAAGCCGGCTCGCTTGCCGTTCGAATGGGCGGCGGGGCGACGATACTCGCGGTGCAACCGCAGTGGAGCTTTCCCGCGCGCGATTGGATCGAGGCCGACCCGGAGCTCTGGAGCGCGAGCCCGGCGGCGCGGCTTCGCGGCTCGAAAATTGGGGTCTGACCCCATTTTTCGCGGCGGAAATGGGGTCAGACCCCAATTTTCGGGGACCCATTTTCGGCGTGACCCATTTCCGGAGGGCGGCGCGGTGTACGAGACGAAGCACGAGCGGCCGATCTCGATGCGGCGCTTCGTTCGGCGCTTGCTCGCTCATCTCGCCGTCGCGCTTGGATTGGTCGCCGTGTCGCTCGGCATCGGCATGGCCGGTTACATGGGCTTCGAGAAGCTTCCGGCCCTCGAGGCGTTTCTCAACGCCGCGATGCTCCTAGGCGGCATGGGTCCCGTCGATCCGCTTCGAACCGACGCAGGCAAGCTGTTCGCAGGCTTGTACGCCCTCTACGCGGGATTGGTATTCATCGTCACCGCCGCGATACTGTTCACGCCGATACTTCATCGCCTCATGCACCACTTTCACTGGAGCGAGAAGGTTTGACGAATCACGACGAATGGGCGCCCATCTTCGAATAGCGCGGCCGGTCACCGATCTCGAGCGCTCCGCAGAGATGTATCGCCGGGGGCTCCGTTTCGAGCTCCTCGGCCGCTTCGCCGACCACGACGGCTTCGACGGCGTCATGCTCGGCCGGCCGAACGCGGAATACCACTTCGAGCTCACGTTCTGCCGCGATCATCCGGTCCATCCCCGGCCGACTGGCGAGGACCTCCTCGTCCTCTACATTCCCGACGAGCACGAATGGCTCGCCGCGTGCGCCGACATGGAGGCCGCCGGGTTCAGGCGGGCGGTCTCGTTCAATCCGTACTGGGAAGCACGGGGCCGCACGTACGAGGATCCGGACGGCTACCGCATCGTGATCGAACGGGCGGAGTGGAGCCCCGGCTGACTCGCAGTGCGCGCGCGCCTCAGATCTCGACCTGCCCGCCGACCTCCATGACCTGAGAAGGCGGGATCGCGAAGCTCGCGGCCGCGTACTCGGAGTTGCGCGCCAGGAAAATGAAAAGCTTCTTGCGCCAGCGCTGCATGCCGCGAGGACTGCCGATCACGATGTCGTCGCGGCCGAGGAAATAGACGGCGTCGTCCGTGCGGAACGGCAGCCACTGCTGCGCCATCCGGAGGAGCCGCGGAACCTCGGGGAATTCCATGAAGCCCGCGCGCGCAACGACGCGATAGAGCCCGTGTCCGAGCGCCTGCACCTTGACGCGCCCGCCGTCGCTGACGCGCGGCACCCGATCGGTCACGAGCGAGAAGAGAATCGTGTGCTCGTGGAGCACTCCGTTCATGTTGAGGTTTCGGACGAGCGTCCGCGGGATGTTCGTCGTGTTGCTCGTCGGGAAAACGGCGACGCCGGGCGCGCGCAACGGGGGATCCTGCTCGAGCGCCTCGAGAAGCTGCGCGACGGGCCGCTCCTCGCGCCGCATCTTTTCCGTCACGATGAGCCGCCCCCGCTGCCACGTCCGCATGAGGCCGAAGACGGTCAGGCCGAAGAGGATCGGGAACCAGCCCCCCGTCGGCACCTTGCCGAGGTTCGAGAGGACGAACGCGGAATCGAGCGCGAGCAAAACGCAGAGCACCGCGAACTGAAGACGAGCGGAGCGTTCCTTCGCGCCCCAGAGCAGAACCAGGATCAGCACGCTGTCGATGAGCATCGTGCACGAGACGCCGACTCCGTAAGCGTTCGTGAGGCTCGCCGACGACCCGAAGCCGAGCGCGAGACCGACTGTCGCGATGCAAACCAGCCAGTTGACGGCAGGCACATAGACCTGGCCGATCGCCGTCGGGGACGAATGCCGGACCTGCACGCGCGGGATGTAGCCCAAGCGTTGGCACTGCTGCGTTATCGAGAAGACTCCGGAGATCACGGCCTGGGACGCGACGATGCTCGCCGCCGTCGCGAGCACGACGAGCGGCACGCGCGACCATTCCGGCGCGAGCAAGTAGAAGGGGTTCGCGACGGCCTGAGGCGACGAGAGCAGCAGCGCGCCTTGGCCGAAGTAGTTGAGCAGCAGGCACGGCCACACGACCGAGAACCAAGCCGTCGCGATCGGCTGCCTGCCGAAGTGACCCAAGTCCGTGTAAAGCGCCTCGCCGCCCGTGACGGTCAGGAACACGAGGCCGAACACGGCGAACGCGACCGTCGAATGCCGGACGAAGAACAGGAACGCGTGCACGGGATTCACGGCTTCGAGCACGACGGGATGCTCCGCGATGCTCCGGACGCCGAGCAGCGCGAGCACGAGGAACCACAGCAGCATCATGGGCCCGAAAAGTCCGCCGATGGCGCCCGTCCCGCGCCGCTGGAGCGTGAACAGCCACACCAACGCGATGACCGCCAACGGGAGCACGGCGTCTTGGAATGCCGGCGTCGCGACGCTGATGCCTTCGACGGCGCTGAGCACGGTGACCGCGGGCGTGATGACGCCGTCGCCGTAGAAGAGCGCGCAGCCGATGAGCCCGACCGTCGCAATGACGGGCGCATAGCGCAGCGGCCGCTCGCTCAGGACGCGCGTCGTCAGCGCGAGCACGCCGCCTTCGCCGTTGTTGTCGGCGCGCAGGATGATCCCGATGTACTTGACCGAGATCACGAGCGTCAGCGACCAGAAGATCAGCGAGAGGACGCCGAGGACGGCCGGCTCGGTGACGTTGACGCCCGCCACGTTGGAGAAGCAGGCGCGGAGCGCGTAGAGCGGGCTCGTGCCGATGTCGCCGAAGACGACCCCCATCGCGACGACGGACAGGCCGAATTTCGACGAAGCGAGCGGGCTCTCGCCCGCCGTCACGGACGCGACGCGCATCAGGATCTTGAGGCCGTGAGCGCCCGCCGGGGCTCTTTAGGCCCCAATTCCCGCTGCGGCGGTCGTCCCATCGGCATCGTCCCCTATGTCTTCGAGCCCCAAAACGGCAGATAGCGTAGCATCTTGGGCCGAGCAGCCGATGCGGACCGACGCTCATTTCGCGGGCGGACGATTCGACGGCGTTCGCGCAGCTCGAACACAGGAGTAACCGGACGTGCCTGCCTTGCCATCCTCCGATCCGAAGCAGTTCGTTCAAGGGGCACCCGTGCTCCATGTCCCGGACGTTCCCGCGACAGCCGCGTTTTATCGAGACGTGCTCGGTTTCACGTGGGACTTCGGCGACGAGACCTACGCGGTCGTCTGGCGCGACAACTCTGCGATCCACTTCGTCAAGGACGACGCGCATCCGCAGGGCGTTCATCTGTTTCAGTGGGTCAAGGACATCGACGCCTACTACTCGGAGATCGTCTCTCGCGGCGCCGACGTAGCGGAAGCGCCCGAGGATCGGCCGTACGGGATCCGGGAGCTGGCCCTGCGCGACATCAACGGCGTCGGAATCGTGTTCGGCCAGGATATCGAGCCTCGCTGAATTCCGCGCAACGTCACCGCTCCTGACGCTCGCCCCCACGAACGCATGCTCGGGCTCGTCATCTTTGATTGCGACGGCGTGCTCGTCGATTCCGAGCGCGTCGCGGTTCGAGTCGACGTCCAGGTGCTCGCTCGCCTCGGGCGCACGTTCACCGAGGAAGAGGTCGTCGAGCGCTTCATCGGTCTTTCCGACGCGCACTTCCGGCAGGAGATCGAGTCGCTCATCGGCCGCCGCCTTCACGACGGCTGGGAGGCCGAGATTCAGCCGCTCTATCGAGAGGCGCTCGCCGCCGAGCTCCGGCCCGTGGACGGCATCGTCGAGGCGCTCGACCGCATCCTGCTGCCGACGTGCGTCGCATCGAGCGGCACGCACGACAAGATGAGATTCACTCTCGGCCGAACGGGTCTATACGATCGCTTTCGCGGCCGTATCTTCAGCGCGACGGAAGTTTCGCGGGGCAAACCGGCGCCGGACTTATTCCTTTACGCGGCAGAGAAAATGGGCGTCGCGCCGCGCGATTGCGTGGTGGTCGAGGACAGCGTTCACGGAGCCGCCGCTGCGCGGGCCGCGGGCATGCGCGTGCTCGCCTATGCCGGGAGCGTGACACCTGCCGGCAAGCTGTCGGGCTCGAGCACGATCGTGTTCAACCACATGAGCAAGCTGCCCGATCTTCTGGACCGACTATCGCCGGGAGCGGCGCGCCGACCCGAATGAGCATGGAAACCTACGTCCGACACGCGCGGGACGAAGATCGCGAGCGGCTCGTCGAGTCGACGTCAACGAGCAGAGCGACGAGGCGCGCCGCTTCTACGAGGCCGTGGGCTTCGCCGTCGTCGGTCGATCCCCGACGGATGGAGGCGGCCGGCCGTTTCCGATCCTGCACATGAAACGCACTCCGGCGAGCGCGGAACGCCGGTAGCCGAATGCGGCGATGCGGCTGCACGCCCGGAGGGGCGCGGAGTACCATTGGGCTCCCTCAGACGCTGCACGGGGAATGCCCGGAACCGCTCCATGCAAGCTGCCGACCTCGAGGCGTACCTCCACGAGCAGATCCCTCTGTCGAGCGCGATGCGAGTGCGCGTCGTATCCGTCGAGCAGAACGGCGTCGTCCTCGCCGCGCCGCTCGAGCCGAACACGAACCACCGCGGCACCGTCTTCGGCGGCAGCGCTTCGGCGCTCGCGATTCTGGCCGCTTGGGCGATTCTGCATGCGCGTTGCCGCGACGAGGGCATAGCGGCGCGTCTCGTCATTCGTCGGAATACGATGGAGTACGAGCGGCCCATGGTCGGCGAATTCACGGCGCGCGCACGCCTCGAGTCGAACGAGCAATGGCAGACGTTCGCGCACACGCTCGCGCGGAAACGAAAAGCGAGGATCACGATCGTCGCGACGGTCGAGCACCGAGGCGAGGCAGCAGCGAGATTCACGGGCGAGTTCGTTGCCATAGGATAGGAAGCCGCGATCGCGGCGGTCGAGTAACAGCGCCCGTCGCGGAGCTGAAATAAATTTCGCGCGGAGCGGGTCTTCCTTCCCAAGCCGAGCATGACGCTTGGCACCGGAGATCCGCATGCCCATCGACCGTCGCGCCTTCGTCCATTACGCCGCCGCAGCGCTTGCGGCGGCCCCCCTCCTGCGCTCCGCGGGTGCAGCCGCGAAGCCGAAGATCCGAGCCGTCGCCTTCGACGCTTTCCCGATCTTCGACCCTCGGCCCGTCTTCGCCCTCTGCGAGCGGCTCTTTCCGGATCGAGGCGCCGAGCTCGTCGCCTTGTGGCGCACGCGACAGTTCGAGTATCAATGGCTCCGCGCGCTCGCCGGCCCATACGCGGACTTCCGACAAACGACGGAGGATGCGCTCGTATTCGCGGCCGAGTCGCTGAAGCTCGATCTCTCGAGCGACGCGCGCGCCGCGCTCATGCAGGCGTATCTGGAGCTGCCCGTGTGGCCCGACGTCCCGGAGGCCTTGGCATCCCTTGGCGCCGCGGGGCTGCGGCTCGCGTTCCTCTCGAACGCGACGCGCAAGATCCTCGACGCCTGCGTCGAGCGATCCGCTCTCGGCGGCGTGTTCGAGCACGTGCTGAGCACCGACGAAATCCGGACGTACAAGCCGGACCCGCGGGCCTATCGCATGGCCGTCGACGCCTTCGGCCTCGCGAAGCAAGAGATCCTCTTCGTTGCCTCCGCGGGCTGGGACGCCGCCGGTGCGAAATCGTTCGGCTACCCCGCGTTGTGGGTCAACCGCTCGAATCTGCCGGCCGAGCGGCTCGGCGCACCGCCGGACGGCGTCGGCGCCACGCTCGCCGATCTCGTGAGCTTCGTCGCTCGGTAGCTCCGGCGCTCGTAGCTTCGTCGCTCGGTAGCTTCGTCGCTCGGTAGCTTCGTCGCTCGGCGCTTCGGCGCTTCGTCAGCTTCGTCGCTCCGTAGCTTTTTCTTGCTCGTAGCTTTCGCTCCGTGGCTTCGCGTCGCCATCGGCCGACGCCCGTTCTTGCGGCCGCGGATCTGGTATCGTTCGCGCCGGGCCGGCTCGTGCCGGCGAGCCAAGGACGGGGGGCCGCGGCATTCGCCGCGTTCGAGCGCTTGAAACGTTTCTCTACCGAGATTCCCGCGACGGCGAGTCCGGGCCCCGGCGCTCCGCCCGGCGGCCTCCTCGCCTTCTACTGGCACTTCATCAAGCAGACGAAGGGCTGGTACGCGGCCATGTTCGCCGCGAGCCTCGCCGTCGCGCTGCTCGATACCGTGATCCCGCTGTTCATCGGCAAGCTCGTGGCCGTCATGCAGGCGACCGACCGGCAGGCGGCGATCGCCGCAGAGTGGCCCCTCCTCGCCGGCATGATCGCGCTCGTGCTCGTCGTGCGGCCGCTCGCCATCCTGACCGACATCGTGATCCGCCACCGGGCGCTGATCCCGGGCGCCACGAGCCTGATCCGCTGGCAGAGCCACTGGCACGTCGTGCGGCAGAGCCTGCCGTTCTTCCAAAACGATTTCGCGGGGCGCATCGCGAACCGCGTCATGCAGACGGCGAGCTCGCTCCGCGAGAGCACGATGTCGTGCATCCGCGCGGTCTGGTACATCGCGGTCTACGGCACGACGGCGTTCACGCTGCTCACGATCGCGGACGTGCGGCTCGGTCTGCCGATGCTCGTCTGGCTCGCGGGCTACGTCTTCTGTCTGCGTCACTTCGTGCCGCGCCTGCGCGAGCTCTCGCGCGCGAGCTCGGAGCGGCGCTCGCTCGTCATGGGACGCGTCGTCGACAGCTATACGAACATTTTGACGGTCAAGCTCTTCTCGCGCCTCGCCGACGAGGACGCCTACGTGCGCGAGGTCCTGGACGAGCACCACGGCGTCATGCGCGCGCACATGGGCATGCTCACGCGCTTTCAGTTCTGGCTCAACGCGCTGAACGCCGCGCTGCTCGTCGCGACGGCGGGGATCGGCATCGCGCTCTGGGCCGACGGCTCGATCGGCGCCGCGATCGTCGCGACGGCGCTGCCGCTCGCGTGGCAGACGGCGAACGCGGCGGGCTGGGTCAGCTGGGAGGTCACCGCGATCTTCGAGAACGTCGGCACGGTGCAGGAAGGCATGGAGTCGATCGCGGTGCCGCACACGGGCGTCGATCGGCCGGGCTCGCGCGCGCTCGAGGTGCCGCGCGGCGAGATCCGCTTCGAGCGCGTGAGCTTCGGCTACGGCCGGCGGGACGCCGCGCCCGTCGTCGACGACCTCGAGCTCGCGATTCGGCCCGGCGAGCGCGTCGGCATCGTGGGCCGCTCGGGCGCCGGCAAGTCGACGCTCGTGAACCTGCTGCTGCGCTTTCACGAGCCCGAGTCCGGGCGCATCCTCATCGACGGGCAGGACATCGCGCACGTCACTCAAGAGAGCCTGCGCGCGGCCATCGGCATGGTCACGCAGGACACGTCGCTGCTGCACCGCTCGATCGAGGCGAACATCCGCTACGGTCGGCCGGGCGCGGACGAGGTCGAGGTGGTGGCCGCGGCCATCAAGGCGCAGGCGCACGACTTCATCTTGGGGCTCCGCGATTGGAAAGGCCGCACGGGTTACGCGGCGCACGTCGGCGAGCGCGGCGTCAAGCTGTCGGGCGGTCAGCGGCAGCGCATCGCGCTCGCGCGAGTGATCCTCAAGGACGCGCCGATCCTCGTGCTCGACGAGGCGACCTCCGCGCTCGACAGCGAGGTCGAGCTCGCGATCCAGGAGCAGCTTCTCACGCTCATGGAAGGCAAAACCGTCATCGCGATCGCGCATCGGCTCTCGACGATCGCGCGCATGGATCGGCTCGTCGTGCTCGAGGCCGGCCGCATCGTCGAGCAGGGCACGCACGCCGAGCTGCTCCGGCTCGGCGGTCACTACGAGAAGCTCTGGCGCTACCAGTCGGGCGGGTTCATCGCGGACGACCTCCGGTCGGACGCCGATCGCGAAGTCCGCGCGGACCGTGCGGCGACGGCGAGCGGCGCAAGACGCGCGGCCATGTAGGCGCGCCGAGAGACGGCGGAGAGGACGCGCCGAGAGACGGCGGAGAGGAAAGGCGACGAGGGCTGGCGCATCGGCGCCGCCTTTGGGGGCAACGGATCCGCGATGGGATAGAATCTTGCGCGTGAGCAAGCCCGCCAAGATCGCGCACGCGACGATCGCCGACCTCCTGGCCCATCACGCGCCGCCCCCGGCGGCGTAATACCCCGTCGAGAGATTCCGGAGCAGAAAGCATGACGAGCCTGACATGGGAAGGCGGCTGCGCCTGCCGCTACGTCCGCTCTCGAATGACGTCGAAGCCGCTCTTCGTGCACTGCTGCCACTGCCGTTGGTGCCAGCGCGAGACGGGCAGCGCCTTCGTCTTGAACGCGCTCATCGAAGCCGACCGCGTCGAGCTGCTCGAGGGAGAGGTCGACCTCGTCATGACGCCGTCGAACAGCGGCAAGGGCCAGAAGATCGCGCGCTGCCCGAAGTGCCGCATCGCGCTCTGGAGCAACTACGGCGGGGCCGGCGACTCGGTCCGCTTCGTGCGCGTCGGCACGCTCGACGATCCGGATAGCTTTCCGCCCGACATCCACGTCTACACGGCGTCGAAGCAGCCGTGGGTCGTGCTTCCGCCCGGCGCACGCGCGGTCCCTGAGTACTACCGATCGTCGGTGGAGTGGCCGGAGGAGAGTCTCGAGCGCCGCGCCGCCCTCAAGGCGCGCACCGCTTCATAGCTCGAGCACGAAATTCGCCATGCCGTCGCGCTCGATCCAACCCGCCTTCGAGTAGAACCTTCGCACGTAGGACTCTCGACTTCGATTCGTGATGAGCATGAGCCGCGAGCAGGCGCGGGCTCTCGCTTCGCTGACGATCGTATCCAGCAACGCTCGACCGACCCCCCTGCCGCGATGCGCTTCCGCGACGAAGAGCTCCGACACGTAGCCCTCGGGATCGGGAAGAAATAGGGTCGGCAGCCAATGGACCGAGGCGTAGCCGACGATCTCCCCGTTCGAGTCTTCAGCCACGTGAACCGAGTGGTCGCCGCCGTTCATGCATGCCGCGAGGAGGCGCTCGACTCGCACGTCCGTTTCTGCGGCCGCCTCGGCGGCCATGCGCGAGACCAGCCGGTGCCTCGCAATATGCGCGCGATGCCCCGACCGTCGCCGTCGGCCGCGCGGCGCACGCGCACGCCTTCAACGCTCCGCTCACCCATACACTCCCGCCTCGATGTTGTTGCCGTCGAAGTCGATGAGGAACGCGCAATAGTAGCGGCCCCGGCGCACGCCGGGCTTGCCGTTGTCGGCCGCGCCGCAGCGCAGCCCGGCGGCATGGAAATCGTCGACGGCCTTGCGCGACGGCGCACGAAAAGCGACGTGCACGGGGCTCTTCGCGGGGACCGACTCCGCGCCCCAGAACGAAGGCCGTCCCGCCGCCACGACGAAGAACGGCGACTCGCGCGCCCCGGTGCTGAACACGAGCCATCCGGTTCCGTCCGGTTGCGTGTGGTCCTCCATGAGCCTCACTCCGATCTGCCGAAGAATCTCCTTGTAGAGGTCTCCGCTGCGTTTGAGGTCGTCGAAAACGATACCGACGTGGTCGAACATTGCGGCTGCCCTCCGCGAGTCGCCATGAGCCTCCTCTTCGGCCGCCATGGCGCTCGTTAGCCCCTTCACTCTTTCGTTGCGCCCCACGCGCCTCGCTCGAACAGCATGAGCGCCGCCGGCCCTTCCGCCGTCTCGACGAAGCTTTCGAGCTTGAAGCCGGCCTTCTCGTAGGCGCGGCGGGCGCGAACGTTCGTCACGTCCGGATCGATCGCGACGAGCGGTGCGCCCTCTTGCCGCAGCCGCTCGGCGAGAATCCGAATGAAGCGGCTGCCGTGGCCGCGCCCGATCATGTCGGGCTCGCCGATGAAGACGTCGATTGCGCGCGTTCCCTCGGGAAGGCCGTCGAAGTGATCCGCGTCGCCCCACGAGTAGATGTCGTAGTCCTGCGCGTAGGCGAACGGCCGCTCCCGGAAGGACACGATGCGCATGACCATGCGCGGATCGCCGAGATCCTGCTCGAGCAGCGCGTACTGCTTGTCGGGGTCGCTCCACCACCGCGCGACGGCCGGCGTCTCGAGCCAGCGCCGCAGCATCGGGAGATCGACCCGCGTCGCAGAACGGAACGAGTAGCGGCCGTCGCTCACGATAGAAGCGTACACGTGGCCGAGCAGGCGTGTGCGGGCCGGAATGAGGGCCCGGCCCTAATGAGTGCCCGGCCCTTTACTGTCGGCCCCGACTCATATAACGTGCCGTCCCCAATGTCACGCCGCCCGAGAACGCCCACGATCACCCTGAAAAAGCCCTGCCTAGGGGCCGCGGGCGGTCGTGCGCGCTGATCGAGCTTAGGCACGCCGAACCTGAAGGCCCCGCCGGTACCCGACGGGGCCTTTTTCGTTTGCGGTCCTCGTCCGCCCGGCATACGAGGAACTGGAGTCGAAGATGAGCATGAAGAATCCGGTCGTTGCGGTCGTGGGCGCCACGGGCGCCGTCGGCGTCGAAATCGTGCGCTGCCTCGAGGAGCGGAACTTTCCGGTCGCCGAGCTCAAGCTCTACGCCTCGGCGCGCTCGGCCGGCAAGACACTGAAGTTCCGCGGCAAGGACGTCGCCGTGCAAGAGCTGACGGAGCGGAGCTTCGAGGGCGTCGACGTCGCGCTCTTCTCGGCGGGCAGCGGCATCTCGCGCAAGTTCGGGCCCCTCGCGGTTCGTGCGGGCGCCGTCGTCGTCGACAACTCGTCGGCGTTCCGCATGGACGACGACGTGCCGCTCGTCGTGCCCGAGATCAACGCCGGCGCGATCGGCGAGCATCACGGCATCATCGCGAACCCGAACTGCTCGGCCATCATCTCGATCACGCCGCTCTGGCCCATCCATAAGAAGAACCGCATCAAGCGTCTCATCGTATCGACGTATCAGGCCGCCTCGGGCGCCGGCGCGGCGGCGATGGACGAGCTCGTGCAGGCGACGCGCGCTTACCTCGACGGGCGGCCGTTCCAGCAGAAGGTCATGCCGCACCCGTACGCGTTCAACGTGTTCAGCCACAACACGCGCGTCGATCCCGCGACCGGAAACAACGAGGAAGAGACCAAGGTCATCAACGAGACCCGCAAGATCTTCGGCGACCCCGACATCCGCGTGAACGCGACGTGTATCCGCGTGCCCGTGCTGCGCGCGCACTGCGTCTCGATCACGTTCGAATGCGAGCGGCCGATCGCGGCGGGCGAGGTCCGCAAGCTCCTCGACGACGCGCCGGGCGTCAAGATCGTCGACGACGCCGAGAAGAACTATTTCCCGATGCCGAACGACGCCTCAGGCCAGGGCGACATTCTCGTCGGGCGCATCCGCCAGGATTTGAGCGATCCGAGCGGGCACTCGGTCTCGATGTTCGTCTCGGGCGATCAGCTGCTGAAGGGCGCGGCGCTGAACGCCGTGCAGATCGCGGAGATCTTGCAGGCGAACGCCGCGTAGGCGTCGCTTCCCGACCGCCACAGGGGAATTGGGGTCAGACCCCAATTTTTCGTTGCCCGTCAGGCCCCGTCGTGGAAATTCGGGTCTGACCCCGTTTTTTTTGGAAATTGGGGTCTGACCCCATTTTTCGTTCAGGCCGCGTCGTGAAAGATGAGGCCGAGGGTATAACGGCGGCCTGACCTCAGCCGGCTCACGCCGTGCCGCATGTTCACGCGGTACGCGCCTCTCGATCCTTGCACGGGGCGTCGATGCACGGCGAACACGACGGCGTCGCCTTGCGCGAGCGGTACGACCTCGGCTCGCGACTGCATGCGGGGGCGCTGCTCCGTCAGCACGAACTCGCCGCCTTCGAAGTCGCGCCGCGGCGCGGACAGCAGAATCGTCAGCTGAACGGGGAAGACGTGCTCGCCGTAGAGGTCCTGGTGCAGGCAGTTGTAGTCCCCGGCTTCGTAGCGCAGCAGCAGCGGTGTCGGGCGCGACTGCCCCGCCGCATGGCAGCGCGAGAGGAATTCCGCGTGAGTCGCGGGATACCGCACGCCGATGCGCATCGCCTCGTTCCAGCGGTTCGCGATCGGCACGAGCTCGGGGTAGATCGCGCCGCGCAGCGTCTCGACGACGTCCGGCAGCGGATAGTCGAAGTACTTGTACTCGCCGCGGCCGAAGCCGTGCCGCGCCATGACGACACGGCTTCGGAAGAGCGCGTCGTTCGCGTAGAGCGCTTCGAGCTCGGAGCAGACGGCTTGGTCGAGCAATCCCTCGATCGCGGCGCAGCCGCGCTCGTCGAGGCTCGCGCCGACGCCGTGCCAATCGATCGCTCGAATGCGTTCGTCGAGCGCGCCGCCCCGCTCGGCCGCGGCGGCCCCGCCGGCCTCGCCGCGGCTCACGCGGCGGGCGGCGCCCCTGCCCGTGCCCGCGCTCATTTCCCCGGCGCTTCCCGAGATCCCTCGGCTTCCCGCTCGAGCAGCTCGCGTTTGCGCTCGACGCCCCAGCGATAGCCCGACAGCGAGCCGTCCGTGCGCACGATGCGATGGCACGGAATCGCGACCGCGAGCGCGTTCGCCGCGCACGCGCCCGCGACCGCGCGCACCGCTTTCGGCGCGCCGATGCGGCGCGCGATCTCCGCGTAGCTCTGCGTCGCGCCCGCCGGAATCTCCCGCAGCGCCTGCCAGACGCGCTGCTGGAACGCCGTGCCGCGGATGTCGAGCGGCAGGTCGAGCCCGAGGCGCGGCGCTTCGACGAAACCGACGACCTGCGCGACGAGCCGCTCGAAAGCCGCGTCGCCGCCCACGAGGCGCGCGTGCGGGAAGCGATCCTCGAGCTCGCGCGCGAGCGCGGCGGGATCGGCGCCGAGCAGGATCGCGCAGACGCCCCGCTCGCTGCAGGCCACGAGGATCGAGCCGAGCGAGGACTCCCCGACGGCGAAGCGGATGTCCGTGTTCGCGCCGCCGTCGCGGTACCGCGCAGGCGTCATGCCGAGAATGCGCTCCGCGCCGGCGTAAAAAGGCGCGCTCGAGTTGTAGCCCGCCTCGTAGAGCGCTTCGGTGACCGGCCGGCCGCGCGCGAGCGACTCGCGCACGCGGCGCTCTCGATGGGCCGCCGCGTAGGCGCGCGGCGTCAGGCCCGTCACGCGCTTGAACACGCGATGGAAGTGATGCGCGCTCACGCCGACCTTGCGCGCGAGCTCCGAGAAGCTCGGCTCGGCCTCCGCGCGCTCGATGATGCGGCACGCCTCCGTGACCCAAGCCGCTTGCTGCCCGCCGAGCGGCATGCCGTCGGGCCTGCACCGCTTGCAGGGCCGAAAGCCCTCGCGCTCGGCGGCCGCGCGGCTCGCGTGAAAACGAACGTTCTCTGGACGCGGTCGACGCGCGCCGCAGGAGGGGCGGCAATAGACGCCCGTGCTCTCGACCGAGTAGTAAAAGGCGCCGTCGGCGGCGCGGTCCCGCGCGGCGACCGCGGCCCAACGAGGATCGCTCGTCACTTCGCGCGCGCGCGCGGCCTTGTCATCCCGCGCTCCCGGCATCCGGCTCCGGGCCGGTCCCTCTCTAGCGGAACGAGACGCGGATGCGGTGCTTCGGGATGCGTCGGCGGTAGGCTTGGGGCTCATCGAGGTGGATGCTGACATGGCGTCTTCCTCCAGAATACATCGGATAGGCCGCCAATCTATTTCGGGCAGAGGACCGCGGCATCTCTTGTCTTGCTCTCGAATTCCGAGCGGCCTCGGGCTGCCGAACTGCCGAGCATGCTCAGCGAGTGCACTCAGTGGTCGCCCGACTGGCGGACGAGCCGAAGCGCCGGCTCGGAGATCTGTCTCGCGTGCCCTCGTCCCGCGCCGACCGTTGTATCATCGACGGAAAGGAGATTCCGGCGCGGACCGATCTCCCGCGGCAGCACCCGGAAGAAGAACAAATGCGCGGCAGTCGCAAGCGCAAGCTCGGCGGCAGCACGGAGCGTACTCGCTCCACATCCGGGGTTCGCCGCCTATCCGGGCGCGGCACGATCTTCGGCTACATCAGACAGCTCTGCGTCTCCGGCATCGACAGCCATTTGCTCGCGCCCCTTCTGCTCGAGGCCATCGGCGCACTCATGGGCGCGGATGGGGCAGACCATGGATGGGAGAACGAGCGCGGCTCGATCGGTCACGGCTACGCCGGCAACCGAGAGATGCACGCGCTCGTGCCCGCCCATCTCGAGCTATTCGGCGGATCGGATCTCGAGCGAGTCGCCTTCGGCATCGACTCCGAGACGGCGGTGCGGGCGGGGCTCGCGTCGAGGAAGCCGGACCGGCACGGCCCGGGAGACCGGCGAGCGCTGTCGCAGCTCTCGCCGCTGCTTGCGCGCGCGCTGCGCGCGCCCGGGCGGATGCCCGAGCCGCTCGTCGAGACCCGCGACTCGGCGTTCCTGTTGGCCGATGCGCGCGGCCACGTCGTTCTCACAAGCGAAACGGACCTGCCGCTGCTGCTCATGCTCCACGATGCCGCCGGCGAAGGAACCCGCGCCGATCCGTGCAGACTGCCGGCATTCTTGCTGCCGCTCGTGCATTCGGCGGCCCGGCCCTCCCAAGCCCTTCCTCACACGCCGCCCGTCGCGAAGCAGACGACGCGCTGGGGGCGCTTCGAATGCCGCGCCTACGCGACTCGCCGGCCCGATGGACGCAGCGCAGGGCTCGTCGTCGTCCACGTGCGCCGATACGAGCCGCTGTCGCTCCGCGTGCTCCGCAACGGATGGCGAGCCGGATTGAGCGAGCGCCAACGCGAGGTATGCCTGCACCTCGCCGCAGGGCTGTCTCATTCCGCGATCGCGAAGGCCATGCGCATTCAGCAGAGCACGGTGATCGACTACGTGCGCAAGATCTACGCGAAGCTCGACGTCGCCAATCGCGAGGCGCTGCTGCAGCTGTTGTCGAAGTGACCTCCGCGTGGGTCCTCGCCGCACGACTCTTCGGTCATGACTCCTCGGTAGTGACTCCTCGGTTATAACTCCTCGCGCTCGGCGCCCGCGCCCGGCACGATCAGTCGTGATCGGTATTGGGCTTGTCGAGGACCGGCGCCACCTGCACGCTGCCGCTGACGTCGGCACAACCCTTGCCGCCCGGTCCCTTCGGGCACTTCCACCAGTTCAGAGTCGCGTCGATAGGCGTCGGACCCACGTTGTCGACTCCGGTGTCGTCGAAGAAGTCGTTCTCGTGCGCGGCGACGCCGCCGTTCGCCGTCTTGACGGCGATGTCGGTCGCTTGGCCGAAGAACGTATTGCCGACGATCTGGATTCCGCTGATCGGAAGCAAGTCGCCGGTGTCCGTCACGGCCGAGATCAAAATGCCGGTCTTCACCGGCGATCCGCCCTCCGCGTCCGGCCCGTTGCCGACGATCGTGTTGTTCGCGATCAAGTGACCGCTGACGTTTTGCCCCGGGGCGTGCGAGTGAAGCGTAACGCCGGGCAGCCCGTTGCCGATCAAGTAGTTGCCGACGACGACGTTGCCGAAGTTCTGCGAGCCGGGCGTCGGGGCGAAGATGCCGACGCCGGCGCCTTCGCCCGACGCGAGCCCGTTATGAGAGACCGTGTTGCCCTTGACCGTGATGCGGTAGACGCCCTTCGGAGGCATTCCGAGGATCGGGTTCAGGTCGTGGGTCGCGAGCGTGATGCTGCAGTCGTAGGGATTGTCCCGGACCGTGTTGCCCGTGATGAAGTTGTCGTGATTGGGCGCGGTATCGTCGGAGACGAGGATCCCGCCCGAGTTGTGATCCACGACGTTGTCGCTGACGAGCGAATTCGTCACGCCGCTCAAGTGGATACCTTCGCCGCAGTCGAGCGCCTCGAAGTCTTTGAAATAGTCCGGCAAGCCGGGACACGCCGGCGGCGCGTTCGACGAAATCACGAGGCTTTTGTCGTTGTCCGTCACGCGGTTCTCGCTGATCTGCACGTCCGACGCGTTGGTCACCACGATGCCTTGGAAGTTGGCGTTGCGGACCGTGAACCCGCGGACGATCACGTGGCTCAAGTCCGGGTGCCCGTAGCCGTCGACGTTGATGCCGTTCGCGAGCCCGCGAGCGTCGATGACCGTCCCGCCGTTCCCGGAACCGAGCAACGCGACGGATTTGCCGATGACGACGTCTTCCGCATAGGTTCCCTTCGCGACACGAATCGTGTCGCCCGGGCTTGCGGCGTCCACTGCGGCTTGAATGGATTTCTTGCAACCGCCCGTCCCGGCGGTGTTTACGCAGAGCGTGCTAGCGAAAGCGGGCGAAGCGAACAGAAGGGCGGCGGCACACCAAGCCTTTCGTGACGTAGACATCGACCTGCTCCGTGGTTGGTATGGGTCTCGAGGAACGATCGTCGGCGTGCGGGGCGCGTCAGCTCGTGTTGGCGATTCTTGCTCGCTAACGCTTCCGGGCCGTCGAAGGCATAACGTACCGCGGCCGGCGTGCGGCGGTACCCCCCGGGTGGGGGGGATCTCCGGGGGAAAGCGGCACGGCGAGCCGCTGCGATGGCCGCCGTGCGCTCCGAGGCACCGGTCCGCTGCGCGCGCCGAGGCGCGCGGCACTGCGCGCCGGCTCTAAGGCACGCGAAATTCCGCCCGGGCCGGCGGCGTCACGGCACGTTCCTGCGGCCGCTCGAGCTGCGGAATCCAGGCGTACGGCAGGCGGTACGCGCGATACACGGCGTTCGAGGCGCGCGGCCCGGCGGCGAGCGGATTCACGTACTCCCAGACGATGGCACCGCTCCTCGTCACTTCGAAGACTCGGCCGTCGGGGCCCTCCGTGATCAGCGTGTTGCCGTTCGGCAGCCGCTGCGCGCCGCTGATGTTGGTCGCGAAGAACTGCCCCGGCGCCTGGTAAGACCACACGAGCTCGAGCTTGACGGGATCGATCTCGAGCACGCGCGAGCTCGGGCGCACGAGGGCGCCCACGCTGTTCGGCGCGATCGGATTCGCGTAGCCGTAGCCGCTTGCGCCGCCGTTGTCGAACACGAGCAGGTTGCCGGCGCCCGGCAGGCCCTTCGGGATGATGTGCGCGTTGTGCTGACCGATGATCTGGCCGATCGCGCGGAGCTCCTTCGAGGCGCGATAGTCCGGGCCGAGCCGCCAGACGATCGAGCCGTCCCGCGCGACGATCGCGATGATGCTGGCTTCGCGGCTGCTGATGACGACGTTGTCCGGCGCGAAGCGCCGATCGCCTTCGTCGTACCATTGATTCGGCCCGACGTAGGCCGCGGCGTTCAGGTGCAGCCAGTCGAAGCCCGCACGTGCGTTCGGACGGGGCGCGGCCTTGATCGCGGCGCGGGCCTCGTCGCTCAGGCCGAGCTCGCCGATGTGCTCGCCGGCCGTCCACTCCCAGAGGATCTTGCCGTCCCACGAGATCTCGATGAGCCGGTCGTCCTGGAGCAGCGCGTCGCCCGCGACGTCGGGCAGCGCGTGGTCCACGTGCGTGAGGATCAGCGTCTTCGCGCCCGTCGCCGAAGGCGCGGCGTCCGGGGAGTAGTAGCCGGCCGGAAAGTCCGAGCGCTGCCAGTCGTGATGCTGGCGTAAGGCCCAGCTCGTCTTGCCGTCTTGCGTCTCGATCTCGACATTGTGGGCGAAGCGCCAGACGACGTTGCCGTCGAAGTCACGCTGCACGAGCTCGAGCGCCTCGAGGTGTCCCGGCCGCGCGCCGACCGAGGCGACGATCTCACCGCCCGGCAGCACGCGCGCCGGGCCTCCGGCGGACGTGTTGTAGCCGTCCCACTGCTTGACGACGTTGCCGTTCATGTCGATGACGATCGCGGCCTGCGTGCCGAGCGGCGAGAGCACCGTGTAGCCGCTATAGGCTTGCGCGGGATCGTAGATCGTCGTGCCCGTGGGAAATACCGAAGGCGCCGCGACGACCGCGGGCGCCGCGAACGCCACGGCAGCGGCGCAGCCGACCGCGAGACGAGAGATGCCGCGGCGAGCGTCGACGCCGTGTGAATCCGCGTGTGGCACAAAACATGCTCGAGGGCGTGCCTCGAGCCCGAGGCGATCTCCGCTGCAAGACCGCGATCGACGCGCCGTGCGGCAAAGGATGTTGAGCCATGAAATCGGCTGCATGGTGACTGCTCCTACGCGATCGTCGAGGTCGGTTTTGGGCGTCATTCTGAACGTGGACCAGCAACGGCACGGAGGTCGAGATGATCGAAAAACCGGACCGCTACCGGAACGCAGTGGTGCCCCATATTTACGTCAGCCGAGCGGCCGACGCAATCGCCTTCTACGAGCGGGCGTTCGGCGCCGTCGAGCTGTTCCGCATCGCCGCTCCCGTCGGAAAGATATTACATGCCGAAATATCCATCGCGGATTCTCTGGTCATGCTCGGCGACCCGGACGAGAAGCTGTACGCCGATCCTCGGGCGCTCGGCCGTTGCACGACGAGCCTCCACATTCTTCTCGAGGACAACGACGCCTTGTTTCGACGCGCAACGACGGCGGGCGCAGAGCCGATTCAGCCGCCCACCGACATGTTCTACGGCGCGAATTCTGCGAGCGTGCGAGATCCGTTCGGGCACGTCTGGGTGCTGCTGTCGTGGAAGGAGGACTTGCCGCCCGCCGAGATGGAACGCCGTGGCAATGCGCTTCTGAACCATCAAAGGCGTTACGGGTACGAAGCTCACATGCGGCTCCGCGAACAGCTTCCCGAAGCCGCGGTAGTGATCCTGATCCGGGTGAGTCATGACCGCGGCGGCAAAGGTCCAATGCGTCTTGAACCCCGCGTAGCGCCACCTCAAGAAGCGGTACATGTTGT
>DASTSM010000016.1:0-6339 GCA_035760685.1 Gammaproteobacteria bacterium | reverse complement strand
GGGCAGTGAGAATCGTCGTGACCGTGCTCGCCATCGCGTGGACCGGCGCGGCCTGGTCGCAGCACGCGGCACCCGTGCAGACCTCGTCGTCCCCTTCGAGGCGCGATGCCGCGCCGGCGCGTTCGCCGGGCGCGGCGGCGCGGGCCGCGGAGGTCGAGGCGCTCGAACCGGCGGTGGACGTGGGCGGACGGGCGGGGCCGAGTGCGCCGAGCGGGGCAACCGCGCCTAGCACGCCGAGCGGGCGAGCCTTGGGCGCTCCAAGCACGCCCAGCGCGCGCGCCCCGGGCGCTCCGAGCACGGCGAGCGCGCCGCGATCGAGCACCGAGCGCGCCGTAGCTTCGAACGCGTTCTCGGCGCGGGACGCGGCCAACCAGGTGGATCTGGGAACTACGTCAATCACGGGAAACCAGGAATTGCCTAAGGTGCTCTACATCGTCCCGTGGAAGAGATCGGACCTCGGGGAGCTCGTCGGCCGGCCCGTCAACACCCTGCTCGACGAAGTGCTGGCCCCCGTCGATCGCGACGTGTTCAAGCGTCACCTCGAGTACTACGACGAACTGTTCGATTCAACGCCGGCCGCCGGTAAGAAAGACGGCGGCGACGAGAAGGAGTGACAGCATGGAGACCTTGTCCGCGGTCGTGGCCTTCTTCCAGAAGGGAGGACCGTTCATGTATCCGATCGTGGCCGTGCTCGCCATGGGGCTCGCGATCGCCATCGAGCGGTGGATCTATCTGACCGTGACCGTCGCGAAGAACAAGGCGGTCTGGAACAAGGTCGCGCCGTACCTCAAGAGCGGCAACATCGCGGGCGCGATGCAAGTCACGAGCAAGTCGAAAGCCGCGATCGCGCAGATCATGACGTACGGGCTCAACCGCGTGCGATCCGCGCGGCGCCGCGAGGACGTCGAGCAGGCCATGGAAGAGAGCCTCATGGAGGTCGTGCCGCGTCTCGAGAAGCGCACGCACTACCTCGCGACGTTCGCGAACATCTCGACCCTGCTCGGACTGCTCGGCACGATCACGGGCCTCATCAGCGCGTTCGCGGCCGTGTCGAACGCGAATCCCGCCGAGAAGGCGGATCTGCTCTCGGCCGCGATCTCGGTCGCGATGAACACGACGGCCTTCGGCCTCATCGTCGCGATCCCGATGCTGCTGATCCACACGATGCTCACGACCAAGACGACGGAGATCGTCGACAGCCTCGAGATGGCCTCCGTGAAGTTCCTGAACTCGATCATGGATCGAGCGCAGGCGGAGCCGCCGGCACACCCGCATCCGCAGCAGCACCAGCCGGGCGCGCGCTCGGCGGCGGCGCGCTGAGGCAAGCGGCCCCGATCCCGGCCTCGCTGCCGGCGATATCGGCGGCACGGAAGGAGCTCGTGGCATGATGCGCCGCTCGCGCAAGAACCGAGGAAAGGAAGCCGTCGAGGTCAACATCACGGCGTTCCTCGACATCATGGTCGTGCTGCTGTCGTTCCTGCTCATCACGACCGTGTTCTCGCGTCTCGCGATCTTGGAGCTCAACCTGCCCGCCGCGGCCAACGCGGCCGAGCCCCCGAAGCCCGAGCTCGCGCTCGAGGTCACGGTGCGGAAGTCCTCGATCGAGGTCGGCGATCGCAACGCGGGCTTGCTGAAGCGCTTCCCGAACGGCGCGAAGGGCTACGACTACGACGGCCTCGGCGCGTACCTCGCCGACGTGAAGAGGCAATTCCCCGATAAGACCGACGCGACCGTGCTGCTCGAGCCAGACATCGCGTACGACGTGCTCGTCGCGGTCATGGACAAGGTGCGCGTCGCGGAGCGGACGGACGAGACGACCGGCCGCACGGCGACGAGCGAGCTTTTCCCCGAGATCTCGATCGGCGACGCGCCGGCGGGGCCCTGAAGGAGCGAGGCGTGCGGTACAGAGGGCGAGCCGCCCGCATGGAGCGGCATCACAAGCGCCACAAGCGGGCCCTCGGGCTCAACCTCACGTCGATGATCGACGTGCTGACCGTGCTCGTGTTCTTCTTGCTCGTCAACTCGGGCGACGTCCAAGTCCCGCCGGCCCGCAACGTGAAGTTGCCCGAGTCGAGCGCGGAGGATGCGGCCCGCCAGACCGTCGTCGTCATGATCACGGACGAGGAGGTCCTCGTCGGCGGCCGCTCGGTCGCTCGCGTCAAGGACGTGCTCGCGCGCAAGGACCTCATCGTGCCGGAGCTCAAGGCGGCCCTCGAAGAGGAGAACGATCGAGCGCTGCGCGCGGACACGAAGGATGCGGTGCAACGGGAGGTCACGATCCTCGGCGACAAGTCGATCTCGTACATCCTCCTCAAGAAAGTCATGGCGACCTGCACGGACGCCGATTTCGGGCGCGTCTCGCTCGCGGTCCTGCACAAGGACGCCGACGACGCCGCGGCCGCGGAAGGCGCATGAGCCGGGCGGCCGTCATGACGCACTGGGTCTTGCCTTATCGCAGCTACGAGCTGCCCTGGACGGCGAACGCCGAGCAGGAGCGCTCGTTCCGCAAGACGTTCACGATCACGCTCGTCGCGGCCTTCGTGCTCGCACTGATCCTGTCGTTCCTGCCGACGCCGCCGCCGGCCCCGGCCGCCAAGACGGAGATACCGGAGCGATTCGCGAAGCTCGTGCTCGAGGAGCCGAAGCCGCCCCCGCCTCCGCCCATCGTGCGCGAGGAGCCGAAGCCGGAGCCGCCGAAGGCGGAGGAGCCGAAGCCCGAGCCGCCGAAGCCTCCGCCCGAGCGCGCGGCCGAGACGCCGCCGAAGAAGGCGCCGGAGCCGACGCCCGCCGAAAAGACGCAGCGGGCGCGCGAGCGGGCGAGCACGGCGGGCCTGCTTCCGTTCGCGCAGCAGCTTGCCGCGCTGCGCGACAACGCGGCCGTCGAGCGGCTCGACGACAAGAAGCTCGGCGCCGCCGTCGAGCCCGCCGCCGCGGCGGCCGTCGCGGAACGTTCCGTCATCACGTCGCGCGTCGGCCGCGGCAGCAACGGCATCAACACGGCGGCATTGAGCCGCAACACCGGCGGGACCGGTCTCGCCGCACGCGAGACGACGCGGGTCGAGAATCCGATCGCCGACGAAGTCGGCGCCGCCGAGGGCGGCGGCGCGGCCGGCGGTGCCGCCGGCGCGGCGGCCCGGAGCCGGGAGGAGATCGAGCGCATCTTCGACAAGAACAAGGGCGCGATCTACGCGCTCTACAACCGTGCGCTGCGGCAGAACCCGACGCTGCAGGGCAAAGTCGTGCTGCGCCTCACGATCGCGCCGGACGGACGGGTCACGGCCTGCGAGATCGTGTCTTCGGAGCTCGGCGATCGCGACCTCGAGCAGAAGCTCGTGCAGCGCGTCATGCTCTTCCGGTTCGAAGCGAAGGACGTCGGAACGGTCACGACGACGAAGCCCATCGATTTCTTCCCGGCGTGAATGCGGCTCCGCCATAATGGCCGCATGTCGTTCGACGAAGTCTCGATTTTCGAGCTCGAGGATTTCGCCCTCGAGCTCGGCCGCACGGCGGGCGGCATCGCTCGCGCGTATTTCCGGAAGTCGTTCACGGTAGAGAACAAGGATCGCGAGGGCTTCGATCCCGTCACGAGCGCGGACCACGCGATCGAGCGCGCGCTCCGCGCCACGATCCTCGAGCGCTACCCGGAGCACGGCATCGTCGGTGAGGAGCAGGGCGAGAAGACAGGCTCGTCGGGATACCGATGGTACATCGACCCGATCGACGGCACGCGCGCGTTCATGATGGGCTCGCCGCTCTGGGGCACGCTGATCGGGCTCGCGCGCGACGACGTGCCGCTCTTCGGGCTTCTTTGCCAGCCGGTTCTCGACGAGGTGTTTTTGGGATCGCCGGCGGGCAGCTGGCTCATCGCTTCCGACAGCCGGCAACGTCTGCGCACGCGGGCGTGCACGCGCCTCGAGGACGCGACGCTCGCATCGACGCATCCCGACATGTTCAAGGGCGAGGACGCCGCCGTCGTCGCGGCGCTGCGCGAGGCTTGCCGGCTCGATCGTTACGGCGGCGATTGCTACAACTACGCGATGCTCGCGGCGGGCTTCGTCGATCTCGTCGTCGAGGCGGGCCTCAAGCCTTTCGACATCGTGCCGCTCGTGCCGATCATCGAGAACGCCGGCGGCGTCGTGACGGATTGGCAGGGACGCACGCCGATGGCGGGCGGTGCCGTGGTCGCGGCCGGCACGCAGGAGCTGCACCGCGCGGCGCTCGACGTCCTGCGGCACTGAGCGCGCTCGGCGCCCGACGCCGCGCGGCACCGAGCCTCACGAGCGCCCTTCCGCCTCCGTAGAGTCGGCTGCGAGGTGATAGGCGAGCGCGTCGTTCGCCTTGCGCGCGACGACGACGGTCAGGGCGGCCGCCGCGACGAGCCCGCCCGCCACGAGCCAAAGGGTGCCCGGCCCCCGTCCGACGCCTGCCGCGAGCTCGGTCATGCTCTTCGCGGCCGAGCCCACGTACACGTAGAGACAAGTGATGGGCAGCATGCCGATCCACGAGGCAACGACGAAGTCTCGAAAGCTCACGTTCGTCACGCCTAAGCCGTAGTTCATGAGGTTGAACGGCAGAATCGGCGAGAGACGTGCGAGCAGCACGATGAGGAAGCCGTGGTGCCGCGACGCCGCATCGAGAGCGCGAAAGCGCGGCGATCCGGAGAATTTCGCGAGGAGCCAGTCCCGCACGCAGTGGCGCGCGACGAGGAACGCGCCCGCCGCCCCGACGATGCTGCCGATCGAGACGAGCACCGCGCCCGCTTCCAAGCCGAATACGAATCCCGCGCCGAGGGTCAGGATCGAGCCCGGCACGGCCAGCACCGCCGCGAGCGCGTACGTCAATATGAACGCGAGCCAAGCGCTGCGAGGATGGCCGTGAGCCCAGTCGACGCCGACCAAGAGCCACGGCCGGATCGGGGAGAGCGCCGCGACGGCGAGCAGTGCCAGCAAGGCGACGAGCAGGATCAGCGGCTTCGGGTCGCGTCTCATTAAGTTGTCTTGCAAGGGCCGGCTTTCGAGCGAAAGGCGAATCATAGCCGCAATGCGGGCACGCCGCGCAGCACGAGAGGGCACGCTCCCGGATCGGGACGCAAGCGCCAAGCGCCAAGCGCCAAGCCGCATGCCGCACGCAAGCCGCAAGCCAGGGCCCCGGAGGCGATGTGATGAGCGACACAGCCGGCGAAGCGCGGAAATGCTACCGTCGTGCTCGGCGCCGCCGCCCTTGAGTCATACGCGGCATGAGCATCGATCGAAGCACAAAACGCGGCTCGAGGCCGCCTCCCGCCGCTGCCCGCGGAGGGGAATCCGTGCCGAAGCGGCCGCCCATGCCGCAACCGCTTCCCGCGGTGCCGGCAAGCGAAAACGCTTCCCCGCAGGACCCGGCCGACGCGGCAGGCGCACAAAAGCACACTCCGGGTCACGTGGAGTTCGACAGCCGCGGCAACAGCGTCTGGCGCTGGAACGTGGAGCAGGGCGACAGCACCTCCGTCCTGTTGAAGAGCCTCGAAATCGACGATCTCGAGCTCGAGCCGACCCGCTCCGCCCGCGCGCCGCGCGGCGAGATGCCTTCCCGGCTCCCCAACAAGCCCGCCGCGGGCAAGCCGAAGCCCGGCAACGCCGAGAAGGTTCGCAAGGGCAAAAATACTCTCGAGGCCGAGGAGCCTCCGCGCATCGAGGGGGCCGGCGGCTTCGATCCGTACAACCGCAGCTAAAACGGCGGCGCGAGTCCGAGCTCAGACGCGCAAGCCGCCGTCGACCTCGATGACGCGGCCGTTCACGTAGTCGTTCTCGAGCAGAAAGACGGCCGTCGCGGCGATCTCCTCGGGCCGTCCGAGGCGTTTGGCAGGGATTCCGGCCGCCATCTTCTCGAGCATGTCCGGCTTCATGGCGGCGACCATCTCGGTCGCGATGAAACCCGGGGCGATGGCGTTGACCCTGATTGCGTGCCGCGCGAGCTCCTTGGCCCAGACGACGGTCAACGCCGCCACGCCGGCTTTCGCGGCGGAATAGTTGCTTTGACCGAAATTCCCCGCTCGGGAGATGCTCGAGATGTTGATGATCGAGCCGCCGCCGCCGAGACGCGCCATGTGCGCGGCCGCCTCGCGTCCGCACAGAAACACGCCCGTGAGGTTCACGTCGATGACGGCCTGCCAATCCGCGACCGCGAGCTTCTCGAGCGGCTGGCCTTCGCGCGCCTTGATGAGCAGGCCGTCGCGCAAGATGCCTGCGTTGGCTATCGACGCATCCAGGCCCCCGAAGTCCTCGACGGCGCGCTCGAAGAGCGAGACGACGTCTGCTTCTTTCGCCACGTTCGCTGCATACACGCGCGCCGTGACGCCGA
>DASTSM010000015.1:0-36155 GCA_035760685.1 Gammaproteobacteria bacterium | reverse complement strand
CCGTGGGCAGCATCCGCACGAGCCCGCGGTATGCGCTTTGGCCGTGACCCGCCGAGATGCCCTTGGCCACGATCGTGCTGCGCGTGTTGCGGCCGATGTGGATCATCTTCGTGCCCGTGTCGGCCTGCTGGTAGTTGTTGGCGACAGCCACGGAGTAGAACTCGCCGACCGAGTTCTCGCCGCGCAACACGCAGCTCGGGTACTTCCACGTGATCGCGGAGCCCGTCTCGACCTGCGTCCACGAGATCTTCGAGTTGCGGCCGCGGCATTCGCCGCGCTTCGTCACGAAGTTGTAGATGCCGCCTCGGCCTTCCTCGTCGCCCGGATACCAGTTCTGCACGGTCGAGTATTTGATCTCGGCGTCGTCGAGCGCGACGAGCTCGACGACGGCGGCGTGCAGCTGATTCTCGTCGCGCTGAGGGGCAGTGCAGCCCTCCAAATAGCTGACGTGCGAGCCTTCATCGGCAACGATGAGCGTCCGCTCGAACTGCCCCGTCTTCGCCGCATTGATGCGGAAGTACGTCGAGAGCTCCATGGGGCAGCGCACGCCCTTCGGCACGTAGACGAACGAGCCGTCCGTGAAGACGGCGGAGTTCAGCGTCGCGAAGAAATTGTCGCGATAGGGGACGACGGTGCCGAGATACCGGCGCACGAGCTCGGGATGCGAGCGGACGGCCTCCGAGAACGAGCAGAAGATGACGCCGGCGGCGGCAAGCTTCTCCTTGAACGTCGTCGCGACCGAGACGCTGTCGAAGACGGCGTCGACGGCGACGCCGGCGAGGCGCGCGCGCTCGTGCAGCGGGATGCCGAGCTTCTCGTAAGTCTCGAGCAGCTTCGGGTCGACCTCGTCGAGGCTCTTCGGCGCATCGGCGCGGGCCTTCGGCGCCGAGTAGTACGAGATGGCCTGGTAGTCGGTCGGCTCGTACTTGACGTGCGCCCACGTCGGCTCCTGCATCGTGAGCCAATGCCGGTACGCCTTGAGGCGCCACTCGGTGAGCCACTCGGGCTCGCCCTTCTTAGCCGAGAGCAGGCGAATGACGTCCTCGTTGAGGCCCGGCGGGACGGTCTCCTGCTCGATGTCCGTCACGAAGCCGTGGCGGTACTTCCGCTGTACGAGGTCGTTGAGCTGCTTCGAATCCGTGGCCATGCCTACCAATCCTTTCCGTGCTGTTGCGGCGCGGGCTCTCGCGTCCGGCCTCCGCTCCGCTTCGTGCTCTTAACGGCGCCCGGCGCTCCTAACTCCGCCCCGTGCTCCGTGCCGTGCGCCGCAGCCGCTCGACGTCGATCGCGGCCGCGCCGTCCAGCGCTCGCGCGAGGTCGGGCGGCGGCAGCGGATCGATGCTCGCTTGGAGATCCGCGAGCGTGACGTCCTGCAGCGCCTTCCGGATGCTCCGGTTGATCTTTTGCCAGGCGAGCCCCACGCGGCAGAACGACTCGAGGTCGCATGCCCCGTGCAGCGAGCTGCATTCCGTGATCGCGACGGGTCCCTCGAGCGCGTCGATGATCTCCGCGGCCGTGATCTCCTCGGGAGCCCTCGCGAGGGTGTAGCCTCCCTGCACGCCGCGCTCCGAGACCACGAGCCCCGCGCGCACGAGCAGCTTCAGGAGCTTGCTGACGGTGGGCTGGCCGAGATGGGTCGCGTCGGCGACCGCGCTGCAGCTCGAGAGCGCTCCGCCGTGCGAAGCGAGCTGTGCGAGGACCATCGTCCCGTAGTCCGTCAATTTGCTCATGCGCAGCATCGGGGTCTCCGCGGCCGGCTCGAAATAGGACTATTTTAGTCCCCATTAGTGCCCCTGCAAAGTCGGGGCGGGCGTCGGAAATATCGCAGCGGCGCTTCGGGATGGATCGTCGGGATCGAGGCGGCCCGCCGAGCGGCGGGCGGGCGCGACGGCCTACTGCTGCGGCGGTCCCCGCGACGTCGCGTCCGCCACTTCGGCCCGCTGCTCCTTCGGCAGGTAGTCCATGAGCTCGGCAAGCCGGGCGTTGAGCTTCGCGCGCTCCACCGGTCCCGCGCCGGGGACCTCGAGCGCCATGCGGAGCTGCCTGATCGCGAGCGGGAGATTGCCCGTCGAGACGTAGTACTCGCCCATGTAGTAATAGGCGTTCAGCGTGTCTCCCTGGGCGTTCGCGGCGCGCGCGATGAGGCGGATCTGCTCGGGCGTCGGGGGCACGTTGTTGAGCAGGTCGAGCAGCAAGCGGTGCGCATGCTCGGCCTGGCCCGCGTTGATGAGCACCGAGGCGTAGCTCACGGTCAGCGGGACGTTCCGGGGAAACAGCCGGATCGCGTCCTCGTAGACCTTGATGGCTTGATCGTAGAGACCGCTCGCGGCGAGGGCCTCGGCCTCGCCGATGCGATAGGCGATGACGTCGGGCGACTGGCGCACGAGGTCGCGGAACTCGCGCTCGGCCTGGTCGCTTCGCGACATGCCGGTCAGGGCCAGGGCACGCCCATAGCGCGTCGCGGGCGAATCGGGATCGGGCTTGTTCTGGAACGCCGCCAAGGCGGCCTCGGGCGTCGGCGCCTCGAGAACCTCGACCCTCGCCTTGGCGAGGATGTAGCTCGTGCTGTCCGGCGCATGCGCCTTCGGCAGCTGCCTCGCGCGCGCCCGGGCCTCGGCGATGCGCGAGGTCGTGACCGGGTGGGTCTGCAGCATCTCCGGGATGCCTTGCTCGGCCGCGCCGTATCGGCTCTCGAGCGTCTCGAAAAAATCCGCCATGGCGTTCGGATCGAAGCCGGTCTGCGAGAGCACCTCCATGCCGATCCGGTCCGCTTCCTGCTCGTTGGCCCGCGTGAAGTTGATCTGCCGCTGGAGCGCGGCCGCCTGCGACGCCGTCAAGATGCCGGCCATCGCATTCCCGCCGGCGTCGCTCGCGGCGCCGAGCAGCAGCGCCGCCAGCATGGTGGCCATGGAGACGATGCTCATCCTCTGGCTGTCGTACATCGACCGCGCGACATGCCGCTGCGTGACGTGCGAGACCTCGTGGGCCAGCACGGCCGCGAGCTCGTTCTCGTTGTCGGTCGCGAGCAGCAGGCCCGAGTTGACGCCGACGTAGCCGCCCGGCAGCGCGAACGCGTTGATCTCTTTATCGTGAACGACGAAGAAGTGGAACGGCTGATCGCCGTTGCTCGCCCGGCTCGCGAGCTGGGAGCCCAGGGAATTGATGTACTCGTTCACGAGCGGATCGTCGATGACGGCGCCCGCGTTCCGGAGCTGCATCATGACCGTCCGGCCGAGCTGACCCTCGCGGGTCTTGTTCATGACCGCGTCGGCCGGGCTGCCGAAATCGGGCAGATCGGCGGCCGCCGTGGCGCCGGCCAAGACTTGGCCGGCGATGAGACCCAGGCAGACTAAGCGCTTCATGCGGTCCTCCGGCGGCTCGCCTCGAACGGCGTCGGCGCTCGGGGCGAATGTCGTCTATAGAGACAGCGCAGCCGCCAAAACGTTCTCGACGTGTCCGTCGACCTTCACCTTACGCCATTCGTTGCGCAGCACGCCAGCGCCGTCGACGAGAAACGTGCTTCGCTCGACGCCCAGGACCTTCTTGCCGTACATGTTCTTTTGCTTGATCACGTCGAAGGTCCGGCAGAGCGTCTCTTCCGGATCCGAGATCAGCTCGAACGGAAATCCGTATTTTTCCTTGAACCGCTCGTGCGACGCCACGCTGTCCCGCGAGACGCCGAATACGGCGATGCCTCGCGCGGCGAATTCATCGTAGCGGTCCTTGAAGCCGCGGCCCTCGGCCGTGCAGCCCGGCGTGTCGTCCTTGGGATAGAAGTAGAGAACGTACGGCCTGCCGGCGAGGTCTTTCGAGGACACGGTTTTGCCCCCCGTGGCCTCGGCTGTGAACGCAGGAACCTTCTTGCCGACCGTCACCATGTGCCTGTCCTCGAGCGAGCTAGGACTGCTTCACGGGCTCCATGATCGCGTCGACGTTGAGCTGGTCGCAGAAATCCATGAACTCTTCGCGGAGCGCGGAGATGTGTATCGTCGCGGGAATGTTGATGTACATCTGCACGGAGAACATCGGCGTCTCCGTCTGAGTCGCCGTGTAGCTTCGCGCGGAAAGCTCGTCGATCTCGACCTGACGCGAGGAGAAGAATCCGCTCAAGCTGTGCACGATGCCGGGCTGGTCGAGGCCGACGACGTCGACGGCGTACGGCAGGAGCTCCTTGTTGAACCTTCTCGCCTCGGCGCGGCGAAACTGCATCGTGAGGCCGTTCTGGGCCGCGAAGCGGTCGAGATCCCGTTCGAGCCGGCTGATCGTGTGCCAGTTGCCGGCGACGAGCAGCAGCATGCCGAACTCCGAGCCGAGCGCGGTCATTCTGCTGTCCTTGATGTTGCCGCCGCAGTCGAGAATCGTACGCGTAAGCTCTTGCACGACGACGGCGGGGTCACCGCCGACGGCGGAAATGACCAAGAGTTGTTCCATCAGAGCCGAATCCCGGACGAAGGCGTTGCCGGGACCAGTGTACCCGGAAGTTGTTGGGGCGCAATGCTCAAGTTGCGCCGACCCGGGGCCGCCATTACCATCCTCGGCTTTCTACCCGGCAGGGCAGGTCAATGTTGTCAGGCAGTATGGTGGCGCTCGTCACGCCCATGGACGCGGGCGGCGCGCTCGATTATGCGGCCCTGGCTAAGCTCATCGATTTTCACGTCGAGTCCGGCACCGAAGCGCTGGTCGTCGCGGGCACGACCGGCGAATCGCCGACGCTGACGCGCGGCGAGCACGTCGAGCTTCTCAAGCGCAGCTGCGAGCTCGCCGACGGCAGGATTCCGATCGTGGCCGGGACCGGGTCGAACTCGACCGCGCAGACGCTCGCGCTTTCCCGAGCCGTCGACGATCTGCCGCTGCGGGCGCTCATGGTCGTCACGCCGTACTACAACAAGCCCACTCAAGAGGGCATGTATCGGCATTTCTCGGCGGTCGCCGACGGCGTGAAGCATCCGTTGATCGTCTATAACGTGCCTTCGCGCACCGGCGTCGATTTGAAGCCGGCGACGGTCGCCCGCCTGTCCTCGCATCCGAACATACACGCGATCAAGGAAGCGACCGGGGAACTCGACCGCGTCGAGGCGCTCAGAGACGGATGCGGAAAGGATTTCTCTTTGCTGAGCGGGGACGATGCGACGGCGGCGGAGTTCATGCTGCGGGGCGGACACGGAGTCATTTCGGTGACGGGCAACGTCGCGCCCGCCGGGATGCGCCGGCTCTGCGACGCGGCGCGGGCGGGAAAGCGGGCGGACGCCGAGAAGATCGACGCGACCCTACGCGGCCTGCATCGCAATCTCTTCGCCGAGAGCAATCCCATTCCCGTGAAATGGGCGCTGGGGCAGATGGGGCTCATCGGCCCCGGCATCCGGCTGCCGCTCACGCCTTTGGCGGAGCAGTTCCACGACGCGGTGCGGGGCGCGATGCGCGAAGCCGGCATCGCCGTCGCGAATCGATGAAGAACGTCCCAGCCTCGCGCTGAAGGTCATGAAAGCTACGTCTGTCGGCGCCGCCGTCGTCCTCGTTCTACTCGCCGGCTGTGCCGGGGGGCACGGCCTCGGCTGCGAGGACGCCGGCCGCTATGCCAACAGCCGGTCCGCGGCGCCGCTCCGGGTTCCGGACGATCTTTCCGTGCCCGACGAATCCGATTCCCTGTCCGTGCCGTCCGCTCGCCGCCAGCGTGCGCCTGCCTCGGTCGACTCGGCTGCCTCGGCCGATTCGGCTGCCTCCGCCGATTCACCTGCCTCGGCGGATTCCGCCGCCTCGGGCGACTCGAAGGGCTCGAAGCGCTCGAAGCGCTCGAAGGACTCGAAGGCATCGAGCGACCAGCGCTGCCTCGAGACTCCTCCGCCGTTCTCGGAGCGCACGGCGCCTAAGCCTTCCGCCTGACGCGCCACGCTCGCCGAACGCCGGCTCGTGTCGACCGCGCCCTCGGCGGGAAGCCGATCGCCTTCTTGGTACGGATATTGCTCGCTGCGACTCGCAACCCCGCGTTTCGAGAGGGCAAATGCAAGTACTCGGCCTCATCGTCATCGGCCTTCTACTGGTCGGTGGGTTCGTCGCGGCAGGGCGATACGCCAATCGCCGCAGCGCCATGCAGATCAACGGCGCGTTCATATTCATCGTCTGCTGGACAGCCTTCACGCTGGGGCATTTCATCGCGAGGATCTTCAATCCGGAGACGGCACCGCTGGTCGAGCTCGGCAAACACCTCGCCGTCTTCGTCGTCCCCGTGGCTGCCGCGCTCGCGGTGAGTCGGAAGGCGGCCTAGCGCCGCCGCGAGCGGGTACGCGCCGCTGCCGTTTCAGGCGGCGGCGGGCAGGCGCGCAGCCGATACAATAGCGGGTTTCCAAGGACGAACGACGGCTACGCCACGCGCATGAGCAATCAGAACCTCGAGTCTCCGAAGACGCCTCGGCCGACGGGCTTCGAATGGGGCGCGCTCCGGACGCTCGCACCTTACATGTGGCCGGCGGGCAGCGCCTCGCTGCGGCTTCGCGTCGTCGTCGCGCTCGCTTTCCTCGCCGGAGCGAAGGCGGCGACCGTCTACGTTCCGATTCTTTTCAAGCGCATGGTCGACCTGTTTTCCGACCCGGCGCACCTTCCGCTCGTGCTGCCGCTCGGCTTGCTCGTCGCATACGGTTTCGCCCGTATCGCCTCGATCGCGTTCGCCGAGCTCCGCGACGCGGTATTCGCGAAGGTTGCACAGCGAGCGATCAGGCAAGTCGCGCTCAGGACGTTTCGTCACTTGCACGCGTTGTCGCTCGCCTTTCACCTCGCGCGGCAGACCGGCGGGCTCTCGCGGGCCATCGAGCGCGGCACGGCCGGAATCGATTCGCTGCTTTCGTTCATGCTGTTCAACATCCTGCCGACGCTGATCGAGATCATGCTGGTCTGCGGCATCCTCTGGGCGTTCTTCGACGTGTGGTTCGCGCTCGTCACGTTCGTCTGCGTCGCGAGCTACATCGCCTACACGCTCGCGGTCACGGAGTGGCGCCTGAAATATCGCCGCGAGATGAACGAGACGGATCAGGAAGCGAACACGCGCGCGATCGACAGCCTGTTGAACTACGAGACGGTCAAGTACTTCGGCAACGAAGAGTACGAGGCGAGCCGGTTCGATCAGTCGCTCGCGAAGTACGAGCGTGCGTCCGTCGCGAGCCGCACCTCGCTCTCGCTGCTCAACGTGGGCCAGGCCGCGATCATCGGGGTCGGGCTGTGCGTGCTCATGGCCATGGCCGCCCGCGGCGTCATCGCGGGGAGGATGACCGTGGGCGATTTCGTCCTCGTCAACACCTATCTCATTCAGCTCTACTCGCCGCTGAATTTCCTCGGGTTCGTCTATCGCGAGGTCAAGCAGGCGCTGACGGACATGGAATCGATGTTCAACCTGCTGGACATCGACGCGGACGTCAAGGACACGCCCGACGCGAAGCCGCTCGCGCCGGGGCCGGGAGCCGTCGAGTTCGACCGGGTCTCGTTCGCCTACGACCCGCGCAGGCCGATACTGCGCGACCTGAGCTTCACGGTGCCGGCCGGGCGCCGCGTCGCGATCGTCGGGGCGAGCGGGGCGGGCAAGTCCACGATCTCGCGGCTGCTGTTCCGGTTCTATGACGTGACGGGCGGTGCGATTCGGATCGACGGCCAGGACATCAGGAACGTCTCGCAGGCGAGCGTGCGGGCCGCCATCGGAATCGTGCCGCAGGACACCGTGCTCTTCAACGACACGATCTACTACAACATCGAGTACGGCAGGCCCGGTGCGGGGCGCGCCGACGTCGAGGAGGCCGCCCACCTCGCGCGCATACACGACTTCATTGCGGCATCGCCGGAAGGCTACGAGACGCAGGTGGGAGAGCGCGGTCTAAAGCTCTCGGGAGGGGAGAAGCAGCGCGTCGCGATCGCGCGCACGATCCTGAAGCGCCCACGCATCCTCGTCTTCGACGAGGCGACGTCCGCCCTCGACAGCCGCACCGAGAAGGAGATCCAGACGTCGCTGCGCGAGGTGTCGCGCGGCCACACGACGCTCGTGATCGCGCACCGGCTCTCGACGATCGTCGACGCGGACGAGATCATCGTGCTGCACGACGGAGCGATCGCGGAGCGCGGCACGCACGCCGCGCTGCTCGTCAAGGACGGTTTATACGCGGCGATGTGGCGGCGGCAGCACGAGGCGCACGAGCGCGAGCCGAGCGAGGAAGTCCTCGCCGAGGACGTGCCCGAGGTCGAAGCCGTTTGAGGAGGCCGGCTCGGGCTCGTGCCGCGGCGGAGCGCGGCACGAGCGCAAGAGCGGAGCCGGCCGCCGCCGGAGCCGCCAGCCGCCGGAGCCGCCAGCCACCGCAGCGGGCAGCCACCGCTGCAGCCGGCCGCCGCCGGAGCCGCCAGCCGCCGGCCGTAGGAGCCGGCGGCGTCAGCGGCCACGCGGGCGTCAGGACGCCGCGCGCGTCAGGAATTGCAAGCCTTGACGATGGCGTCCTTGTTGCGGGCGACGAACTGCTCGAAACTCTGGAGCTCCGGATCGAGCTTCTTCGCCTCGGCCGTGCTCCGCGCTCCGAGCACCTGCTTCTCGAAATCGCGGTAGACCTGGAACATGTTGCCGAGCTCGTCGGCGCCCGGGAAGCCGAAGCCGCGATAGGCGTCGGCCTCGACGGCGTTATAGCTCACGGGCGCGCCGAGCACGGGCTCGAGCTTCTTGCACATTTCCCCGACCGTCAGCGCCTCGCCGGCGATGCCGACCGTCCGGCCGATGTACTGCTCTCCCGCCTTGAAGATGCCGTAAGCGACCTTGCCGATATCCTCGGCCGCGATGCCGGCGAGCTTCGAGTTGCCCATCGGCAGCACCCACGTGTACTTGCCGTCGGCGCCCTTCTTGGGGCAGATGCCGAACATGTAGATGTTGTCCCAGTAGAACGTCGTCAGGAGCTTCGTGAGCGGCAATCCCGAAAAGAACGCGTCGGCCTCGGCCTTCGCGTCGAAGTGCGGCACGCGGTACTTCTCCTGAAGGAACGGCATGCGCTTGTCGTCCTGCGACATGAGCTTGCGCGTGTCCTCGAGCGTGGACCAAACGACGTGCTTGACGCCCGCGGCTTTCGCGGCTTCGGCGATGTTCTTGGCCTGGGACTTCTCCTTGTCGCCCGAGAAGTGCTCCCAGAAATTCGTGACGGCGTAGAGCCCGTAGGCGCCGGCCAACGCCTTCTTCAGGCTTTCGACGTCGTCGATGTCGCCCTTCACGACCTCGGCGCCCTGCGAGGCCAAGGCTTTCGCCTTGTCCTTGCTCGGATCGCGCGTGATCGCGCGGCACGCGAACTGCCCGCTCTTGTCCGCCAGGATCGCCCGGCACAGGCCGCCGCCTTGAGCGCCCGTCGCCCCGATCACCGCGATTATTTTCTTATCTGCCATGTCGTTCCCCTATCCAGACTGCAAACTCGAAGGAAAGGGCGAAAGCATAAACTGTCCGGAGCAAAGAAAGAACCGCGGTCCGCGGCGCTGCTTCTATAATGGCGCCGTGACGACAGCGACGGCCGCAACCATACGCGTGCGCGAGGCACGCACCGAAGACGTTCCGATCCTGCACGCGTTGATCGGCGAGCTCGCGGAGTACGAGCGCCTCGAGGCGCAGTTCGTCGCCGAGCGCGGGCAGCTTTCCCGTCACCTCTTCGGCGAGCGGCCCGTCGCCGAGGCGCTCATCGCCGAGGTCGACGGCGCGGCGGCGGGCTTCGCTCTCTATTTCCATACCTTCTCGACGTTCCTGGGCTTGCCGGGCCTTTATCTCGAGGACCTTTACGTGCGCGAGTCGACGCGGGGCCGCGGCGTCGGGCGCGCGCTGCTCAGCCGAGTCGCGCGCATCGCGGTCGAGCGCGGGTGCGGACGGCTCGAGTGGTCCGTGCTCGACTGGAACGAGCCGGCCATCCGCTTCTATCGCCGTATCGGGGCGGCGCCGATGGACGATTGGACGATCTATCGGTTGACCGGCGCGGCGCTCGAGGAGCTGGCGGACGGCGCGGGTTAGCCCGCCGAGCGAGCGGGGTCGCTTCCAAAGTCCCGGACTAGCTCGCCAAGCGAGCGGTTGGGTCGCCAAGCCCGCCGTCCAAGCGGGTTGCGCTTGCTCGTGCCGTCGCCGAAGATGGGCTTCGAATCCCCGCCATCCAGAGAGACGAACATGCCTTCGTTCGATGCCGTATCGGAGATCGACCGGCAAGAGCTCGTGAACGCGGTGGATCAGGCGAACCGCGAGCTCGGCAACCGATTCGACTTCAAGGGCACGGGCGCGAAGTTCGAGCTCGCGGAGTACGCCGTCACGCTCGAGGCGCCGAGCGATTTTCAGCTCAAGCAAATGCTCGACATCCTGACGCAGAAGCTCTCGGCGCGCCGCATCGACCTCGCGGCCATGGACCCGCAGCCGCCCGAGACCACGCTGAGCAAGGCGAAGCAGACCGTTCTCATGAAGCACGGCGTCGACGCCGAGCACGCGCGCAAGATCGTGAAGCTCGTCAAGGAGTCGAAGATCAAGGTGCAGGCCTCGATCCAAGGCGAGCAGGTGCGCGTGACGGGTAAGAAGCGCGACGACCTCCAAGAAATCATTCGGATGCTCAAGGGCGCGAATCTCGGCTTGCCGCTCCAGTTCACGAATTTCCGCGATTAGCGCCGCGGCGGACCGCGGTTCCTTCCGACCCGGCGCCATTCACGCCCGGTGGCGGCTTTCGCCCTCGGCGTACGCGGCGGCGATCAGGTGTGCGGTGCGGACCGGCTCGGGCAGGCGCGAGCTCGTCGCGAATCGATCGAGAAGCTTCGCGGTCGTTTCCGAGTCGAGCCCGACGCTCTGGACATAGACCCCGCGGCACGCGCGCGCCGGCGGAAGGCGCTCGATGAGCGCCCACTTGCGCCGGCCGCCGGGGACCGAGCGGAGCAGGGCGCGCCGGATGCGCTCGAGGTCGGGCTCCCTGCGGCATACGACGACGACGGGCAAGCCGAGCGCCGCGTGGAGCGCCGGAACGTCGACGACGTTGAATCCTGCGAGCGTGACGCCCTGCAGCAGCACGGCCTGGAGGCTCGAGGCGAAGCGCGATTCGCCGATCAGGCGCTCGAGCTGCCGCGTCGCGTTCGCGCCGTCGCGGCGCACGGTCGTCTTGAGGACGCCCTCGAGGCGCGCGCCGTTGAACACTGCGCCGACGACGGGGACGTTGCCGCGCCGAGCACGATCGAACGGCGCGTCGTCGACGCCTATGACGTACGAGGGGCAGCGCTGCAAGCGGCGGCTCCGAGCCTTTCATCGCCGATCCCTCCGTTGTATCGTTGACCGGCGATCACGACGCACCTCGGGGAAAAACAACATGAAGAACCGTCCGTCGCTTCTCTTGATTTTACTTCTGTGGGTGTCCGCCGTCTCGGCTCAGCAGAGCGAGTGGATCGGCACATGGGGCGCATCGCCGTTGCCGCCGTCGGCCGCGAACGGACCCTTTCCCGGGTCGCCGACCTTCATGAACCAAACCGTACGGCAGATCGTCCGAATCAGCGCCGGCGGAGACCGCGTGCGCCTGCGCCTCTCCAACGAGTACGGCAGCCGGCCGCTCGTCGTCGGGGCCGCCCGCATCGCGATCGTCGACGACAAAGGCGCGATCAAGGCGGGCACCGAGCGCGCCGTGACGTTCGGCGGCAAGCCGTCCGTCACGATCCCTTCGGGCGCGCCTTTCGTCAGCGACGCAATCGATCTCGCCGTACAGCCGCTCGCGTCCCTCTCGATCAGCCTCTACTTTCCGGAGGACACGGGGCCCTGCACGTGCCATGCGACGGGAATGCAGACCGCCTACGTCTCGATGCCGGGCGACTTCACGTCCGGAGCTTTCGAGCCCGCGCAGACGATTCAATCGCGCGCGTTTCTTTCCGGCGTCGAGGTCGCAACGCGCGGGCCGGCGCACGTCGTCGTCGTGCTCGGGGACTCGATCTCGGACGGCGTCGGCTCCACCGTGAACGAGAATCGGCGCTGGCCCGACAACCTCGCGGCGCGGCTCGTCGAGCGCCGCGGCCGCGGAGCGTGGGGCGTCGTCAACGAAGGCATCAGCGGCAACCGCGTGTTGAGCGACGGCGCCGGCGAGAGCGCGCTCACGCGCTTCGACCGAGACGTGCTCGCGGTGCCGGGCGCGACGCACGTCGTCGTCTTCGAAGGCGTCAACGACATCGGCATAGCCTTCGGGGCCCGGCGGCCGGGATTCAATTTGCCGGCCGGCCCCGAGCTCACGGCCGATTCGATGATCATGGGTTACCGCCAGATCATCGCGCGAGCGCACGAGCACGGCCTCAAGGTTTACGGCGCCACGATCGCGCCGTACGAGGGTGCGGCGTACTACTCCGACAAGGGCGAGGCCGTGCGCAGCGCGGTCAATGACTGGATCCGCAAGGGCGGGGAGTTCGACGGCGTCATCGATTTCGACGCCGTGCTGCGCGATCCGAATCATCCGACGCAGATCGAGGCGTCGCTGCACGCGGGCGACCATCTGCACGGCAGCGACGCGGGCTATCGGAAGATGGCCGACGCCATCGACCTCGATTTGTTCCGTTGACGGCCCTTTGTTCCATCGGACCGCGGGCACCGCGGGCCGGCGCGCACCGCTTGGCGGGGAGGACGACGAGATGAATGAAAGAATGGTGTCCATCGTGGTGTTGTCGGCCGCGCTCAACCTTGCCATGCAAGCGCCGGCCCGCGCACAGACCGGCGCCGAGCCGTCGACGACCGACATCGCGGCGCTCAAGGCCGAGATCGACGAGCTCAAGCGCCTGCTGCCGAGCCAATCGCACACGATGGCCGACGTCGAATTTCACTTCGCGAACCTCTGGTTCGCCGGCAAGGAGGAGAACTGGCCGCTCGCGACCTTCTATCTCAACGAGACGCGCTCGCACCTCGGCTGGACCGTGCGGCTGCATCCCGTGCGGCGCATCTCGACGGGCGATCTCGACCTGCGCCCGATTCTCGAGAACGTCGAGAAGTCCGGCCTCGCGGATCTCAAGAAGGCGATCGACGCCAAGGACGAGAAGGCCTTCGAGGCTTCGTATCGGGCGACGTTGAATCAGTGCTACGCCTGCCACGTGGCGTCCGAGAAGCCGTTCCTTCGTCCCGAGATCCCCGAGGCGCCCGAGTCCCGGCTCATGATCCACGAGCACGACTGAGAGAATCGGGGTCGGAGCGGATTTTCGAAGAAGGAATCGCGCCGCGAAAATGGGGTCTCGCGAAAATGGGGTCTGACCCCATTTGTCTAGATGTCCAATCGAAGCTGCGCGCCTTTCGTTTTCGGGACGGGCGGGCGGAAGAGGTGCGTCGGCAGCGGCGTCTCGCGCGGGCCGGAGCTCAAGCCGAGCCGCCTGCATGCGACCTCGAAGCGCTTGCGCAGGAGCTCGGCCAGCGGCCCCGTGCCCCGCATGCGCGAGCCGAAACACGGGTCGTTGTCGCGCCCGGCACGCATGCCGCGCACGAGGGACATCACGTGAGACGCGCGCTCGGGAAAGTGCGCGTCGAGCCATTCCCGGAAAAGGTCCTTGACCTCGTAGGGCAAGCGGAGCAGGACGTAACCGGCCCAACGCGCGCCCGCGCTCGCCGCGGCCTCGAGGATGGCCTCCAGCTCGTGATCCGTGATCGCGGGAATCACGGGCGCGACCATGATTCCCGTCGGCACTCCCGCTTCGTTGAGCTCGCGCACCGCCCGGAGCCGCGCCTGCGGCGAAGCCGCGCGCGGCTCGAGCGTGCGCTTCGTCTCGGCGCTGAGCGTCGTGAGGCTGATCGCGACACCGGCGAGCCCGTCGCGCGCGAGATCCGCCAGAAGATCGAGATCCCGCAGCACGAGCGCGCTCTTCGTGATGACGGAAACGGGATGGCGCGTGCCGGCCAACACTTCGAGGATCGACCGAGTCACACCTAGCCGGCGCTCGACGGGCTGATAAGGGTCCGTGTTGGCGCCGAGCGTGATCGGCTTGCAAACGTAGCCGCGGCGCGAGAGCTCTTCCTCGAGCAGGCTGCCCGCATTCTTTTTGTAGAAGAGGCGGGTTTCGAAATCGAGCCCGGGGGAAAGCCCCAGATAGGCGTGACTTGGGCGCGCGTAGCAGTTGTGGCTTACAACTCCGTTGGCGATGAAGTCCCCCGTTCCTGTCGTGATGTCATAGAGGCGCATCGAGCTGCCAATGGGTTCGATGCCGACCACTCTCAATTGCGCTCGGGTCTTTGCGGCTTGGCCGCAGATGTTCATCTTGCGGCTGATCGCGGGATCGACGGTATGAAAGAAACGCAGGTGTTCGGCCAGCCCGCCGCGCACGCGCAAGACGTCGATCGGCTTCGTGTCCGTGCGATGCACGTGCTCCATCGCGAAATCGAAACGGAACCTCGTCAGCGCCTCGCAAGTCCAGCGGATCAGACTCGCATCCGTGTTTGAAACACGCAGGATACCGGCGCTGTATGACCCCTCGGCGTCGAATATTCCTGCTAGGAATCCGGCGTGCCACTCGAGACACGGTGCATGCGGGCGCGCGATAATCTGTCGAATCGCCTCGACGTCATCGCGGGCGTTCGATCGAATCGCTGCGAGCGGTTTGCGCGTCGCCGAAGCCGCGCTGAACAAAAAACGATGAGTCTTGATGTCCGATTCGGAGAGCCAGCCCTGCGCGCGTTGAAGCGCTTCTTCGTCACAGAGCGCAAGGCGAAACAGGTGCTGATTTCCGTTCTTGCGGCCCGTTCGGGAATAGAAGTACGAGGCAACCAAGCCATCGCCTCGAATGAGACCGCAGAGGTAGCCACGGCGGTATTCGGCGGTCTTTTCGATGGAAGCAGAGAAGGCGCCGGTCCCGATGAGCCTGTTTCTTTGCGTGATGTAGGGGCGCCGAGGGCTAGCTGCGCTCGTCCTTCCTTTGACGAACTTCCAACCCCGGTCGGTGAGAAATCGATGATCGCCTCCGGCGACGATTTGCGTGCCGTCTTCCAGTGAAATCCGGTATGCCGGCTTGAGGACGCTCCAGTGCGCAAGCACACGCGTCGCGGTGTACCGTCGATACCATCCGCGACGCACGGTTCCGACGATCTCATCGCCCTCCCTGAGAACCGAGAGCGGGCGGGTCCTGCCCTCGACCATGAGAATCGGCGTATCTCCCGATAAGCAGTAGATGCACCCGTGCTCGCATCCTTGGTACGGATTGACGGAATTGTCGAACGGGATATCGGGCGAACGGTTCGTCGTGATCAGCGAGCGTGCGGCGTCGGGCTCGACCTTCGTGACGTCACTGGGTGATGTCTCGTCCGAATACCAGCCGTCGTCGACAGGCTCGGTAATTTTACGGTTGAATCTGCCCGCAGGATTGGACTTAGCGCCGCGATCATTCTTCTTGCGCGTCATGCAGAGACTGTACAGAAGCACAGTATCAAGGTCAACGCGGTCGTCGCTGCTTTCGTCCGTTTAGTGTGTCATCGCGTAGATCACATAGTTGACGCCGAAGCGATATGCGGCGGCGGTCATCGGCAGCGGGTAGCTCGGGTCGTCGGCGTGCTCCCAGGCGTCGCCCATGTCGATGTTGTGATTGATCGCGACCATGAGCCGGCCTTCCTCGTCGTAGATGCCGCGCCAATGCGGCGGGCCTTCCATGCGTCCCCAGCGCACGTGCCTCTCGCCCGGGATCTGCGTCCGCTTGTCGAGATCGTAGAGCACGTGAAGCACGGGATCGCCGTCCGGGATGTCCACGATCGTTCGGCCGGGCAGCACGCGGTGGATTTGCGTCTCGAAGAGCTGCCACTCGTAGGGTCCATGAAAATCGTCGACGACGAGGAAGCCGCCGCGCAGCAGGTATTCGCGCAGGCTCGCGGCCTCGGCCTCGGTCGGATCCCAGTTGCCGCGCCCGACCTGCTGCGCGAAGAGCCACGGATAGTCGAACAGGCGTTCGTCGGTCGCCGTCAGATGCCGGCTGTCGGGCGCGACCGAAAGGCGCGTCGAGCGCTCGAGCGCGGGCAGGAAGTGCGCCTCGGCTTCGGGGTAATCGATGGCCCACCACGGCATGAAGTAACCGTGCGAGCCGCCGCCGCCTTGCGTCGCATAGGCGAGGCGAGCCATGTGGAACTCCGCTTCGGGCGGCCCGCCGCCGACCTCGAGGCTCGGCTCCGTCTGGCTGGCGGCCATTGCCGCGACGAGGCAGATCGCGGCGCCGCCCACGGCCTTCGCCGAGCGGGTGCGGAGCGGGCGGCGCGAGCCGGTCATCAGTGCGTCATCGAGTAGATGATGTAATTGATGAAAATGCGCATGCCCTCGGTCGAATACCGCTCCGGGTATGCGGGGTCGTCCGCGTGCTCGACGGAGTCGCCGAGATCCATGTCGTGGCAGATCGCGACCATGATGCGGCCCTGGTCGTCGTAGATCGCGCGCCAGTGCGGCTCGTAGCCGTCCTGCTCGTACGTGCGCCCCGTTTGCAGGAATTGCGCGCCCGGAATTTGCTCGCGGTTCGTAAGCTCCCAGTACGAGTGGAAGATCGGGTCGTCGTCGGGAATGTCGACGATCGGTCGATCCGGGAAGACGCGCTGCATGCTGGCCTGAAAGACTTGCCATTCGATGCTGCCGTGGAAGTCGTCGACCATGAGGAATCCGCCGCGGAGCAGGTACTCGCGCAGCTTCGCGGCCTGCGCGTCCGTGAGATCCCAGTGCCCGACCTCGACGGCGTAGAGCCACGGCCAATTGAAGACGTCGGCTCCGTCGTCGAGGTTCACGGGCTGCTCGACCGAGCGCGCGTCGAGGCGCGTGAGCCGCTTGACCATGTCGGCGACGTGGCGGTCGGCGCGAGGGTAGTCGATCGTCCACTCGGTGCCGCCCTCGGTCCAGTCGCCGCCGAGCGAGAACCGCGAGAGGCCCGGGAACGAGGGATACATGAGCCGCGCGAACACCCACTCCGCGGGCTTCTTGTAGTCGGGCGGAAGCGGGAAGTCGTAGTACTCGGCGGCCAAGTACTGGCGGAACGGCTTCGGCAGCGTCGCGTCGTCCGCGCCCATGAGCGCGACGAGCACGGGCAGCACGGCGGCCAGGGCCGCGAGCCGAACGCGGCGATCTCGGCCGCGGGGCTGAGCGTCGCCCTGCGCGACGTCGCGGTTGCGGTCCTTCCAGTGTCTCACTTTGCGTCGGTCCGAAACGCTCCGCGTCTCATATTACTCGTCCCGCGGCCGGCGCGCTTGCGGGCCGTCGCGAGGCGGCCGCCCGGACCCGCCGCAGCCCGAGCGCGCTTGCGGGCCCGGAGCCGGCGCCGTCATTCCGCAGGCGAGATTCGGAGCAGTGCGCCGTCGTCCTCGTCCGTTATGACATAGAGGAGGCCGTCCGGACCTTGTCGCACGTCGCGAATGCGCTGGTGCAGGTCCGTGAGCAGCCGCTCGCGGCGCAGCTCCTCGAGCTTGTCGTTGAGCACGACGCGCTCGAGCCCGCCCGTGCGCGGGATCTCGCCGCGCCGCGCGCTGCCGATGAATAGATTGCCTTTCCAGGCCGGAATGCGGTCGCCCGTGTAGAACGTCATGCCGGTCGGCGCGATCGAAGGCAGCCACAGAATGAGCGGCTGCTCGGTATCGGGCCCGAGCGGCACCTTCGAGATGCGAGGGCCTTCGTAGGTGCGGCCGAAGCTGTACTCGGGCCAGCCGTAGTTTCGGCCCGGCAGAATCAGGTTCACCTCGTCGCCGCCGTTCGGCCCGTGCTCGGCCGCGAGCACGGCGCCCGTGCGCGGGTCGACCGTGAGCCCGAGCTGATCTCGGTGCCCGAGCGTGTAGACCTCGGGCCGCGCGCCGGGCCGGCCGACGAACGGATTGTCCTTCGGCACGCTGCCGTCCGCGTTCAACCGCAGCACCTTGCCGTAGACGTTGTCGAGCTTCTGCGCCGAGTCGTCGAACGGCGCGCCCGTCGTCATGAAGAGCTTGCCGCCCGGCGCGAACGCGAGCCGCGAGCCGCTCGTGCCCGGCTTCTCTTCTCCCGAGAACAGCTCCTCGCGGTCGACGAGCTTCTTGCCCTCGAGCCGCGCCCGCGCGAGCGCGACGGCGCCGGCGGGGCGGGCCGCGGGCGCCGCCTTCGGATCGGTCTTCGGCTCGGTCTTGCCGGGCCGGTTGTAGGTGAAATAGACGAGCCGGCTCGTCGCGAAATCCGGAGAGACGGCGACCTCGTGCAGCCCGGCGCCCCGAAACGCGCCCGGCTCCGGGCCGCCTTGAATCGGCTCGGGGTCGAGCATCGGTTGACCGCCGGCGCCCGTCGCGTGCGGCACGAGGCGCAGGTGCCCGCCGCGCTCGCTGATCAGCGCATCGCCGTCGGGCAAGAAGGCGAGGCTGAACGGATGGGGCAGGCCGCGCACGACGACGTCGACTCGAATGCGATGCTGCTCCGCGGTGTCGAATACGTAGGGCCCGGGGCCGAGCGCGACGGGCGAGATGCCGAGGTCGGGCTGCTGCTGAGCGCAGACCGAGACGGTCAAGAGCGGCGCAAGAATGCCGAGTGAGAGTGCCGTTACAGCGATTCTTCTTGTCATGTCGGCCCCCGGAGAGAGTAGCGGTCCATTTAACGGCACCGTTGCGGGCTGTCAAGCAGGGGAGGCCGCCGCAAGCGGGCCGCCCGGCCGAGGTCTGGGAACCGTGAGGCGGGCCCGAGCTCGTCGCGGAAGGGAAGATCGAGGCAGGCTCTTCGTAGGCGCACTGATTGCGGCGGCTGCCCGCGGTCCCCGATGCTGATCGCTCGAGGACGCCTCCGCGCCTCGCGCTTTTCCGTTCGTTCCAGCGAGACGACGCCATGCACAACGCGGAAATCGAGAAAAAGATACGCGCGGCTCTCGAGCGCGACACTCGCATCAATCTGCATCGCGATCCGATCGAGATCGATTTCGACGGCGCGTCGGTCACGCTGTCGGGGGAGGTGGCCGACATCGCGGCGAAGCGCCTCGCGCTCGAGCACGCGGCGTCCTTGAGCGAGGTGGCCGGCATCGTGGACCGGCTCCGAGTCCGGCCCGGCGAGCGCATGGGCGACGGCGCCATCGCGGCGCACATCGAGCGAAGCTTGGTGGAGGACTCGGCCTTCGGCGGGTTCATCATCCGCACGCGCGTCGGCGACGTTCCGAAGCACGGCTCGACGGCGGAGCAGCGCGCGTCGTCGTCCGGCTATGCTCGCGACGCGAGATCCGTCGACGCAGGCGGCGCCGGCGCGGGCGGCGAGGACGGGCTGCCGCGGCCGCCCTGGATCGAGATCGGCGTCGACGACGGAGTCGTGACGCTCGTCGGCGACGTGCCGAGCCTTTCGCACAAACGTCTCGCGGGCGTGCTTGCCTGGTGGGCGCCCGGCACGCGCGACGTCGTCAACGGGCTCGGCGTGGAGCCCGACGAGGAAGACACGGACGAGGAAATCGTCGACGCGCTGCGCATCGTGCTCGACAAGGACCCGACGGTCGATGCCACTCAAATCCGGGCGACATGCAAGAACGGCGTCGTGACGCTCGAAGGGCTCGTGCGGGACGAGGCGCACCGCGACCTCGTCGAGTTCGACGCGTGGGCGCTCTTCGGCGTCGACAACGTCGTCAACCGTATCGACGTGCCCTGACGCCGGCGCGCGGCGGCGCGCCCGCTCGGCGTCGCCTCCGGGCGCTCCGCCGCCGCGGCGCTGCTGCCGCCGAGCGGCGGCGCGAAGAACGGCATCGCCGAGGGTAGAATCGGCTCATCGTCCGCACGCGCCGGAGATCACGCCGACTCCATGCCCGCCCTGTCCGTCCTCGATCTCGCCTTCGTTCCGGAAGGCGCAACGCCCCGCGACGCGCTTCGCAACGCGCTCGACCTCGCTCGGCACGTCGAGCGCTTGGGTTATCGCCGGTACTGGCTCGCCGAGCATCACAACATGGTCGGCATCGCGAGCGCCGCGACCTCGATCGCGATCGGCTACATCGCGGGCGGCACGCACACGATCCGGGTCGGCGCGGGCGGCATCATGCTGCCGAATCACTCGCCGCTCGTCGTGGCGGAGCAGTTCGGCACGCTCGAGTCGCTCTATCCGAAGCGCATCGACCTCGGCCTCGGGCGCGCACCCGGAACGGATCAGCGCACGTTGCGCGCGCTGCGCCGCTCGCCGTCGAGCGCCGATACCTTTCCGGAGGACGTGCAGGAGCTGCAGGCGCTGCTCGCGCCCGCGCGGCCCGAGCAGGCGGTGCGTGCCGTGCCCGGCGAGGGCACCGAGGTGCCGATCTGGATCCTCGGGTCGAGCCTCTACGGCGCGCAGCTCGCGGCGGCGCTCGGTCTGCCGTACGCCTTCGCCTCGCACTTCGCGCCGGATGCGCTCATGGACGCGCTCGAGATCTATCGCGCCCGCTTCAGGCCGTCGAAGCAGCTCGATCGTCCCTATGCCATGGTCGGGGCGAACGTCGTCGTCGCCGACACCGATGCCGAGGCGCGGCGGCTCTTCACGTCGCCGCAGCAAGGCTTCACGAACCTGCTGCGCGGGACGCGCGGCAAGCTGCAGCCGCCTATCGACGACATCGAAGCTTACTGGTCGCCGCTCGAGAAGGCGCAGGCGTCGCGCATGTTGGCCTGCTCGTTCGTGGGCGCGCCGTCGACGGTGCGGGCGGGGCTCGAGCGCTTCGTCGCGGCGACGCGCGCCGACGAGATCATCGTCGTCGCCGGCATCTACGATCACGCGGCGCGGCTCCGCTCGTACGAGCTGCTGGCGGAAGTCGGGAGGTCGCTGGCTGCGGCCCGCGAGAACGAGCGCGCATGGCCGACTTGAACGAGCTGCCCGCGACGGTGTTGGCCGGGAAGCTGGCCTCGCGCTCGCTGCGCGCGCTCGACGTCGTCGAGGCATGCCTCGCGCGGATCGCCGCGCGCGACGGCGCGATCCGTGCGTGGGTGCAATGCGACGCGGAGCGAGCGAGGCGCCGCGCGCGAACCCTCGACGCAGGACCCGTGCTCGGGCCGCTGCACGGGCTGCCGATCGGCGTCAAAGACATCATCGAAACCGCGGATCTTCCGACCGAGTACGGCTCGCCGATCTACGCGGGACACCGGCCGGCCGCCGACGCCGCATGCGTCGCGACCGCCTGCGCCGCCGGCGCCCTCGTGCTCGGCAAGACCGCGACGGCCGAGCTCGCGACCTTCACGCCCGCGGCTACCGTGAACCCGCACGACTTCACGCATACGCCCGGCGGCTCGTCGAGCGGCTCGGCCGCGGCCGTCGCCGACCGCATGGTCCCGCTCGCGTTCGGGACGCAGACGCAAGGCTCGATCATTCGGCCCGCGAGCTACTGCGGCGTCGTGGGCTACAAGCCCACGTTCGGCTTCGTGAGCCGCGCGGGCGTCAAGCTCCTCGCCGACAGCCTCGACACGATCGGCGCGTTTGCGCGCAGCGTCGAGGACGCCGCGCTCCTGATCGGCGCGCTGACGGCGCGCAAGGAGCTGCTCGGGCTCGCGCGCCCCGACGGAACGATCCGCATCGGCATCGTTGCGTCGCGCGCCTCCGCGGCCGCGTCGCCCGAGGTGCATGCGCTCGTCGACTCCGCCGCGGCGGCGCTCGCTGCGGCCGGCGCGCGCGTCGCGGCCGCGAAGCTGCCCGCCGCCTTCGACGGCCTCGACGAGGCGCTCGAGGACATTTACGGCTACGAGTCGTCGCGGAGCCTCGCCTACGAGCGGAGCCGGCGCGCGGACGGCCTGAGCTCGCGGCTCCGCGACGCGCTCGACCGAGGCGCGGCGGTCTCCGCCGAGCGCTACGATCGCGCTCAGGTTTCGCGCCGGGCATGCGGGCTCGAGGTCGCGGCGCTCATGTGCGAGCACGACGTGCTCATCGCGCCGAGCGCGCCCGGCGAGGCGCCCGAAGGTCTCGCGTCGACGGGCGATCCCGTCATGAACCGCGCCTGGACCTTGCTCGGCCTGCCGTGCATCAACGTGCGCGCGGGCGCGGGGCCCCGAGGACTGCCGATCGGCCTCCAGGTCGTCGGACGTTTCGGGGACGACGCGCGCGCGCTCGCGGCCGCGGCATGGATCGACGAGCGCCTCGCGGGGAGCGCCTCGGCAACGCCGAGCGCGCCGAGCGCGCGGACCGTGCCGGGCGCGCGGACCGAGCCGAGCGCAATGCAGGAGTGAGTCGGCCCATGAAGCCCGAAGACCGATATGTCACGTCCTCGGCCGGCGTCGCCGTGCCGAGGATCATCTACGGCACGGCTTGGAAGAAGGCCGCGACGGAGGGGCTCGTCGCGCGCGCGCTGAGGCTCGGCTTTCGCGGCGTCGACACCGCGTGCCAGCCGAAGCACTACGACGAGGCCGGCGTCGGGCGCGGCATGGCCGCGAGCTACGACGAGCGGCTGCAACGCTCGAATCTCTACGTGCAAACCAAATTCACGCCGATCGGCGGGCACGATCCGCGGCGCGTTCCGTACGATCGCCGCGCGCCGCTCGCGGCGCAGCTCGCGCAGTCCTTCGCCGCGTCGTTGCGCAATCTCGCGACCGACTATCTCGACTGCCTGCTCTTGCACTCGCCGCTCGGCACGCCGGAGCAGACGGCCGAGGTCTGGGGGGCCATGGAGACGATCTACGATGCGGGCGGCGCGCGGCAGCTCGGCATCAGCAACTGCTACGACGCCGATTACCTGGCCGAGCTTTACGGCTTTGCGAGGATCAAGCCGGCCGTCGTGCAGAACCGCTTCTACGCGGAGACGGGCTACGATCGGCCCATTCGCGCATTTTGCGCGGCGCGCGGCATCGTCTATCAGAGCTTCTGGACGCTCACTGCGAATCCGCATCTGCTCGGCTCGCGCGAGGTCGCAGAGCTCGCGGAGACGCACGGCCGGACGCCCGCGCAGATTCTGTTCCGCTGCCTGTCGGCCGAGGGCATCGTGCCGTTGACGGGCACGGCAAGCGAGCAGCACATGAGGGAGGACCTCGAGATCTTCGACTTCGATCTCGAGGAAGGCGACCGGCGGCGCGTGACGGCGTTGCTCGATAGATGATCCGCGCTCCGTCCTCGAGGGGCGCCTCGTGAGCGAGGCCGTCATCGGCGCCTTCCTCGGCCTCGCCGTCGCCGGCTGGCGGGGGCTCGTCATCGGCGCGCTGCTCGGTTACGCGGTCGGGTGGATCAGGCGCACGACCGCTGCGAGCGGTTTCGCCGACGTGCAGGCGCAGTTCATCGAGTCGACGTTCGCCGTCATGGGCGCGCTCTGCAAGGCCGACAGCGTCGTGACGCGCGACGAGATCCGCGCCGCCGAGCAGCTCTTCGAGCGGCTGCATCTCTCCGCGGTGCAGCGCGAAGCGGCGAAGACCGCCTTCGCCCGCGGCAAGGCGGCAGACTTCGATCTCGACGCCGAGGTCGCCAGGTTCCGCCGCGCGGCCGCCGGGCGAGGCGTGCTGCTGCAGCTGTTCCTCCAGGCGCAGATCTTGGCCGTCGGCGCGGACGGCGCGCTGCATCCCGCCGAGCACGCGATGCTCGTGCGCGTCGCGCGCGGCCTCGGTTTGCCCCCGATCGTCGTCGTCCAGCTCGAGGCGCTGCTCCGGGCATCGTCGGGCGCGCGGGGCGCCGGCGCCCCCGCCGGGCCTCCGCCTCGCGACAAGCTGGCCGACGCATACGCGGCGCTCGGTCTCGCGCCGACTGCGAGCGACGCGGAGATCAAGCGAGCCTATCGCCGTCTCATGAGCCAGAACCATCCGGACAAGCTGGCCGCGAAAGGGCTCCCCGAGAGCATGCGCGAGCTCGCGGAGGAGAGGACGCGCGAGATCAGCGCGGCCTATAGGCTCATCAAGGAGACGCGGCCGGGTCTCTGATCGCGCGGACGGCACCCCGTGTGGCATGTGAATTGCTGCGCTTACTCTCCGAACCGCAGATCGAGAGGAGTGCGCCATGGCCGTCGCCAAAGTCATCGAGCTGTCCGCGTCGTCGACGAAGAGCTTCGAGGATGCCATCCGCAACGGGATCGCCCGCGCGTCGAAGACCGTGCACAACATCTCCGGCGTGTGGATTCACGATCAAAACGTCAAAGTCGAGAACGAAGCCGTCACCGAATGGCGAGTCATCATGAAGGTCACCTTCGTCCTCGACGATTGACGAGGCGGGGCCAACGAGCCGGGGCCGGTAAGGAACGTAAAGGCCCGATCTCCCGCGGGACGTCCGGATTCTCGCGCCGTATGGCATGCTGATCGCCGCCGGGCGCGGAGCCCGACGTATGGCATGCTGATCGCCGCCGGGCGCGGAGCCCGGCGTATGGCATGCTGACGATCGCCGCCGGCACGGAGCCCGACGGCGTACGGCGAGCGAGGAGCCGAGGGGAGGAGGGCATGACACGAGGATTCAGGGCGCGTCTGCGCGCCCGCGACACCCTGCTGGGCACGATGCTGACGCTGCCGAGCCCCGCGGTCGCGGAGGTCTTGGCGGGGCTCGGATTCGACTGGCTGTTCGTCGACGCCGAGCACGGGCCCTTCGAGACGGCCGAGCTCCTCTCGGTGTTGCGCGCGGCGGATCGCGACGTCGCGTGCCTCGTTCGAGTGCCGGCGGCGCAGGAAGTGCCGATCAAGAAGGCGCTCGATCTCGGCGCGGCCGGCGTCATCGCGCCGCAGGTCAACACGCCCGAGCAGGCCGCCGACGTCGTGCGCTTCGCGCGATACTCGCCGAGGGGCCGCCGCGGCGTCGGCCTCGCACGCGCGCACGGCTACGGCTTTCGTTTCGCCGAGTACGTCTCGTCCGCGAACGACGAGGTCGCGGTCGTCGTGCAGGCGGAGCACGCCGACGCCGTCGAGAACATCGAGGCCATCGTGAAAGTCGAGGGCGTCGACGCCGTGCTGCTCGGTCCGTACGATCTCTCCGCGAGCCTCGGGAAGATGGGGCGTGTCGACGATCCCGCCGTCGTCGAGGCGATCGATCACGTGATCCGGACGTGCCTCGACGCGGGCATGCCGCTCGGCTACTTCGGCGTCACGGCCGAAGCCGTCCGCCCGTTCATGCAGCGCGGCTGCACGCTCGTCGTCGCGGGCGTCGACACGCTGCTGCTCGGGACGGCGGCGAAGAGTCTGCTCGAGGATCTCGAGCACGCACGATGAAGGGCACGGCCGCCAAGCGGTTGCTCGCGGATCTCGAGCGGACGCGATGAAGCTCACGCGGTTTCGCCGCCCCGGCGGCGCGAGCTTCGGCATCGTCCTCGGCGACGGCGTCGCCGATCTCGGACGCCGATTTCCGAGCCTCTCGTGGGAAGAGGCGCTCGATCCCGAACGGCTCGACGCGCTCGCCGCCGCGGCGCGCGGCGCCGACTACGCGCTCGACGAGGTCGAATTTGCGGTGCCGATCGGTCCCGCCGCCAAGGTCCTCTGCATCGGACGCAACTACGGCAAGTACCACGAGGTCAAGGCGGAAGGTCGGCCGAAATGGCCGAGCGTCTTCGCCCGCTTCGTCTCGAGCTTTGCCGCGCACGGCGAAGCGATCGTGCGGCCGGCGGTATCGGAGCAGCTCGACTACGAAGGCGAGCTCTGCGCCGTCATCGGCCGGCGTGCACGCCACCTCCGCGAGGATCGCGCGCTCCTGCACGTCGCGGGATACACGGTCATGAACGAAGGCTCGGTCCGAGACTGGCAGCGCTACGGCAGCCAGAACTGCCCAGGCAAGAACTTCTGGCGCTCGGGGGCGGTGGGTCCCTGGGTCGCGACTCGCGACGAAATCGCGGATCCGGGCGCGCTGACGATCGAGACACGCGTCGACGGCGAGACGCGGCAGCGCGGCGAAACGCGCGAGATGCTCTTCTCGCTCGCGGAGATTCTGTGCCACGTCTCGCGCTTCACGTGGCTCGAGCCCGGAGACATCGTCGCGACCGGCAGCCCCGGAGGCTCGGCTGTCGACGAGGCCGCGCCGCGGTGGCTTTCGCCGGGCCAGACGATCGAGGTCGAGATCCGGCCGATCGGCGTTCTCAGGAATCCCGTCGTCGCCGAGTGACGGGCGCCGCGAACGCCGCGTGGTCGAGGCCGTTGCGGGTCTAGATGCTGGCGGGTACGGTTTTGCCAATGACCCGATCGAGGAGCCCGCTCTCGGGGAGGTGCATCTCGATGTCGACCTTTCTCGCCGATCTTCGCTACGGCGCGCGCGGCCTCCGCGCACGGCCGGCTTTCGTCGCCGTGATCGTGCTGACGCTCGCGCTCGGCATCGGGGCCAACGTCGCGATCGTCTCGCTCTTTCAGCAGATCCTGCTGAGTCCGCTGCCCGTGCCCGATCCGGAGCGGCTCGTCAATCTCAGCGATCCGGGGCCGAAGCCCGGCGGACTGACCTTCGGATCGATCGCGGGCGGACGAGACTCGACCTTCAGCTATCCGATGTTCCGCGATCTAGAGCGCGCGGAGGGCGGATTCCTCCGCATCGCCGCGCACCGTCTCTTCGACGCGAGCGTCTCGACGGGCGACGCGGCGCGCCGCGAGACCGGCCTCTTCGTCTCGGGCAGCTACTTTTCCGTGCTCGGCCTCGAGCCCGCGCTCGGCCGGCTGCTCGGGCTCGAGGACGACCGCGTCGACGGGCAGGCCGCGTCGGTCGTGCTGAGCCACGCGTATTGGGAGAGCGGATTCGGCGCCGATCCCGGCATCCTCGGGCGCAAACTCATCGTCAACGGCGCTCCGCTCACGATCGTCGGCGTCGCGAAGGCCGGCTTTCGCGGCACGACGCTCGGCGCGCGCGCCAGCGTCTTCGTGCCGATGACGTTCCGCGGCGTCGATAGCCCGACGTCGATTCCAAATCACGAGAACCGGCTCTTCTACTGGGTCTATCTCTTCGCGCGGCTCGAGCCGGGCGTCTCTCGCGACGCCGCCGCGGCCGCCGTCAATGCGCGCTACCGCGCGATCCTGAACGACGTCGACGCGCCGCTTCAGACGGGCGCGAGCGATCAGGAGCTCGAGGCGTTCCGAAAGAAGTCGCTCGTGCTCGAGCCAGGCGAGCGCGGTCAGAGCTCGCTGCTGCCGCGCCTCACCGGCCGCCTCGAGATGCTGCTCGGCGTGAGCGGCGCCGTGCTCCTGCTGTGCTGTGCGAACGTCGCGGGGCTCATGCTCGTGCGCGGCTCGGCGCGGACCGGCGAGATGGCCGTACGCGCATCCATGGGGGCGACTCGAGGACGGCTCGCGTCGCTGCTGCTCGCCGAGTCGTTGCTGCCGACGCTGCCGGCCGCGCTGCTGAGCTGGCCGGTCGCTTGGCTCACGCTGCGCGGGCTCGCGAGCGGAGTGCCGGGCATACCCGCCGGTGCCTTCGACGCCGACGTGAGCTTCGCCGCCGCGCTCGCCGCGATCGGCGCCGCCGTCCTGACGGCGCTCGCGTTCGGGCTCTTTCCGGCCTTACGTCTCGTCCGCGCCGAGCCGCGCGAGACCTTGCAGGCTTACGGCACGAGGCAAACCTCCGGCAAGGCCGTGCAGGGATTTCGCACGGCGCTCGCGACGGTGCAGATCGCGTTGTCGATGGCGCTGCTCGCCCTGACGGGCGTCTTCGCGCAGAGCCTCGCGAACATCGCGCGCATCGATCTCGGCTTCGACGTCGACTCCGTCGTGACGTTCTCGATCTCGCCGGAGACGAACGGCTATTCGCCCGAGCGCTCGGCCCGCCTGTTCGACCGACTGGATCAGGAGCTGGCCGCGATCCCCGGGGTCGATTCCGCGGCTTCGTCGATGGTGGGCTTGCTTTCGGGCAACGCGCTCACGATCACGACGACGGCCGATGCGGTCGAAGGACGTCCGAGGCGCTCCAGCAACTTCGACTACGTCAGCCCGGGCTTCTTCCGCACGCTCGGCATTCCGCTGCTCGCGGGACGGGATTTCAGCGGCGCCGACGCGGCCGGGGCGCCCGCCGCCGCGATCGTGAACGAGCGCTTCGCCGAGCGATTCGGCTTGGGCCGAGACGTCATCGGACGGCGCATCAGCCCGGGGCCCCTCGATGCCGAGATCGTCGGTCTCGTCGCCGACGCCAAGTACGCCTCCGTCACGGAGGATGTCGCGCCGCAGCTGTACGTGCCGCGCCGGCAATCCACGACGCTCGGCTCTTCGACGTTTTACGTTCGCGGCGCGCGGCCGCCCGAAGATCTCATCGCGGCCGTCCGCGAAACCGTCGCGCGCATCGACCCGGCCGTGCCGATCACGGACGTGCACACGATGCGCGAGCAGCTTCGCGAGAGTATCGCGCTGCCGCGCTTCGCGGCGCGGGCGGCGACGGCGTTCGCCGTGCTCGCCACGGTGCTGGCCGGCCTCGGACTTTACGGCGTGCTCGCGTACTCCGTCGCGCAGCGGTCGCGCGAGATCGGCCTGCGCGTTGCGCTCGGTGCGCCGGCCGGACGCATTCGCGGCATGGTGGTGCGGCAGGTCGTCGCGATGACTTCGATCGGCGGCGTGGTCGGCGCGGTCGCGGCCGTTCTGCTCGCGCGCGCCGCGCGCAGCGTGCTCTACGAGATCGGCGCCGGCGACCCCGTCGCCGTGGCGGCCGCCGCCGCCGTGGTCGCGGCCGTGACGCTCGGCGCCGCGTACCTGCCGGCCCGGCGCGCGTCGCGGGTCGATCCGATGGTGGCGTTGCGATACGAGTAGGGTGAGGGCGGTCTTCGCTACGTTCGCGCTTCAGCGCCTTCGGTAGGCTTTGGCGCGTGCGCGCCTTCGCCGAGCTCTCGCCCTTTCGCGTCTCGCTACGCCTTAGCGCTTCCCGTCTTGATCTTGTGCAGCTCGATAAGCTTCGGAAAGATCGTTTGCTTGTAGAACGAGAGCACAGGCATCGATTCGGGCTGCAAGTCCTCGCGCTCGGCGAAGTGCTCGATCAGGCGGTCGGAGTCCGTCATGTAGCGCCCCGGCTCGACTTCGACCGTTGGAAACGTCGCGGACTTGCCGAGATGCTCGCTCAACCGTTGCTTCGCCTCCTCGAAGCCGGGATCGTCCGGGCGGAGCCGAACGACGTCGATGCGGTCGAGCAAGCCCGCCTCTGTCATGAATACGAGGAACTTGAACGAGAACGGGCATCCCTCACGGATATAGGCCTTGGGTCTCGGCGCATCTCGGCTCATCGGGTTCTCCTTACAGTGGCCGGTCATGCTCGCCTGATCGGCGCGAACTCCGCAAGACCGAATGGACCGCGATGCGCACGCGGCCCGCGCGACCGGCGTACCGGCGCGGGAGAGCCCGCGGACTCGAGCCGTGCGCCTCCCGGCCGGCGGTATTACTCCGGGTCGCTCGGATCGTTGAACAGCTTCGTGAGCTTGATGCTGCCGTGGCCTTGCTGCGGAAAGTCGGGCGCGCCGGGATCGGCCGGATCCAGCGTCGACGCCGTATCCTCGGGCGGAAACAGCACGAGGGAGGACAGAAACGCCTGCAGCGCGGAGGACAGAGGCTCCGGCAGCTGCGCGTAGGCGTCGCGCGACTTTTGCGCTTCGCCGCCGTGCCGGAGGATGACGTCGTCGAGCGTGATGCTGCGGCCGTCGTGACCCCACGGCCCCGTGGACCCGGTGCCCCAGAGCGGCCGCGTCATGAACTCCTTCTGCAGGCCGCCGTCGTAGTTGCGCTCGTAGAACATCGGGCCGACATCGTGACGCTTGAAGTCCGTGAAGATATCGTGAACGAGAAACTTACCGTTCGCCGGCTGCTTCAACGGGGGAAATCCGCTTCCGTCGTCCTTCTCGACGTAGAGCGGCGTCACCGTCGAGAAGAGGCGATTGAACACGCCGCGCTCCGCATCGTAGGCCGTGTCGACGTCTCCGACGCGCCGATCGTGCAGAAGCGGCAGATCCGGCACGTGGCACGATGCGCAGCCGATCTTCGCGAACACTTTTCGCCCCAGCCGCACCGCATTCGTCTCCGGAAGCTCGGCGGGGCGGAAGTAGTTGAGCAAGTAGAACTCGAGGTAGTCGACGACGGCGGGATCGATCTCGTCGCCGTCCGCGACGTCGGGGTCGGGCGGCGGCGCGAGCGCATCGAGCGAGCCGTCGAGAACCATGCCGGCGGGCGTCACGACGCGGCGGCCTTCGCTCGCCGCGCGGATACTAGGATCGGTGGAATCCTCGAGGCCCATCTCGTTGTGCAGTGCGCCGACGATGAATTGCCGGATCGAGAACGCGCTGCCTTCGGAGAAGAACGGCTTGACGCGCAGGTCCGGGTCGACGCCGTCGAGCCGCGACGCGTCGACGGAGCCGTCTGCACGGGCCGTGATCGAGCCGTAGTGGATGCCCTTGCTCTGGAGCGCGACCGAGACCGACCGATGGTATCGCTCGGCTGCCTGCACCGCGGCGGCTCGAGCTCGCCGCAGATCGCCCGTGATCTCGTCGGCGAGCATCTCGCGAAGGCCCAAGCCGAACAGATGGGACGAGTCGCGTCCGTCCGGCCGCGTCGCGACGCTGCCGCCGACGCCGGCCGCGCCGCGCGGGCGGCCATGACAAAGCGCGCAGCTGTCGGCGAGTCCCGCGCCGAGCGCCGCATTGGTGTCGAGATCGCCGCTGCCGTCGTGGTCGTTCGGCCCCTGTCCTTGGGCGCCCGTGAACTTGCGCTGGAAGAGCTGGCGCCCGCGCCGAACGGCGCGGAACGGGTCGCGCTCTATGTTGTAGACGGCGGAGTTCGGAGTCATGACGTCGCCGCGGCCGGCGCCGATTTCTTCGGCGAGCGACTTGTTGATCCCCGTGTTGGCGACGCTCGTGGCTTGCGTGTTGTCGACGAGCTGCCCGTGCGCGGCGACGCCGAGCAGCAGGAGGGGGAGGATCGCCGCGAGCCGCATGGAGAAGGGCGAAGTAGCGCGCGGGCAGTGGGGCGATTTCACGGCGAGCTCCAGTATCCTCAATGGAATGCGACGCAGGGAATCTCGCCGCATCGCGGGTATCGACAATTGGCCTAAAAGCACCAGTCCCGCTCGGTAAACGAAAAGTTCGATGGCCCTGCCGTCCGGGCGAGGATCATCGCGGTTTCCTCTACGGCCGGGGTTCGTACATCTAGTGCGCGCCATGATCTCGGGCCACAAGCGGCTCGATGCGTAACCCGGCTACAAGCGGCCGGAGGCGTGGCGGCCGGCGCTTCGGCGGAGGCGTCAGTCGCCGCCGCCGTCGCCTCCGTCCTTGGGCAGCTCGATCTCGAGCGTCTGCTGCTGCCGCTGCCGCATGATCGTGAGCCGTAGGGTCTCGCCCGACTCGAAGCTTCTCAAGATGCGCATCGCGTGCTCCGGGCTCGTCGGCTTGCGATCGCCGATGCTGAGGATCACGTCGCCGTCGCGGAGCGGAAGCGCGTCATCCTTCGGCGCGCGCACGACGAGCACCCCCTCCGTCGTCCCGAAATAGGAGCCGAGCTCGGGCGTCAGCGAAACGAGCTCCATGTCGCGCCATCGGCCGAAGAACGGCTGCAGGAAGAAGCCGCCGGCCGAAGGCACGGCAGGCACGGCAGGCGCGGGGAGAGGCGCGGAAGGAGCGTTGAACACAAACGGAAACCGGCCGCCCTCGCGAGCTTCGACCGTCACGTCGCGCTGGCTGCCCGCTCGCTCGACGCGCAGCGACACCTTCTGACCCGGGTCGACGTCGCCGAGGCGCGCGACGAGCTCGCGCGCCGGCGCGCGATCGGCATCGGCCGTCAGCGACGCGCCGTCGATCGCCAGGATGAGGTCGCCGACCTCGAGCCCCGCGTCGTCGCCGGGACCGCCGGGCGTGACCGCGGTGATGCGCGCGCCTCCGTCCGCGTTCTCGATTGCAATGCCGAGCATCGCGCGCTGCTGCCAGGGAGCATTGGACCACTGCCGCCGGATCTCCTCGACGACCGGCGCGCTGACCTCGGCCGAGAGGCGTGCGACTTCGCGGGCGGCTTGCTCGAGCTGGGTCCGAGCGCGCGCGAGCTCGTCGCGCGCCTTCTCGAGGTCGGCGCGGCGAGCGCGCTGCGTCGAGCGCGACTCCGTGCCCGAGCTCGAGGCCGAATCCGAGCTCGAGGCGGAATCCGAGCTCGAGGCGGAATCCGAGCTCGAAGCGGAATCCGAGCTCGAAGCCGAGTCGGAGCGCTCGGCCGCCGCGCCGGATTGCGGCGCGGACTCGGGCCGCGAAGGCGATTCGGTCTGCGCCCGCTGCGGGGGCGCCTGGGCCGGCGCCTGGGCGGGCGTTTGCTGAGCCGACGCCGGGCCGGCGATACCGAGCAGCGCGAGAGAAGCGGAGAGCGCCAAAGAAGCGGCGGTCGGCGCCGCGGGAGCCGTACGAGCGGAAGCGAAAGCGCCGATACGGTAACGCATGGAATGAACCTCCTATTCGTTCGAGCTCGAGCGAGGATCGTCGCGTTGCGATCCGCTCGCGGCTCCAAGTCGAGGGCCCGGAAAGGGCCGCTTGTCGCGATTCGGCGCGGCCATGTCAGTACGTCGGCCGCTGCGCCTCGGCATACCGCACCTGCACGAGGGCGTTCATGACGTTGACGCGCTCCTGCCAGAGCGTTCGACGATCGCCGGCATCGAGCCCTCCCGCCGCGGCGAAAGTGATCTGCTCGTCGAGCGCCGCGAGCGTGTCCTCGAGACTCGCGATCGTGCCGGCCGTGCCCGCGTTCATGACCTCGGGATGGAAACGCAGCCTCGCGAGCGCGCGCTCGAGCCGCTCGGATTCGGCGACGAGCTGGGCGTAAGAGCGCGGAGAGGTGTCGTCCGCATCGGGCCTCCCGTTCTCGACGCTCGCGGGCGCGATGCCGCGAGCGGAGGGGGCCGGGAGCGACCGTTCCGGCTCGGCACCGCGGTCTGCGGTCGTCGACTCGCTTCCGCCGCTCGAGACGATCACGGTCGAGGGCATTCGGCTCGAGATCATCCTGCTCGAGAGCATCGCCGAGGCGAGCGCGACGAGGGCCGCGACGCACGCGGCGGCGGCCGCGGCGCGCCAGACTGCGGCGCGCGCGGATCTGGGCCGCGCGTCGAGCGCGGCCGCGATGCGGTTCCAGCCCTCGGCAGGCGGCGCGATTTCCGGCAAATCGCGGAGACCGCGCTTCACGCGCTCGAGTCGCGCGAGCTCGAGCACGTGATCGGCGTCGGCGAGCAGCTCGGCCTTTCGCGTAAGGCCGATAGGCTCGCCGTCGCGAATCGTCAGGAGATCTTCAGTATCGAAGCGCATAGCTCGGTCTTGGCGCCCTCGGGGCGCTCTCCTTCCAATAGCTCTCGGAGCCGATCGTGGGCGCGCGCGAGCTGCGACTTCGAGAAGCTCGGCGTGCGGCCCATGAGCCGGCCGATTTCCTCGTGAGTGTAGCCCTCGATGTCATGCAGCCAGACGACGGCGCGAGCCGTGACGGACAACGCTGCGAGCGCGCGCTCGAGCATCATCTGCTCGTCGGCCGCGCGGCCGTCGAGGCTGGCCGTCGCCGTCTCCGGCGGATCCGTGCTCGCGCGCCGCGCGACCCAGGGCGATCGCAAATGCATGAGGCATCGATTGACGGCGATGCGCCGGACCCACGGGCCGAACTCGAGAGGACCGCGGCAGGTCGCGACGTTGCGGAGCACCTCGACGAACGTCTCTTGCAGCACGTCCTCGGCCAGCGCCGTGGAGGCGAGGATGCGGCGCGCCAGCGTGTAGACCATCGGCGCGAACGTCTCGTACAGCCGCGCGTGGGCGCTGCGGTCGCCGTCCTGCGCTTGCGCGAGAACGGCGGGATCGGCTTGTGGGATTCGGCTCGTCATCGGCGTCATCGGTTTAGATGCGCGGGCGAGGGAAATCGTCGCAAGCACGCCCGACGCAGCGAAGGCGATCGCGCTGCGCGCGGCCCGTACGGGCCGTGCCGCGCACCGAGCGGGCCGTCTCGAGGCGAGAGAGAACCGCCGCGGCGGAGCGCGGGACGGCCGTTAATCGGCGATCCGACGGCGGCGGATCAATCGGCCGCGAGCCGCGGCCATTCGTCCATCGAAACGCGGCCGGCGAGCTCGGCACGCCGGCCGTCGGGACGGAAGATCAGCGCTTCGCCGTCGCCCGTATCCTTGGCCGCATCGCCGAACGCGCCGACGAGGTTCGGCAAGTGCGTCACGAGCAGGCTGTTGCCCCCGGCGGGCGGCTTCTGCGCCGCGCGATTTCGCAGCCAAGCGGAGCGCGTGCCTTCGGTATCGGCCTTCATGTCCTGACCCGCGTCGCCGAGCTCGGCGGTCGGCGTCGCCTGAAGACCCATGAGCCGCACTGTTTCGAGCGCACGAAAGGTCGGGCTCGAAAGGACTTCCGCGATCGGGATGTGAAGCTCCTTGAGGGCGCGGCCCATTCCGGCAGCCGCTTCGCGTCCTTCGGCATCGAGCTCGCGCTCGAGCTTCACGTTTCCCGCGGCGGCGTGCCCGGCGTCCGGCGTGGCGCGAGGCGAATGCGCGTGCCGCATGACGATGACGTAGCCGCCCTCGCGCAGCGCGTCGACGAGCGCCCGGCCCTCGAGCGTTTGCGCGTTCGCGGCGGAGAGCCATGCGGACAAAAGCAAGAAGGCCGCCGCAATCGGCCAAGCTCGTGTCGGATTCCCGTCTTTCATGAGCATGATCTCCGAGCGACCTCATCAGGTCCTCTGCGCATTCTAGGGCATCGGCGCTTCTCGGCTAAGACGCCCGCGGCCCTCGCGGGCCGATGCGATGTTAGGGCAGTGGCCACGCGAGCCGCGCAGCGCTCGACTCTACGGCGATAATCGCATGGCGGCGCAGACGCCGTTCGTGTTGAACGGCACGGCGCAGGCGGACTTTCGCGGTAACGTCGGCTTTTGAAGCGTCGAAAGCAGGAGCGGCCGCGAGATCAGGGGAGGATGGCCGCTCCCCCACGGTGGGACTTGGGAAGACAGACTCCGACGGAACGCTTGCAATCGCCGTTCCGATGGAAAGTGGCGGAGAGGGAGGGATTCGAACCCTCGATACGCCTTTTGGACGTATACACACTTTCCAGGCGTGCGCCTTCAACCGCTCGGCCACCTCTCCGTCGGATCGCTTCGCCGTCCATTGGCGGCGAAACGCTTGCTGAGCGTGCTTCGGCGGGCAGGGTAGCCGAACTCGCGCGCAGTTCCAATCCGTGCCGGCGCCGCAGGCGCGGGTCCGTGCTCGGCACGGACGTTCGGCGGCCCGCGGCGCGCGCCTCGCCCTCGCGCCACGAGCGCCATGCGGCCCCTCCCCCGGGCTGGTAGAATTGCAGGGTCCGCGTCGGTCCCCCCGCGACGACCAGCCGTGAACCCCGTCAGGCCCGGAAGGGAGCAGCGGTAGCGGCCCGGTCGGGTGCCGGGGTCGGGCTGACGCGGATCTTGATTTTTGCAGCCCTTCGGTCGGGCCGGGAGGCGAGTGAGCTACACAGTTCTGGCAGTCAAGTGGCGGCCGCGGAGGTTCGAGGACCTCGTCGGTCAGCAGCACGTCGTCCAGGCCCTCGTGAACTCGCTCTCGAGCGAGAAGCTCCACCACGCCTATCTTTTCTCGGGCACGCGCGGCGTCGGCAAGACGACGGTCGCACGCATCCTCGCGAAGGCCCTGAATTGCGAGCGGGGCATCGTGGCCGAGCCTTGCGGCGAGTGCTCGGCGTGCCGATCCATCGACCAGGGCCGATTCGTGGACCTCATCGAGGTCGACGCCGCATCGCGCACGAAAGTCGACGACACGCGCGAGCTGCTCGACAACGTGCAATACGCTCCGGCGCGCGGGCGATTCAAGGTGTACCTCATCGACGAGGTGCACATGCTGTCGAATCACTCCTTCAACGCATTGCTGAAGACGCTCGAGGAGCCGCCCCCGCACGTGAAGTTCCTGCTCGCGACGACGGATCCGCAGAAGCTTCCGATCACCGTGCTTTCACGCTGCCTCCAGTTCAATTTGAAGCGGCTCACGCCGGCTCAGATTCAGGGGCAGCTCGAGAAGATCTGCGCCGCCGAGGGGATCGAGGCCGAAGCCGAAGGTCTCAAGGCGCTCGCCAAGGCTGCGGACGGCAGTTTGCGGGACGCGCTGAGCATGCTCGATCAGGCCGTCGCGTTCGGCGGCGGATGCGTCAAGGCCGAGCTCGTGAACGGCATGCTCGGCACCATCGACCGAGGCCACGTGCTGCGCCTCCTCGAGGCGCTGGCGGCGGAGAACGGCGCCGCGATTCTCGACGAGATCGCGCGCCTCGACGAGCGCGCGCCCGACTACGGCTCGCTGCTCGAGGAGCTCATGAGCGCGCTGCAGCAGCTCGCCGTGATCCAGCTCGTGGGCCGCGATCGCGCCGCGGACGAGGACGTCGAGACGCTCGCGTCCCTCGCCGAGCGCATCGGCCCCGAGGACGTGCAGCTT
>DASTSM010000014.1:0-12407 GCA_035760685.1 Gammaproteobacteria bacterium | reverse complement strand
CTTCGCGACGCCGAGCGCGTCCGAGACGTAGTGCTCGGGACCCAAGAACCCCATTGCGAGCAGCACGAGGTCGGCCTCGAGATGCTGCACGCTGTCCGGCACCTCGACCATCTGCGGGCGCGCGCCGTTGAGCTGCCAGCGGATCCGCGCCGTCTCGATGCGCCGGATCCGATTCGACTCGTCGCCGAGGAAGCGCTTCGAGACGATCGCATAGTTGCGCGGGTCCGCGCCGAAGCGCGCGATGGCCTCCTCGTGCGCGTAGTCGGTGCGCTTGATCTTCGGCCATTCGGGCCACGGATTGTCCGGCGCGCGCTGGTCCGGCGGCTGGTCGAGCAGCTCGAGGTTCAAGATGCTGCGGCAGCCGTGGCGGAGCGCCGTGCCGATGCAGTCGGCGCCCGTGTCGCCGCCGCCGATGACGATGACGTCCCTGTCCTTCGCGCTGATGTAGCGGCCGTCCGTGAGATCGCTGTCGAGCAAGCTTCGAGTGTTGGCCGTCAGAAACTCCATCGCGAAGTGGACGCCCTCGAGATCGCGGCCCGGGATCGCGAGATCGCGCGGGCGCGTCGCGCCGGTCGCGAGCAGCACGGCGTCGTACTTCGAGCGGAGCTCCGCGGGATCGACGGTCTTGCCGACGTCCGCGTTCGTCACGAACTCGACGCCCGACTCGGCCAGTACGCCGACGCGCCGGTCGACGACGCGCTTGTCGAGCTTCATGTTCGGGATGCCGTACATGAGGAGACCGCCAATCCGGTCCGCCCGCTCGTAGACCGTCACCGAGTGGCCGACGCCGATGAGCTGATCGGCGGCGGCGAGGCCCGCGGGCCCCGAGCCGATGATCGCGACGCGCTTGCCCGTGCGCTCCTTCGGCCGCTTCGGCTTGACCCAGCCTTCGGCGAAGCCGCGGTCGATGATCGCGTTCTCGATGTTCTTGATCGTGACCGGCGGATCCGTGATCCCGAGCACGCAGGCGCCCTCGCACGGCGCCGGGCACGTGCGGCCCGTGAACTCCGGGAAGTTGTTCGTCTTGTGCAGGCGCTCGAGCGCCTCTTTCCACCGCCCCTGATAGACGAGGTCGTTCCACTCGGGAATGAGGTTATCGACGGGGCACCCGGTTTCGGACTGGCAGAACGGCACGCCGCAATCCATGCAGCGCGCGCCCTGGATCTTCAGGTGCTCCTCGCTCGGCTCGGTGAAGATTTCCCCGAAGTCGCGGCTGCGCTCGAGCGGATCCCGATAGGGGACGCTCTTCTTCGGGAACTCCATGAATCCCGTGATCTTGCCCATCCGGCCCTCGTTTCCTCAGCTGCCGAGGGCCACGAAGACCGTGCTTTCTTCGTCGTGCACGGCGGATTCCATCTCCTCGTCGTGGCGCTTGCGCTCGGCGAGGACGCGCTTGTAGTCGGTCGGCATGACCTTGACGAACTGCGAGAGCACCGCGGGCCACGCGTCGAGGATCTTGGCCGCGACCGGGGAGCCCGTGCATTCGCGGTGCAGCTCGATGAGCTCGATGAGCTCGGCGATGTCCTCGTCGGCTTCGATGGCCTCGAGATCGACCGTGCCCATGTTGCACTTCGTCTTGAAGTCGCCGCCCAAGTCCCAGACGTAAGCGATGCCGCCCGACATGCCGGCCGCAAAGTTGAGTCCCGTGGGTCCCAAGATCACGGCGCGGCCACCCGTCATGTACTCGCAGCCGTGGTCGCCGACGCCCTCGACGACGGCACGCGCGCCGCTGTTGCGCACGCAGAAGCGCTCGGCCGAGCGGCCGCGGAAGAACGCGCGGCCCGCCGTCGCGCCGTAGAGCGCGACGTTGCCGATGAGGACGTTGTCCTCCGCGGCGAACGTGCTCTCGCGCGGCGGGTAGACGACGAGGCGCCCGCCCGAGAGGCCCTTGCCGACGTAGTCGTTCGCGTCGCCCTCGAGCTCGAGCGTGATGCCCTTCGCGAGGAACGCGCCGAAGCTCTGACCCGCCGAGCCCGTGAACTTGATGTGGATCGTGTCGTACGGAAGGCCGCGCTCACCCCACTTCTTGACGAGCGTGTGGCTCAGCATCGTGCCGACGGTGCGGTTCGTGTTCACGATCGGGAGATCGAGCCGGGTCTTCTCGCCGCGCGCGAGCGCGCCCGAGCAGAGCTCGATGAGACGATGATCGAGCGCGAGCTTGAGGCCGTGGTCCTGCTTTCGCGTGCAGTAGACGCCCGTCGAGCCCTCGGGCTCCTCGGCCCTGACGAGCAGCGGCGCGAGATCGAGCCCGTCCGCCTTCCAGTGGTCGATGGCGCGGCGGGCCTCGAGCACGTCGGTGCGGCCGACCATGTCGACGAGCCGACGGAAGCCGAGCTTCGCCATGATCTCGCGCGCCTCCTCGGCGACCATGAAGAGGAAATTCACGACGTGCTCGGGCTGGCCTGCGAACTTCTTGCGCAGCACCGGGTCCTGCGTCGCGATGCCGACCGGGCACGTGTTTAGGTGGCACTTGCGCATCATGATGCAGCCGAGCGCGATGAGCGGCGCCGTCGAGAAGCCCATCTCCTCGGCGCCGAGCAGCGCCGCGATCACGACGTCGCGCCCCGTGCGCAGGCCCCCGTCAGTCTGAAGCACGGTGCGGCTGCGCAGGTTGTTGAGCACGAGCGTCTGATGCGTCTCGGCGATGCCGAGCTCCCACGGCAGTCCCGCGTGCTTGATGCTGGTCAGCGGCGACGCCCCCGTGCCGCCCGAGTCGCCCGAGATCAGCACGTGATCCGCGCGCGCCTTGACGACGCCGGCCGCGATCGTGCCGACGCCGACCTCGGAGACCAGCTTGACGCTGACGCGCGCCTCGGGGTTCGCGTTCTTGAGGTCATGGATGAGCTGCGCGAGATCCTCGATCGAGTAGATGTCGTGATGCGGCGGCGGGCTGATGAGCCCGACGCCCGGCGTCGAATACCTGATGCGCGCGATGTTCTCGTCGACCTTGCGGCCGGGCAGCTCGCCGCCCTCGCCGGGCTTCGCGCCCTGCGCCATCTTGATCTGGAGCTCGTCGGCGTTCGTGAGGTACCAGATCGTGACGCCGAAGCGCCCCGACGCGACCTGCTTGATGGCCGAGCGGCGCGAGTCGCCCGAGGGCAGCGGCTCGAACCGCGTCGGGTCCTCGCCGCCCTCGCCCGTGTTGCTCTTGCCGCCCATGCGGTTCATCGCGACCGCGAGCGTCTCGTGCGCCTCGGCCGAGATCGACCCGAAGCTCATCGCACCGGTGCAGAAGCGCTTCACGATCTCGCTCGCGGGCTCGACCTCCTCGAGCGGCACGGGCGGCCCCGCGACGCCCGGCTTGAGCTCGAGCAGGCCGCGCAAGGTGCAGCTCTCGCGCGCGCCGCGGTTCATGTGCGCCGCGTATTGCCGGTAAGCGTCCGCGCTGTTGCGCCGCGCCGCGACCTGGAGCGAGAAGATCGCCTGCGGATCCCACGCGTGGCGCTCGCCTTCCGTGCGCCAGTGGAACTCGCCGGGGTTCGGCAGCGTCGCAAGGCGGTCCTCCTCGCGGACCGGATAGCCGAGCTCGTGCCGCCGCAAAGCCTCCTGCTCGAGCACGTCGAAGCCGACGCCCTGGAGGCGGCTCACGGTGCCCGCGAAGCAGCGGTCCACGACGGTGGTCTCGAGGCCCAGCGCCTCGAAGATCTGCGCGCCCTTATAGGACTGCAAGGTCGAGATGCCCATCTTGGCCATGACCTTGAGCATCCCCTTCGCGACGCCCTTGCGGTACGCCGAGACGATCTCGGTGTCGGGCTCGAGGAAGCCGTCCTCGCGCGCCTTCCAGAGCGACTCGAACGCGAGGTACGGGTTGATCGCGTCGGCGCCGTAGCCGACGAGGAGGCAGTGGTGATGCACCTCGCGCGCCTCGCCCGTCTCGAGCACGATGCCGATCCGCGAGCGCTTCGCGCGCGAGACGAGGTGATGGTGCACGGCGCCGACCGCGAGCAGCGAGCTCACGGGCACGCGCTTGGCGCTCGTCGCGCGGTCGGTCAGCACGATGAGCGCGTAGCCCTCGTCGATCGCCCGCTCGGCTTCGGCCGAGATGCGGTCGAGCGCGCGCACGAGCCCGCCGGGAACGTCGCCGCGGTCGAACGTGATGTCGATCGTCGCCGTGCGCCAGCCCCGCTTGTTCAGGCGCTTGATCCCGGCGAGATCCTCGTTCGTGAGGATCGGGTGACGCAGCCGCAAGCGATGCGCCTGCTCCCTTCGCGTCTCGAGCAGGTTGCCCTCGGGGCCGATGTAGCACTCGAGGGACATGATGACCTCTTCGCGGATCGAGTCGATCGGCGGGTTCGTGACCTGCGCGAACATTTGCCGGAAGTAGTCGTAGAGCATGCGCGGCTTGTCGGAGAGGCACGCAAGCGCCGAGTCGTTGCCCATCGAGCCGACCGGATCCCGGAGCTCCTTGATGAGCGGCAGCAGCATGAACTGCATCGTCTCGGTCGTGTAGCCGAAGGCCTGCATGCGCGCGAGCAGCGTCTCGCGGTCGAACAATCGCTTCGCGCCCTGCGCCGTGACGTCGCGCAGCATGATGCGCTCGGCGTCGAGCCAGCCGCCGTAGGGGCGCCGGCTCGCGAAGTCGCTCTTGAGCTCGTCGTCGGGCACGAGGCGGCCGGCCTCGAAGTCGACGAGGAACATGCGGCCCGGCTCGAGCCGGCCCTTGGCCTTGACGTGCGCGGGGTCGATGGGCACGACGCCGACCTCGCTCGCCATGATCACGCGGTCGTCCGTCGTGAGGTAGTAGCGGCTCGGGCGCAGGCCGTTCCGGTCGAGCACGGCGCCGATGTACTTGCCGTCCGTGAACGCGATCGACGCGGGACCGTCCCACGGCTCCATGATGCAGGAGTGGAACTCGTAGAAGGCGCGCTTCGCCTCCGACATGAGCTCGTTCTTCTGCCACGCCTCGGGAATCATCATCATGATCGATTCCTGGAGCGTGCGGCCGTTCATGAGCAGGAACTCGAGCACGTTGTCGAACGTGCCCGAGTCCGAGTTGTCGGGCTCGCAGACCGGGAAGAGCTCCTCGAGCTGGGCGCCGAAGAGCTCCGAGCGGGCGGTGCCCTCGCGCGCCTTCATCCAGTTCACGTTGCCGCGCAGCGTGTTGATCTCGCCGTTGTGGGCCATGAAGCGCTGCGGTTGCGCACGGTCCCAGCTCGGGAACGTGTTCGTCGAGAAGCGCGAGTGCACCATGGCGAGGTGCGACTTGTAGTCCGGATCGGCGAGGTCCGGATAGAACGTCATGAGCTGGTCCGGCGTCAACATGCCCTTGTAGATGAGCACCTTCGTCGAAAGGCTGCAGACGTAGAAGGACTTCCGCTGCAGGAGCGCGCGGTCCTCGCGGAGGCGCCGCGTGGCGCGCTTCCGGATCATGTAAAGCTTGCGCTCGAACGCGTCGCCGGAGAGGCCTTCCCCGGCCGCGATGAAAAGCTGCTCGATGTGGGGCATCGCCGCGCGCGCGGACGCGCCGAGATCCGCTTTCTCGACCTCGGTCGGCACGAGCCGCCAGCCGACGAGGCGCTGGCCTTCCTCGGCGCAGATCGCGGCGACGACGCTCTTGCAATGCTCGCGCTCGGTCTCGCTCGTCGGCAGGAACACGTTGCCCGCGGCGAAGCGTCCCGGCTCCGGCAGCTTCGCGCCGAGCTCGGCGCTCGCGACCTTCGCGAGGAACTCGTGCGGCAGCGCCGTCAGGATGCCTGCGCCGTCGCCGGTGTTCTCCTCCGCTCCGCGCGCGCCGCGGTGGTCCATGCGGCACAGCAGATGATCCGCATCGCGCACGATCTCGTGGCTGCGCTTGCCTTTGATGTGGGCGACGAAGCCGACGCCGCAGCTATCGTGCTCGAAGTCGGGTCGGTAGAGTCCGTGGGCCGGCGGTAAGCCTTGTCTCGATTCAGCGCTCATCGTTTTCGTACCGTGGCTCGCGTCGTAGGCTCGCGGCCGACCGAGGCGAAGCTCGTCGGCCATGATTCTCCCTAGCGAAGACTCAATCGGCTCCGCAGGTGCTGAAAGTTGGTCGCAGGTTCTGGCGGCCCGGCGCCAGCATTCCGTATCCGGATCGAGGTGCCTGGCGTGGCTCTGCCGCCTCGCGCCTCGTCTCGTCAGTCTTCGGCCGTGGATTCGCCGCGGAGGGGCCCTTCCTTAAGGGCCTGAGCAACACCTATGCCGACCATCAACTATAAAAACCGAGGCACTTAAGGTCAATTCTGAAACGCGCTCTCGGCGCGGCGCGAAGCGCCGCATCGCTCAGTCGGCCTTCCAGCGGTAGCCCATGCCGTAGACGGTTTCGATCGCGGCGAAGCCGGGGTCGACGGCCGCGAATTTCGCGCGGATCCGCTTGATCTGCGACGTCACGCTCGCGTCGTCGAGCACTACGTTCGCTGCGGTCATGAGCTGATCGCGATTGCGGACGTGGCCCGGGTGCTGAGCGAGCGCGTGCACGACCCAGAACTCGGTGACCGTCAGCGGCACGGGCTCGTCCTTCCAATGCGCGGTCATGCGGTCCCGATCGAGCGCGAGCGAGCCTTGCACGAGGGGCTTCGCGCCGTCGTCGCCTGCGCGCAGGGCCTCCGTGCGGCGGAAGAGCGCGGCGACGCGCGCGAGCAGGTGCTCGAGGCTCACGCGCTTCGTCAAGTAGTCGTCCGCGCCGAGGCGGAGGCCCGACACGGCGTCGAGCTCGCTCTCGCGCGCCGTGAGGAAGATGATCGGAAGCTGCGCCGAGCGGGCCCTGAGCGCGCGGCAGAGCTCGAAGCCGCCTTCGATCTCGGCGCCGAGGTTCACGTCGATGATCACGAGATCGGGCAGCCGCGACTCGAAGGCCGCGAGCGCTTCCTTGCGCGTCGAGTAGCCGGCCACGCGATAGCCCTGACGACGAAGCGCCGCGGCGTAGTTGTCGCGGATCGCGACCTCGTCCTCGACGACGGCGACGAGCTTCTGCGCCGTCATCGCGGCGCCCTCGGCGCTCCCCCGGCGGCGGGCGCAGCGGACCCGGCGCGCTCGGCGGCGAGCCGAAAGATTGCCGCGAGCGAGATCGCGTCCGTGATGCGGCCTTCGAGCGCCCAACGGTAGGCCTCGCCGAACGGCATCGCCTTGACGGTCAGGTCCTCGGTCTCCTCGGGCTCCTGCTCGCCGGCCACGAGGCCTTCGGCGACGTAGACGACGCCCGACTCGTCGGTGACCGAGTTCGACGTGTGCACGGTCATGAGCTCGCGCCAGCGCGCCGCCGAGAGTCCCGTCTCCTCGCGGAGCTCGCGCTCGGCCGCCGCCCGCGGGTCCTCGTCGGCGGGCGCTCCGCCCATCGGCAGCTCCCACGAGTACTCGTCGACCGTGTAGCGATGCTGCCCCACGAGGTAGAGGTTGTCGCTCGAGTCGAGCGCGACGATCGCGACGGCTCGGTTCTTGAAGCACACCTTGCCGTATTGGTTGCGCCCGCCCGAGGGGTTGATGACCTCGTGCTCCTCGACGCGGATCCAGGGATTGTCGTAAACGACGCGCGCCGAGAGGGTCGTCCACGGAGAGCTACAGTTTGCGTTTCCCATCAGAGTGTTCGATGCTTCGCGCGGCCGCGGGACCCGCATTGCCGCGAGCGCTCGGTCACGTTTCGTTCAGGTTCGGTCGGGCATCATATAACTCGCCGGGCCGATCCAGGCAGTAAGCGGTTCACGGGTCCCGGGCGCGCGGTAAAGTCCCGAGGCCGCCAAGCCGCAAGGCCTTCAGCGGTCATGCGTACCACGGGCGTGGGAGGCCCAGGGCCTCGTAGATACAACGGAGGTTGGAGCAGATGAGATTCAGGAAGATTCATCGCGTCGCGGCGTTCGGCGTGGGCGCCATGCTGGTGCTCAGCGGCTGCTCGACGTACGACGCCTACACGCGCGAGCAGCGGCCCGCGAAGGCGCAGCGCCAGGCCATCATCGGCGCGGCGTCGGGCGCGGTCGCGGGGCTCATCACGGGCGACAGCTCCGTGGAGCGCAAGAAGCGCGCGCTGATCGGCGCGGGCCTCGGCGCGCTCGCCGGCGCCGCCGTCGGCTCGTACATGGATCGCCAGGAGGCGAAGCTTCGCCAGGAGCTCGATCAGACGGGCGTCAGCGTGACGCGGCAAGGCGACAACATCACGCTCAACATGCCGGGCAACATCACGTTCCCGACGAACGGCTCCGACCTCAACGCGAGCTTCTATCCGGTCTTGGACTCGGTGGCCAAGGTGCTCGCGGAGTTCGACAAGACCATCGTCGAGGTCGCGGGGCACACGGACAACACGGGCACCGAGGCCTACAACCAGGCGCTTTCCGAGCGGCGCGCCGCGGCCGTCGCCGCCTACCTGAAGACCCGGAGCGTGCGGTCGGATCGCATCATCGAGGTCGGCGAAGGCGAGCTCCGCCCCATCGCGACGAACGACACCCCGGAAGGCCGGCAGCTGAACCGGCGCGTCGAGCTCACGCTCGTCCCGGTCACGCAGCCGAGCTGACGGCGCGCGGCCGAGCCGCCGGAAGGCGAGGCCGAAAAAACTCGAGGGCCGCTCGGAGATCCGGGCGGCCCTCGTTTCGTTTCGCGGTCCGTGTCGACGAGCACCGGCCCGCGCCTCCGCGGAGACGCGCGCTCGCCGAGCCCGCCGCGGCTGCGTCACCGAGGCCCGCCGCGACGCGTCGCGCCGAGGCCGGCCGGCGGCGCGTCACGCCGCCATGTAGGATCTCAGCTTTCCGATCGCGTTCGCCTCGATCTGCCGAATGCGCTCGGCCGAGACGTCGTACTGCTCGGCGAGCTCGTGCAGAGTCGCCTTGTCGTCCGCGAGCCAGCGCCGCTCGAGGATGTCGCGGCTGCGCTCGTCGAGCTTCTCGAGCGCCGCGTCGAGGCGGTCGTGGGCGGAGCTTTCCCAGTCGTCCTGCTCGACGTGGTCGGCGGGATCGCTGTTCGGGCTCGGCAAATAGGCGACCGGCGAGTAGTCGTCGTCCTCGGCCGGGTCCGGGTCGAAGGACAGGTCCTGGCCGCTCAGGCGCTGCTCCATCTCCGTCACTTCGCGCGGGCTCACGCCGAGATCCTTCGCGACGGCTTCCGTTTCCTCGCGCGTGAGCCAGCCGAGATGCTTCTTGGACTTGCGGAGATTGAAGAACAGCTTGCGCTGCGCCTTCGTCGTCGCGACCTTCACGAGCCGCCAGTTGCGGAGGACGTACTCGTGGATCTCGGCCCGGATCCAGTGCACGGCGAACGAGACGAGGCGCACGCCGACCCGAGGGTCGAACCGGCGCACGGCCTTCATGAGGCCGACGTTGCCTTCCTGGATCAGATCGCCGAGCGGCAGCCCGTAGCCGACGTAGCCGCGCGCGATGTGCACGACGAAGCGCAGATGCGACAGCACGAGCCGCCGAGCGGCGTCGAGGTCGTCGTGGTCGCGCAAGCGTGTGGCAAGCTCGTGCTCTTCCTCGGCGCCGAGGAGCGGCAGCGAGTTCACGGCCTGCAAGTAGTGATCGAGGCTGCCGATCGGCCCGCTGAGCACGAAATCCGAATTTCTTCGAGCTATCGCAGTCGTCATGTCGTCCCTCCCGCGAGTGCCGGATATTAGCACTCGGCCCGTTAGAGTGCTAAGCACCCGATTCGTTCCGTGAACGGATGCACAAAGCCCTGGACGATCAGCGAGTTGGCCGTCTCGCGCCGCCCCCGCTATCGCGGCTCGATCGCATGCAAGTGCCGCGCCGTGGCGACGCCGGCGCCCGCCCAGCCGAGCAGCGCGCCGCCTCCGAGCAGCCAGGCGTACTGCCCGGCCGTGAGTCCGCCGATCGCGAAGTCGCTGCCGTAAAGGTCGGCGAGCGCCGAGGCGGAGGGCGCGAGCACGGCCAGCGTTCCGGCCACGAGCAGGGCCGCGATGGCGGCGCCGCCGAAGCCGTACCAGAGCCCGAGGTAGAGGAAGGGGCGGCGAATGAACGCGTCGCTGCCGCCGACGAGCTTCATGACCTCGATCTCGCTGCTGCGGCTGTTGATCTCGAGCCGGATCGTGTTGCCGATCACGAGCACGACCGCGAGCCCGAGCAGCGCCGTGACGACGTCGAGCAGGCGCCCCGCGAGCGCGAGGATCGCGCGGAGGCGTGCGACCCACGCCGTGTCGAGCTGAACGAGCGCGACCTCGGGCAGCTTGCCGAGGTCGGCCGCGAGCGCCTCGAGGTCCCCGCGCGCGCCGCTCGCGGGGCGCACGACGAGCGTATGCGGCAAGGGGTTTTCGTCGAGCGCGTCGAGCGCGCCCCCGAAGCCCGAATGCGCGCGGAAGTCGGCCAGCGCCTCGTCGCGGTCGACGAGCTGCACGGACTCGACGTCGGGGCGGGCGCCGATCTCCTTCGCGAGCGCCTCGGCGCGGGCCTTTTCGACGTCGAGGTTCAGATACACGGAGAAGTCCGCCGCCCCCTGCCACGACGCGCTGAGCACGCCGACGTTGTTGATGAGCACCTTGAGGCCGGCCGGCAAGGCCAGCGCGATCGCGATGACGAGCACGGTCAGCGTCGTCGCAAAGGGCTGCCGCGCGAGCCGCCCGGCCGCGCCGACGAGGTTCTGCGCATGCAGCGTGAAGTACCGTTTAGCGGAAGCCATGCACGGCCTCCGCGGCGGCCAGTCGGCCGTCGGCTTCGACTTGACCGTCGACGAGGCGGATCCGGCGCCGGCCGAGCCGTTCCACGAGATCGAGATCGTGCGTCGCGATGAGCAGAGTGACGCCGACCTCGTTGAAGCGCTCGAAGAGCCGCATGATCTCGAGCGAGAGCTCGGGATCGAGGTTGCCGGTCGGCTCGTCGGCGACGACGACGTCGGGTCGGCTCGCGACGGCGCGGGCGATGCCGACGCGCTGCTGCTCGCCCGTCGAGAGCGTGATCGGCGCGTGGCGCTCGCGGCCGAGGAGCCCCACCTGGTCGAGCGCCGCACGCACGCGCCGCGAGATCTCGCGAGTGCCGAGCCCGAGGATCACGAGCGGCAGCGCGACGTTGTCGAAGACGGAGCGGTCGTAGAGCAGCTTGTGATCCTGGAACACGACGCCGATGCGCTGGCGGAAGCCGGGGATGCGGCGCCGCGCGACGCGCGCTGTGTTCTGGCGATTCACGAGGACCGTCCCGCGGGTCGGCTTCTCGATCAGGGTGACGAGCTTCAGCAGCGTGCTCTTGCCAGCGCCCGAGGGGCCGGTCAGGAAAGCCATCTCGCCGCGCTCGAGCGCGAAGGTCACGCCCTTGAGCGCTTCGCGCCCGCTCGGGTAGCGCTTGTATACGTTCTCGAACCGGATCACCGGCGCCGGCCCCCGTAGCGCATCACCGCGAGCGGTCCCCGAGCAGCGCGCGCACGAACTCCTCTGCGCGGAAGACCTCGAGGTCGTCGGGTCCTTCGCCGACGGCGACGTAACGGATCGGCAGGCCGATGTGCTTCGCGATCGCGAGCAGCACGCCGCCCTTCGCGGTGCCGTCCAGCTTCGTGATCGCGAGCCCAGTGACCTTGATCCGCTCGTTGAACTGGCGCGCCTGGGCGAGCGCGTTCTGGCCCTGGCTCGCGTCGAGCACGAGCAGGACCTCGTGCGGCGCGTCGGGATCGAAGCGCGAAACGACGCGCTTGATCTTCTCGAGCTCGTCCATGAGGCCGCTCGCCGTGTGCAGACGCCCTGCCGTGTCGGCCAGGACGACGTCGACCCGGCGGGCCCGCGCGGCCTCGAGCGCGTCGTGAACGACGGCCGCGGGGTCGGCGCCCGGCGTCTGGGCGACGACGGGCACGCCGGCCCGCGCGCCCCACTGCTGGAGCTGCTCGACGGCGGCCGCGCGGAACGTGTCGCCCGCGGCGAGCAGGACGGAGCGCCCCTCGCGCTTGAAGCGATGCGCGAGCTTGCCGAGCGTCGTCGTCTTGCCCGTGCCGTTGACGCCGACGACGAGCACGACGAAGGGCGTGCGGCGCTTGTCGATGACGAGCGGCACCTCGACCGGGCCCAGCAGCTCCATGAGCGCCTCGCGAAGCGCTTCGACGGCGGCCTCGGCGGAGCCCGCAGCTTTCTTCTGGGACTTGCGCAGCCGCTCGATGAGCCAGCCCGTGACCTCGACGCCGACGTCCGCCGCGAGGAGCCGCTCCTCGAACTCCTCGAGCGACGCCTCGTCGATGCCCGACCGGAAGAGCCCGAGAAGGTCGGCCGTGAACCAATTGCGGCTCCGGCCGAGCCGCGCCTTGAGCTTCGCGAAGAAGCCGTTGCCCTGCCGCGCTTCGGGTTCGGGAGCCACGTGGATGTACCTAAAGGATCGGAGTCGTAACCGTGCGGGAAACGATGCGCGTGCACGACGCGGGCGCGTCCATTATAAGACGCGACTACGCATCCATAAGACGCGACGCGACCATAAGACGCGACGACGGACGACGAGGCCGTGCCGAGGCGCACCATGACAGCGAAGCCGCGCGAAGGCAAGAAACCG
>DASTSM010000013.1:0-4500 GCA_035760685.1 Gammaproteobacteria bacterium | reverse complement strand
GAAGAACACGAGTCCGGCGGGAGGACCTATGAAGCTTGCACTTGCTCTTTCTGCGCTGCTGCTCGGCGGCGGCTTTTGCACGGCAGCCGCTGCAGGCTGCGACAACCCGCCGCTGGTCATGATCCCTGCCTCGGAAAAGATGAGTAAGAAGGAGGCCGAGAAGGTCACCGAGGACGTGAAGAAGTACATGACCGCGGTGCAGTCTTACGTCTCCTGCGTCCAGGCCGAGATGAAGAAGCAAGTGCCCGAGTGCAGCCAAGAGACGGAACAGGAATTCAGCGGCTGCATCGAGAAGAAGGTGCAGGCGGCCGGCGACAGCACCTCCGGCATACCTCTCAAGGTGCTTCTCGCGCGCAACAATGCGGCGGTGGCCGAAGCGAGCGCCGTGACGAAGTGGTTCCAAGCCAAAGCGAGTGCCGAGCAGGTGGGTCCGCCCGCAGGTCCTACGCCGGGCGAAGCGCCCGCGAAGCAGGTCGGCAAGAGGCAGCATCACTGAAGTGAGGTTCTCGAACGCCCCGCGGGCGCGGCTCGCGGGGCGCTCGTCAATCGTCGATCGTGAATGCCTCGATGGCCTTCTCGATCGCCGGCCACTCCTTCGCGAAGCGGTTCCTCGCCTTCCTCGCCGCGCGCCGCTCGAGAGCCGCGATCTGGCCGAGCGCGAACATCTCCGCCCGAAACTCGCCTTTTGCCGGCGCCGCCGCGGCGTAACCGCGCAGCCGCGCGACCGCGGTACAAGCGTCTTGATACGTCCCGAGCAAGTCCTGCGCCCGAATCGCTGCCGGCAGCGCGGCCTCGACGCGAGCTTCGAAGAGCGGCGAGCAGAACTCGAGCAGGTATCTAAATCGTTTGATGCGGATCCGTAGCGCATGGAGCCGATCGGACGGCGAATGCCGATCGATTCGAGCGCCGTGCTTCAGCACGCCCTTCTTCCCGCGCTCGATATAGGCGCGAGCGGCGCGGCGGACGGTCTTCCCTTCCGCGTCGATGGCGCGCGCATCCGCAGCGCGCACGTCCGCGGCGCGCGCCGCGAAGCCTTCGAGGCGCTCGGCGAAGCCCTCGTCGAGAATCGCGGCGAGCTCGGCCGCGGCCCGCCGGCGCTCGGTATCGAGATAGCGCTCATGCCGAACGAGCGCCGCCGCGTCCTCCGCCGTCAGCTTCGATCGCATCGCGGCGAATCGTTCTCGATAGACGTCGAGATCGCGGACGGCGCCGAGCGCCCGCGCGAGGCTTCGCAGCTCGGCGCGGACGCCAGGGTCGAGAGACTCGGGCAGAACGTCGCGAAAGGTCCGAAGCGCGGAACGCGTGCGCCGCGTCGCGACGCGCAGCCGATGCACGCCCCGAGGGTCCGGGCACGAGCGCGCTGCGGCGGCACGTTCCGCCAGCTCGGCGGCCAACGCCGCAAACCGGACGTAGACGAAGTCCGTGAAGGGTCGCGTATGCTGCCTCGCGAGCGCGTCCGACGACGCCGCTCAGCTCCAAATCCGGGCCGCGAGCTCGACGATGAGCTCGAGCTTTCTTTTCTCCTCATCCTCCGTCAGTAGATTCCCCTCCGCCGCGCTCGCAAACCCGCACTGCGGTGAGAGGCAGAGCTGATCGAGAGGCAGATAACGGCTGGCTTCGTCGACGCGCCGGCGCAAGACGTCCGCATCCTCGAGCGCGCCCCGCTTCGTCGTCACGAGCCCCAGCACGACCGCCTTGCTCTTGGGCACGAAACGCAGCGGCGCAAAGTCGCCCGATCGCTCGTCGTCGTACTCGAGGAAGAATCCGTCGACGTCGATCTCGTTGAAGAGCGTCTCGGCGATGGCCTCGTAGCCGCCCTCCGCGAACCAGCGGCTGCGCGCGTTGCCGCGGCAGAGGTGGATGCAGACCGCCATGTCCGCAGGCCTGCCCCGGATCGATTCGTTGATGAGCCGAGCGTAGTCCCCGGGCAGCCGATCCAAGCTCTCGCCGCGCTCCTCGATGCGTGCGCGTATGCGCTCGTCGCAAAGGTAGGCGAGATTCGTGTCGTCGAGCTGCAGATAGCGGCACCCCGCCTCCGCGAGATCCTCGACCTCCTCTCGATACACGCGGGCGAGGTCCGCGAAGAACTCGCTCATGTCCGGATAAGCGCCCGCGTCGATCGTCTCTCGGCCGCCGCGGAAGTGCGCCATCGTCGGCGACGGGATCGTTTGCTTCGGCGTGCGCGCGGTCAGAGACCGCAGGTAACGGAAGTTCTCGACCTCGATGCCGCCTGCGGGGCGCCGCATGCGCTTCGAGACGACGGCGACGAAAGGTCCGCCGGCGAGCGATGCCCTGCCCGGCGTCGCGAGCTCGAACGCGACGCCTTCGATGCGCCGCATGAAGTCGCCGTGGAAGCTTTCGCGCCGGTACTCGCCGTCCGAGATGCCTTCGAGCCCGATGGACTCCTGAAGAGAAACGACGGCGCGTATGCACTCGTCCTCGTGCGCGCGAAGCGCCGCCGGTGAGACTTCCCCGCGGGCCGCGCGCTCGCGAAGCTCCAGCAAGCTCCGGGGACGCAGCAGGCTTCCGACGTGGTCGGCGCGAAAGGGCGGCCTCCCGCGCGAAGTCATCGTCTTATCCGCTTCGCCGGCCCCGCGGCTGCGCTCGGCTCGCGCCGCGCGCCTACTGCACCAGCGAAGCCGTCGTCGCGTCGGCCTTCGGCGGCGCGGCCGCCGGCGCGCCGGGCGAGTCGGCCGTCGTCGTGCCCGGCGCGGGCGCCGCGCGCTTCATGCGGAACGGCGTGCTGTTCGTTATGCCGAGAACGAGCGACGAGAACCGATAGTCGTCTTTCGCGGACTCCCGCACGATCTTGCGCACCGTGGGCATGTCGTAGGCCTCGAGCCCGCGGCCGATCGCGTACGTGAGGAGCTTCTGCGTCAGCACGCCGACGAATTGCTCGGGGCGCTTCACGAGCGCCTTGCGCAGCGCGACGGGCCCGTCGATCGGCGTGCCGTCGGCGAGCTGCCCGGAGGCGTCGATCTTGCCGCCCGGCTCTTCCGTTCTCCAGCGCCCGATCGCGTCGAAGTTCTCGAGCGCGAGGCCGAGCGGATCCATGACCCCGTGGCACCCCTTGCAGACCGGATTCTGGCGGTGCTCCTCGAGGCGCTCCCGGACGGACCGCGCCTGCTGCCCGGGCTGATTCTCGGCGAGCGAAGGCACGTTCGGCAGCGGCGGCGGCGGCGGCGTGCCGAGAAGGTTCGTCAAGATGAACTTACCGCGCAGCACGGGCGACGTTCGATTCGGATAGGACGTGACCGTGAGGATGCTGCCTTGGCCGAGCAGGCCGCGGCGCGCGTCGTTCTGAACCTTTACGCGGCGGAACTGGCTGCCGTAGATGTTCGGCATGCCGTAGTGCTTGGCGAGCCGCTCGTTGACGAAGGTGTAGTCGGCCGTCAAGAGATCGACGACGTTCCGGTCGTCCCGGAAGATGCTGCCGACGAAGAGCTCGGTCTCGCGCTGCATCGCGCTGCGAAGGTTGTCGTCGAAGTTCGGAAAGTCCTCCGTGCCCGGACGCGCGCTCGGGAGGTTACGCAGGAAGAGCCATTGGCTCGCGAAATTATCGACGAGCGACTCCGAGCGCGGATCCTTGAGCATCCGCCGGACTTGCTGCTCGTAGACCTCCGGGTCGGAGAGCTTGTGCTGCTCGGCGAGCGCGAGCAGCTCGTCGTCGGGCAGGCTGCTCCACAGGAAGAACGACAAGCGCGACGCGAGCGCGACGTCGTCGACGGCATACACCTCGCCGGGCGCGACGTTCTTCGGATCGGGCTCGCTGCGGAACAGGAAGTTCGGGCTGGTGAGCATCACGCGCAGCGCGTTCTCGATGCCGGCGTCGAAGGTACCCTGCTCGCGTCCCTGCTCGTAGAACTTGAGCAGGAGCGCGACGTCCTCCTCGTTGACGGGCCGCCGGTACGCGCGGTGGGCGAGCGTCGAGAGAATCTGCTCGGCGCAGGGCTCCTCGTCCTCCTTGCTCTCGGGACGGCACGTGAAGATCTTGCGCCGGCTCGGCGTTTCGCCCGCGCCCTTCGCATCGAACGGCCCGGTGATGTTCATGTAGTCGAAGACCGGCTCGCCGTTCATGTTCTGAAGGTCGAGATCGCGGGTGTGCAGCTCGAGCGGCTCGTGCGTCTCCGCCGAGTCGCGCCTCACGAACGCGACGGCGACGTCGTGCGGCCCGGCCTTGACGAAGAGCCGCGTGCGCAGGCGCTGGTCGATCTTGTCGGCGGCTGCCGCGAAATTCGCGTCCGACATCGCGTTGTCGGCCTCGCCGCCGACCTGCGCGGTGAACACGCGCTCGCCGTCGATCGAGAGCTCGATCTGATGCGGCCACTCGAGTCCCTTCATGTAGCCGACGATGTTGCGCAGCAGAAAGATGCTGAAGTCGTACTCGCCGTCGAGCGGGAAGTTGTGATGGAACAGGCCGCCGCCGCGCGTGCCGAGCGGGAGCCCCGGGATGTTCTCGCTCTGCGCGAGATCGGGCGGCGCGCGGTACACCGTGGTCAC
>DASTSM010000012.1:0-7636 GCA_035760685.1 Gammaproteobacteria bacterium | reverse complement strand
CGACGATGGCGTTCGTGCGCCTGCTCGGGATCCTGCTGAAGGACAAGAACCTCGGGAAGCACGTCGTGCCGATCGTCCCGGACGAGGCGCGCACGTTCGGCATGGAAGGCCTGTTCCGGCAGATCGGCATCTACTCCGCCGTAGGCCAGCTCTACACGCCCCAGGACGCGGATCAGCTCACTTACTACCGCGAGGACAAAAAAGGTCAGATTCTCGAAGAAGGCATCAACGAGGCCGGCTCGTTCTGCTCGTGGCTCGCGGCGGGTACGTCGTATGCGAATCACGGCGTGCAGATGATCCCGTTCTACATCTACTACTCGATGTTCGGCTTCCAGCGCGTCGGCGACTTCGCCTGGGCCGGCGGCGACATGCAGTCGCGCGGCTTCCTGATCGGGGGGACGGCCGGCCGCACGACGCTCGCCGGCGAAGGCCTCCAGCATCAGGACGGACACAGTCAGCTCGTCGCGACGACGATTCCGAATTGCCGCGCTTACGATCCGTGCTACGCCTACGAGCTCGCCGTCATCATCCACGACGGCCTGCGGCGCATGTTCAAGGAGCAGGAGAATATCTTCTATTACATCTCCTGCATGAACGAGAACTACGTGCACCCGCCGATTCCCGACGGCGTCGAGGAGGGCATCCTGCGCGGCATGTACTTGCTGAAAGCCGGCGGGGACGCGGAGACGCGCGTGCAGCTCTTCGGCTCGGGCACGATCCTGCGCGAGGTGCTCGCCGCGGCCGAGACGCTCGAGAGCGAGTACGGCGTCGCCGCCGACGTGTGGAGCGTCACGAGCTTCAGCGAGCTGCGCCGCGAAGCGCTCGAGACGCAGCGCTGGAACACGCTGCATCCCGGCAAGGCCGCCCGCACGAGCTACGTCGAGCAGTGCCTGGCCGAGAAGCACGGTCCCTTCGTCGCCGCGACGGACTACATCAAGACCGTGCCCGACCAGATTCGCCAGTGGGTCCCCGGCCGCTACTACGTGCTCGGCACCGACGGCTTCGGTCGCAGCGACAGCCGCGCCGCGCTCCGCGAGTTCTTCGAGGTCGACGCGAGATCGATCGTCGCGACGGCGCTCAAAGCGCTCGCCGACGAAGGTGCGCTCGAGCCCAAGACCGTGGCCAAGGCGATCAAGAAGCTCGGCATCGACGCCGACAGACCCGCTCCCGTTACGCTCTGATCGGCGGCCGCACGTGGAAGTGTCGGTACCCGATCTTGGCGATTTCGCCGACGTCGAGATCATCGAGGTCCTCGTCAAGGCCGGCGATCGCATCGCGCCCGAGGATCCCATCGTCACCCTCGAGACGGACAAGGCCACGATGGACGTGCCGGCGCCCGCGGCCGGCGTGGTCGGCGAGGTCAAGGTCGCCGTCGGCGACCGCGTCTCGACGGGCGATCCCCTGATCACGCTCGATACGGACGGCGCGAACTTCGAAGCGCCGGCCCCCGCAGCGCCTCGTGCGGAGGAGGCCGGGGCGGCCGGCGCGGCGGGCAAGGCGCGCCGCGGCGAGAGCACCGCGGCATCGACCGCGAGCGCGGACGGCGGCGGCGCGGGCGGCAACGGCGGCGCGAAAGCCGCTTCCGCGCAGGCGGCCGGCGCAACGAAATCCGCGGCGAAGCCGGCCGAGCCGGCCGAGCCGGCCGCAGCGGCTCCAGCAGCGGCCGGCGCAGCGTCTAGCGGCGCCGAGCGCATGGTCACGGTTCCCGACCTCGGCGATTTCTCGGACGTCGAGGTCATCGAGGTGCTCGTCGAGGAGGGCGACGAGGTCGAGGCGGAGCAAGCGCTCATGACGCTCGAGACCGAGAAGGCCACGATGGACGTGCCGGCGCCCGAGGCCGGCACGATCGTCTCCCTGCGCGTCAAGGTCGGCGATCGCGTCTCCGCGGGCGATGAGATCATGGTGCTGCGCTCGCGCATCTCGACGACGGGCGCGGCGGCGCCGGGCCTCGAGCCGAGCGCCGGCACGCCGGCGGAGCGGGCCGCCCGGCAAGGCTCCGCGGCGCCCGCGGAGCGGGCCGCGCGGCAGGGCTCCGCGGCGGCGGCGAAGCCTCCGGCCGCGGAGCCTCCGGCGGTGCGGCCGATCGGCGCAGCTATCGACGAGGCCGGCTTCGCGCGCGTGCACGCGAGCCCGTCGGTACGCAAGCTCGCGCGCGAGCTCGGCGTGGATCTCGGCCGCGTGCGCGGCAGCGGCCGCAAGGGCCGAGTCACGGCCGACGACGTCAAAAGCTACGTCAAGGAGATCATGCGCGGCGCGCGTCCCGCCGAGCCCGCGTTGCCGCCGGTGCCGCAGGTCGACTTCGCGAAGTTCGGCGCGATCGACGTCCGGCCGCTCGGCCGGATCCAGCGCATCTCAGGGGCGCGCGTGCACGCGAGCTGGGTCAACATCCCGCACGTCACGCAGCACGACGAAGCCGACATCACCGCCCTCGAGGAGACGCGGCGCTCGTTGAAGGCCGAGGCGGAGCAGCGCGGCATCAAGCTCACGCCGCTCGCGTTCGTCATGCGCGCATGCGCGCTCATGCTCGCCGAGCTCCCGAAATTCAAATCGTCGCTCGGCGCGGACGGCGAGAGCCTCGTTTTCAAGGAGTACACGCACATCGGCTTCGCGGCCGACACGCCGAACGGCCTCGTCGTACCCGTGATCCGCGACGCCGACAAGAAGGACGTTTACGAGCTCGCGAGCGACCTCGGCCGATTGAGCGCGCTCGCGCGGAGCGGCAAGCTCAAGGCCGACGACATCCAAGGCGGCGTGTTCACGATCTCGAGCCTCGGTGGCATCGGCGGCCGATTCTTCACGCCGATCGTGAATGCCCCCGAGGTCGCGATCCTCGGCGTGTCGCGCCATGCGTGGCAGCCGGTCTATCGCGCCGGCGAGTTCGTGCCGCGCCTCATGCTGCCGCTCTCGCTGTCGTACGATCACCGCGTCATCGACGGCGCGGACGCGGTGCGCTTCACGACGCGCCTCGCCGAGACGCTGGGTCAGGTCGAACGCCTGCTCGAGGCCGTGCCGTGAGCCGGACCGAGATCCGCGTGCCGGACCTCGGCGACTTCGACGCCGTCGACGTCATCGAGGTCCACGTCAAGGCCGGCGACCGCGTCGAGAAGGAAGACCCGCTCCTCACGCTCGAGACCGACAAAGCCACGATGGACGTGCCGAGCCCGGTGGCCGGCGTCATCGCCTCGCTCGCCGTCGACGTGGGCGGCAAGGTGTCGGCGGGCGACCTCATCGGCGAGCTCGACGCGGCAGAAGCGCCGGAATCGAGCGCTGGGACGCGAAAGGAAGCCGCGGGGCCGGCGGCGCCTCCGCAGGCGGCCTCGGGCGGGGCCGGCGCCCGCCTTGCGAGCGAGCCGGGCGCTCGCCGAGCGCCGCCGCCGGAGGCGCGCACGAGGCCCGACTCGGAGCCTCGGCGAGAGCCGGAGCCGCCCCGCGCGGCGTCTCCCGGCGGCGCCGTCGCGTCTCGAGAGGCCGCGCGCGAGCCGGCCGTGGGTCCGCCGCCCGCCGGCAGGCGCGTCGTCGTGCTCGGCGCGGGACCCGGCGGCTACACCGCGGCGTTCCGCGCGGCGGATTTGGGTCTCGAGGTCACGCTCGTCGATCGCGAGGCGGCGCTCGGCGGCGTGTGCCTCAACGTCGGCTGCATCCCGTCGAAGGCGCTGCTGCACGCGGCGAGGGTCATCGAGGAAGCGAGCGAGATGGCCGAGCGCGGCATCGCGTTCGGTGCGCCGCGCATCGACACGGCCAAGCTCCGCCGATGGAAGAACGACGTCGTCGGACAGCTCACGCAGGGGCTCGCCGCGCTCGCGAAGCAACGGCGCGTCGAGGTCGTGCGCGGCACCGGCCGCTTCGTCTCCGCGAACGAGATCGAGGTCGAGCAGGGCGGAGAGCGCCGGCGCGTTCCCTTCGATCAGTGCATCATCGCGGCGGGCTCCGAGCCGACGCGCTTGCCGGGCCTGCCCGACGATCCGCGCGTCATGGATTCGACGGCGGCGCTCGAGCTCGAGGAGCTGCCCGAGCGCATGCTCGTGATCGGCGGCGGCATCATCGGGCTCGAGATGGCGACGGTCTACGACGCGCTCGGCGTCGAGGTCTCGGTCGTCGAGCTCACGAAAACGCTGCTTCCCGGCGTCGACCGCGACCTCGTGCGGCCGCTCGAGAAGCGCCTCCGGGCCCGCTACGCCGCGATCATGCTCGGCACGCGGGTCGTGAAAGTCGAGGCGGGCGCGGACGGCATTGCCGTCCGCTTCGACGGCGACGAGTCGCCCGCCGAGCCGCAGCGCTACGGCCGCGTGCTCGTCGCGGTCGGCCGCCGGCCGAACGGCCGCGCCATCGGCGCGGAGGCGGCGGGCATCCGCGTCGACGATCGCGGGTTCGTCCCCGTCGACAAGCAGATGCGCACGAACGTTCCGCACATCTTCGCGATCGGCGACATCGCGGGTCCGCCGATGCTCGCGCACAAAGCCTCGCACGAGGGCCGCGTCGCAGCCGAGGCGGCCGCGGGCCGCAAGAGCTTCTTCGATGCGCGCGCGATCCCTTCAGTCGCCTACACCGATCCCGAGGTCGCGTGGACCGGTCTCACGGAGGAGCAGGCGAAGACCGAAGGCGTGCGCTACGAGAAGGGCGTCTTCCCTTGGGCCGCGAGCGGCCGCGCGCTGTCGCTCGGCCGCTCGGACGGGATCACCAAGCTGCTGTTCGAGCAAGGCACGGGGCGCGTGCTCGGCGCCGGCATCGTCGGCACGAACGCGGGCGACCTCATCGCCGAAGCGACGCTCGCGATCGAGATGGGCGCGGACGAGGAGGACATCGGCCTCACGATCCACCCGCATCCGACGCTGTCCGAGACGGTCGCTTTCGCCGCGGAGGCCGCCGCCGGCACGATCACGGACCTTTACGTTCCGAAGCGCTGACGCACTCCGAGGCGCTGACCCAGGGCGAAGCGCTGACGCAATCCGAAGCGCGGCCTCTCGCAAGCGCCGATCAAGCGCGCTGCTCTCAAGCGAACGTCGTCTTCGCCTTGTACTCGCAGAGGTCGCGGATGATGCACTCCGGGCAATTCGGCTTCCGCGCCTTGCAGACGTAGCGTCCGTGCAGGATGAGCCAGTGGTGCGCGTTCTTCTTGAACTCCTCGGGCGTGACCTTCTCGAGCCGGTCCTCGACCTCGCGCGGCGTCTCGCCCTTCGCGAGCCCCGTGCGATTCGCGACGCGGAAGATGTGCGTATCGACTGCGATGGCGGACTCGCCGAACGCCGTGTTCAGAATCACGTTCGCCGTCTTGCGGCCCACGCCGGGCAGCGCCTCGAGCGCCTCGCGCTCGCGCGGAACCTCGCCGCCGTGGCGCTCGACGAGCGCCCGGCAGGTCTTCATGAGATTGCGCGCCTTCGTATTGAAGAAGTTGATGCTCTTGATGTGCTCCTTGAGACCGTCCTCGCCGAGCGCGAGCATCTCCGCGGGCGTCCGCGCGACGCGGAAGAGCTTCTCCGTCGCCTTGTTGACGCCGGCGTCGGTCGCTTGGGCGGAGAGCACGACGGCGACCAGCAGCTCGAACGGCGTGCCGTGCACGAGCTCGGTCGTCGGCGCCGGGTTGTGGCGCGCGAACCGCTCGTAGATCGCGCGGCGCTTGGCCGCATTCACTCGCGGGCTTCCTCCAGCGGCGGCGGCTCCTCGGCGAGCGGTAAGCGCTCGGGCCGCGGCTCCTTGACGAGGAGATTGCGCAGCGCGAGCAGCCCCGCGAGACCGAAGAAGGCGCCGGGGGGCAGCACCGCCGCGAGCATGCCGTGGAAAGGCAGCTGGATGCGCAGCCCCGCCGTTCCCGCGCCGAAGAGCATCGACGTGCCCGCGAGGAGGGTGCCTTGCCCGAGCGCTTCGCGGACGGCTCCGAGCGCGACGAGGACCAAGCAGAACCCGAGGCCGGCCGCGAGGCCGCTGACGGCCGAGACCGCGATGCCGCGCCGGCTCGCGACGATCTCGGCCTGAGCGAGCACGGCGCAGTTCGTGATGATGAGCGGGATGAAGAGCCCGAGGACCTGGTGCAGGTCGGAGAGGTAGGCGCTCGTTAGCAGGTCGATGCAGGTCACGAGCGACGCGATGATGAGCACGAAGAGCGGGATGCGCACGACCGGCGCAAGCGTGTGCCTGAGCGCCGAGATCACGGCGTTCGTGAGCACCAGCACGGCGGTCGTCGCGAGCCCGAGGGCGAGGCCGTTCACGACCGTGGTCGTGATCGCGAGCAAGGGACAGAGGCCGAGCATCTGCACGAGCGCGGGGTTGCTGCTCCAGAGCCCCGCGGTGACCGCCGATCTAAGCTCGCTCATGCGTCGCCCGCCCGGCGAGGACGCGCGCTCGCGCGTTCTTCCCGCGGCGAGACCGCGCGCTCCGCGGTAGTCTTACTCCCGCTCCTCGGCAGTCCACCTCCGCTCCTCGGCAGTCCACTCCCGCTTCTCGGCAGTCCAATTCCGCTCCTCGGCAGCCCCACTCCGCTCCTCTCCAGTCTCACTTGCGTTGCTCGGCCTCGGCCCGTGCCGCCTCGGCGAAGAGCTCGTCGCGGTGCCGGCTGAAGTATATCAACGTATTCTTGACGGCCTTGACGACCGCGCGCGGCGTCACCGTCGCGCCCGTCAGCGCGTCGAAGTCGCCGCCGTCCTTGCGCACGGCCCATTTCTCGACGGGCGGGCTCGCGAGGCTCTTGCCGTCGAATTGCTCGATCCAGCTCGATTTGCCGCTCTCGATGCGATCGCCGAGACCCGGCGTCTCGCTGTGGCTCAGCACGCGCACGCCGGTCACGGTGCCGCCGGCCGAGAGGCCGACGAGGAGATGAATGGGTCCGTTGTAGCCGTCGGGGGCGACGGACGCGAGGATCGCGGCTTCCGGCCGGCCGCCCTCCGTCACGACGAAGACGTCGATGGGCTTGTCGCTGCCGAGCAGATCGGGATCGGTCGCCGTGATGCGCGTCGGCACGAGGCCCCGCCTGCGCAGGCGCGGATCGAGCACGGTCTCGAGGCTCGCGAGCACTCGCGCGCGCTCGTTGGCGGCGATGCGGTCCTTGCTGAACTCGTGGCTCGCCGTGACGATGAAAGCGGCGCCCGTCGCGACGACGGCGACGAGGACCAAGGTCTTGAGCGCGCTACCTTTCCGCATGGCCGTAGATGCGGGGCCGCGTATAGCGGTCGATGAGCGGAACGGCCGCGTTCATGAGCAGAACCGCGAAGGCGACGCCGTCCGGATAGCCGCCCCATGTGCGGATGGCGAACGTCAGGAGCCCGATGCCCGCGCCGTAGACGAGGCGGCCGCGGTCCGTCGTCGACGCCGAGACCGGATCCGTCGCGATGAAGAACGCGCCGAGCATCGTCGCGCCGCTGAAGAGATGAAAGCCCGGCGACGCGAAGCGGCTCGGCTCCGCGAAATAGGTGAGGCCGGCCGGCACGAGCAGGCCCGCGAGCACGGCCAGCGGGATCTGCCACCGGATGATGCCGGCATAGAGCAGATACAGCCCGCCGAGCGCGATGAAATTGTCGATCCATTCCCAGCCGCGGCCGCCGAAGTCGCCGAAGAGCGATCCCGCGCGCGCTTCTTGAAAGGTTTGCATCGCGCGCAGGCCCTCGCGCACGGTGTCGAGCGGCGTCGCCCGCGTGAGCGCGTCGAG
>DASTSM010000011.1:0-5584 GCA_035760685.1 Gammaproteobacteria bacterium | reverse complement strand
CTGATGGCGGCGGCGGGCCGCGCGTGCCGCCAGGCGAGGAAGAGCACGGCATAGGAGAGGGGGGCGAGCCAGAACCATTCGAACGGCGCGAACGCGAGCGGCAGCAGCGCGCCGGCCGCGACGACGAGGCCGAGCTTGCCGAGCGCGGCCGCATCCGCCGCATCGCCTCGGCGCAGGCGCGCAAACAAGGCGAGGGGCGCGCTCGCGATGCGCCGGAGCCCTCTGCTCTCGGGAAGCTGCGATCCCGCGCCGACGGCCATCAGCCTTCGGCCGCGAGCGGCAGGCGCACGACTTCCACGCTGTGAACGCGGCGGCGATCGCCGCGCAGCACGCGAAAACGGAAACCCCCGAAGTCGAGCTGCTCGCCGCGCCGCGGCAACCGGCCGAGCTCGTGCATGACGAGGCCGCCGATCGTGTCGTATTCCTCGTCGCTCAAGCTCGCGCCGAAGTACTCGTTGAAGTCCTCGATGCGCGTCAGCGCGAGCACCTGATAGCGCCCGTCGCCCTGCTCCTGGATCGGGTCCGCTTCCTCGGGGTCGTGCTCGTCGTCGATCTCGCCGACGATCTGCTCGAGCACGTCCTCGATCGTCGCGAGGCCCGAGACGCCGCCGTACTCGTCGACGACGATGGCCATGTGGTTGTGGCTCTGCCTGAACTCGGTCAGCAGCGTGTTGAGGCGTTTGCTCTCGGGAACGAACACGGCGGGGCGCAAGAACTTCTCGATGTCGAAGCCGCGCTGCCCAGCCGCGAAGTGCTTGAGCAGATCCTTCGCGAGCAGCATCCCGACGACCTCGTCGCGGTCCTCGCCGATGACGGGGAATCGCGAGTGGCCCGACTCGACGATGGTCTCGAGCAGCGTCTCGGGAAGATCGTCCTTCGGCAGCACGACCATGTGCGAGCGCGGCACCATGATGTCGCGGACTTGCGTGTGCGAGACCTCGAGCACGCGGCGCATCATCGCGTACTCGTCGGGCGCGAGCAGGTCTTGCCGGCGGCACTCCGCGAGAAAGGCCGAGATCTCGTCTCGGCCCTTGATTTCATCGCGGCCCTGGAAAAGCCGCGCCCACCAACCGGTGATGCCGGTCGATTCGGTGCTCGAAGTTTCTTCGTCGGTCATGCGAGTGCCGTCGCGCCTATCTTGCAGGGCCCCTCCGCGGCACGCAAGTCACTGTCGTTCCAAAGAATAAGGGTCCTCGAAGCCGAGACGGCCGAGGATCTCGCGCTCGCGGTCCTCCATGACGCGGGCCTCGGCGTCCGCCTCGTGATCGTAACCGAGGAGGTGCAGCACGCCGTGGATCACGATGTGCGCCCAGTGGGCCTCGAGGGTCTTGCCGTGCGCCTCGGCCTCGCGGGCGAGGACCGGGGCGCAGATCACGAGATCGCCGATCTGCGGCGGCTCGCCGGGAGGCGGAGGAACGTCGCGCGCGGCCGGGAACGAGAGCACGTTCGTGGGCTTCGACCGCCCGCGATAACGGCCGTTCAGCGCGGCCGACTCTTCCTCGTCGACGACGCGCACGGTCAGGTCGCCGGAGGCGCCCGGATCGAGCGCGGCGCGCGCCCACCGCCGGATGTCCCGCGTCGAAGGTTTCGGTGCCCGGCTCGCGCTCTGGATCGTCACCGCGAGGGCGCGGCGGGCCGGAGTCCGGGCCGCCGCGGGCGAACGAGAGCTCGCATCGATCGCGCCGCGCGGAGCGGCCCGCGAACGGCCGCGCGCCGCGGCCCGGGCGCGGGCAGGCGCGGAAGGCGAGCGGCGCGTCACTCCGCGTCCTTGTCGGGGCCGCCTTTTTCCTCTTCGCGTGCATAGGCCGCCACGATGCTCTGCACGAGGGGGTGGCGCACGACGTCGTTCGGCCCGAAATCGACGAAAGCGATGCCGGGAATGCCTCGAAGCACGCGCGAGGCGTGCTTGAGCCCGGACTCGCGGCCGCGCGGCAGATCGGTCTGCGTGACGTCGCCCGTGACGACGGCGCGCGTGCCGAAGCCGATGCGCGTGAGAAACATCTTCATCTGCTCGACCGTCGTGTTCTGCCCCTCGTCGAGGATCACGAACGACTCGTTGAGCGTCCGGCCGCGCATGAAGGCGAGCGGCGCGATCTCGATGACGTGCCGCTCGATGAGGCGCCCGACGCGGTCGAAGCCGAGCAGCTCGTAGAGCGCGTCGTACATGGGACGCAGGTACGGATCGATCTTCTGCGACATGTCGCCGGGCAGAAAGCCGAGCCGCTCGCCGGCCTCGACGGCCGGGCGCACGAGCACGATGCGGCGTACGACGTCGGAGGTCAGGGCTTCGACGGCCGCGGCCACTGCCATGTAAGTCTTGCCGGTTCCGGCCGGGCCGATGCCGAAGGTCAGGTCGTTCTCGCGCATCGCGCGCGCATACGAGGCCTGATTGCCTCCGCGCGCGCGCACGTCGCGCCGCCGCGTGTGGATCACGAGGTCGTCGGCGCGCGTCTTGCCGCCGGGCTGCGCGTGCTCGACGAGCGCGAGGTGCACGCGCTCGGGGTCCAGCCGCTCCGTCTCCGTCGCCGCGAACAGGTCCTCGAGCACCTTGCGCGCGACGTCGGCCTGCGGCGCCGGCCCCGTGAGCTCGAAGCGGTTGCCGCGATTGCTGATCCGAACGCCGAGCCGCTGCTCGATCATGCGCAGGTGCTCGTCGAGCTGCCCGCACAGGTTCGCGAGGCGCTCGTGGTCGTCCGGCACGAGCAGCACGTCGATGCGGTTCTCGACTGGCGCGATGTCAGGCAACGGATTGATGCGCCGTCCTCTCGAGCTTGCGCCCGCGCAGGGAGTTCGGCAGCGCCTCGGTGATTTGCACGTCCACGAATCGGCCTACGAGGCTCGAAGCGCCGATGAAGTTGACCCAGCGGTTGTTCTCGGTGCGGCCCGCGACTTCGCGCTGCGACTTTCTCGACACGCGCTCGACGAGCACGCGCTCGACTCTTCCGACCATGCCGCGGCTGATGGCGCGGGCCTGCTCGTTGACGAGCGCCTGGAGCCGCTCGAGCCGGTCCTGCGAGACCTCGCGCGGGATCTGATCCTCGACGAGCGCCGCGGCCGGAGTCCCGGGCCGCGGGCTGTAGATGAAGCTGAACGACTGGTCGAAGCCGACGCGCCGGATCAACGCGAGCGTCTCCTCGAAGTCCTGCTCGGTCTCGCCCGGGAAGCCGACGATGAAGTCGGTCGAGATCGAGATGCCGGGCCGCGCCTCGCGCACCCGGTCCATCTTGCGCACGTACTGCTCCGCGGTGTGTCCTCGTTTCATGAGGGTCAATACGCGGTCCGATCCGCTCTGGACCGGGAGATGCAGAAATCCGGCCAACTTGCCGACCTCGCGGTAGGCTTCGATCAACGAGTCCGTGAACTCCACGGGATGAGACGTCGTGAAGCGGATCCGCTCGACGCCGTCGATGGCCGCGACGTAGTGGATCAGCGTGGCGAGATCGGCCGTGCGCCCGTCGTGAGTTGCGCCTCGGTACGCGTTGACGTTCTGACCGAGCAGGTTGATCTCCTTGACGCCGAGCTCGGCGAGCCGATAGGCCTCGGCGACGACGTCGTCGAGGGGCCGGCTGATCTCCTCGCCGCGCGTATACGGCACGACGCAATACGTGCAGTACTTGCTGCAGCCCTCCATGACCGAGAGGAAGGCCGTGGGGCCGGCCGTGTGCGGATCCGGCAGCCGGTCGAACTTCTCGATCTCGGGGAAGCTCACGTCGACGACGCCGGGGCGGCCGCTGCGCACGGCGCCGATGAGCTCGGGCAGCCGATGCAGCGTCTGGGGGCCGAAGACGACGTCGACGAAGGGCGCGCGGCGCAGGATCCCTTCGCCCTCCTGGCTTGCGACGCAGCCGCCGACCCCGATGATCGTGCCGGGACGCAGCTCCTTGATCTCGCGCCAGCGTCCGAGCAGCGAGAAGACCTTCTCGGCCGCCTTCTCGCGGACCGAGCACGTGTTGAGCAGCAGGATATCCGCGTCGTCGGGCCGCTCGGCCGCGCGCGCGCCGAAGCTCGCCGCGAGCACGTCGGCCATCTTGGCCGAATCGTACTCGTTCATCTGGCAGCCGAAGGTTTGGATGAAGTAGCGCTGCGTCAATGCGGGGACTCGAGGCTCGGAAGCGTGCTCAGAACGGGATGTCGTCGTCGAAGTCCTCGACGGGAGCCGCCGAGGTCTCGCCTGCCTGGCGAGGCTCGCCGCCGCGGGCGGGCGCGGTCGCCCCGCCTTGCGACCGGCCGCCGAGCATCTGCATGTCGTTCGCGACGATCTCGGTCGTCCAGCGATCGTTGCCGTCCCGGTCCTGCCACTTGCGCGTGCGGAGCCGCCCTTCGATGTAGACCTGCGAGCCCTTGCGCAGATACTCGGCCGCGATTTCGGCGAGACGGCCGAACATCGCGACCGTGTGCCACTCGGTGCGCTCCTGCTGCTCGCCGCTCTCCTTGTCCTTCCACTGCTCGCTCGTCGCGATGCGGAGGTTCGTGACCGCGCTGCCGCTCGGCATGTAGCGCGTCTCGGGATCCGCGCCGAGATTCCCGATCAGAATGACCTTATTGATGCCCCTTGCCATGGAATCTCCTGCTCGATTTCCTGTCCTATGGGCGGCCTAGGTTAGGACCACGGGCTCCGTGAGCCCCCCTCAACTTGCTGGGATTGTACGCTGCGTCGGGGGTCGATCTCATCCGCGTTTTGGGTGAAGTTGGGCCGTTTTTGCCCGAGGGCCCGGTCGGCGCGGCGGAACGGCCGTCTTCTCGCGCGCGGCCCCGGCAGCGGCGGCCTGCGCGACCGACGAGCACGGGCGGACCCATGACAGATGGGGCCCCGCCCGCCCATAGCCGCTATAGTATTCGTTTCGTTTCTACCTCCCCTTCGGAATGTCGAGCCAGCAAATCCAGATCCGCGGCGCGCGCACGCACAACCTCAAGAACGTCGATCTCGATTTGCCGCGGGACCGGCTCATCGTCTTTACGGGCCTGTCGGGGTCCGGCAAGTCGTCGCTCGCGTTCGACACGCTCTACGCCGAGGGGCAGCGGCGCTACGTCGAGTCGCTCTCGGCCTACGCCCGGCAGTTCCTCTCGATCATGGAGAAGCCCGACGTCGACCACATCGAGGGCCTCTCGCCCGCGATCTCGATCGAGCAGAAGTCGACGTCGCACAACCCGCGCTCGACCGTCGGCACGGTCACGGAGATCTACGACTACCTGCGCCTGCTCTTCGCGCGCGCGGGCGAGCCGCGCTGCCCGACGCACGGCCGGCCGCTCAGGGCGCAGAGCGTCTCGCAGATGGTCGATCAGGTGCTCGCGCTGCCCGAAGGCCAGCGCGTCATGCTGCTCGCGCCCGTCGTCTCGGCGCGCAAGGGCGAGCACGGCGAGGCGCTCGAGCGGCTCAAGGGCCAGGGCTTCGTGCGCGCGCGCATCGACGGGGCGGTCTACGATCTCGACGAGGCGCCGAAGCTCGACCGCAAGCGCAAGCACGAGATCGAGGCCGTCGTCGACCGCATCAAGGTGCGGCCCGGGATCGAGCAGCGGCTCGCCGAATCGTTCGAGACGGCGCTCGCGCTCGGCGACGGCGTGGCGATGATCGCCGACATGGACG
>DASTSM010000010.1:0-7110 GCA_035760685.1 Gammaproteobacteria bacterium | reverse complement strand
CGCCCACTACTACTACACAGATCCTAGTGATGAATCTGCCACGAGATGTCGTCGAGCTCGTAGGACTGGCACACGCCGCGCTCCACGCCGATCAGCCGAGCGCGATCGGCGCCGGGGCCGTCGTCCTTGGCGAGCGTCATGAGCAGCGGGTCCAGCGTCCAAGGCCGGAGCAGCACGTCCGGATCCTCGACCGTCGACTCGTAGAGCAGCTGATCGCCCTTGCGCGTCAAGCGTTCGGTGACCTTCATGTTCTCCGAGTGGAAGAAGCCGCCGCGCGCGAGCCAGGTCTCCGGCGTGAAGCCGATCGATTCGACCACGAGCGTGTCGCCTTCCCAGTGAGTCCAGGAGTGACCCGTGTACTTGGTCTGGACGAGCTCCCTTTCGCTCGGCATTTTCCCGTCGAGCGAGATCACGCGGAAGTCCGAGTAACCGCCGCCGCCGTCGCCGCCGGCCGGGTAGAGGAACGTGATGTCGCTCGCCGTCTGGAAGATGCGCCGGGGCGGTCCTTCCCGCGGCTCGCCCATCGGCTGACAGGTCATGATGGGATCTTCCTTGTTCGTCCACATGTCGAGATAGACGACCTTGTCCCAGTTCTCGGGCTTGTAGAGCGGACGATTCGGCCCGAAGCGCGAAGCCGCCTCGAACTCGAAGTCGACCGTCTGATTCCACTGCGTGCTGCAGCCCTCGAGCTGTTCCGGTGCGCAGCGGCGGTTGCCGTAGCGCCAGATGAAGAACTTGTTGCCGCCCGCCCAGGCACCGGAGAGGTCCGGATGGCCGTCCGCCATGCGCGGCGTGGGTTCCGTCGAATCGAGCACGGGCGCCTTCTGATCGGTGCCGTACATCTCCACCGGGTCCGGATCGTGGCCGCTCACGCTCTTCGGCACGGGCACGACGACGTAGACGCTGCCGGTCTCCGTCTGCTTCGTCGTGATCTCGCGCATGACCTTGCCGTTTTTGCTCTCCGTCATCTTGCCGGCCATCATGACTTCGATGGGGTTGAGCTCGTTGTTGTAGTCCTTGTAGTCGCTGTACGTGAACTCGTACTTATCGCGGCCATGCGTGACGACGACGGATTGGGTCATGAAGCGATCGTCGAGCCGGGCAACGGCCGTTGCGCCGTCGACGCCCGGGATCGGGAACGTGATGACCGGCGTCTTGCCGTCCCAGGTCACCGACGTTTGGCCGAGCTTCTGGGTGCCCGCCTCGAGCAGTCCGCCGGGATTCCGCCAGACTTTGCGCAGGGGGATGCCGGCGCCCGCGAGGGCGGCTTTGGGTGCGCCCTGGGGGCTAGCCCATAGACGAATGAGCCGCTCGTCGACCTCGTTCGGCTTCGATACGGCCTTGCCTTGGCCCGCCACGAGCCCCGCGCCCGGGATGTCTTCGTCCCACGCGTACGTGCCGCTCACCACCTCGATGTTGTGGTACTTCTGACCATTCGGCAGCGTGCAGGTGATCTGCGTGCGGGAGCCGGGCTTTTGGTAGCTCGTGTCGATGCGGTATCCCGCCGTGCCGAGCTCGCCGGGCCTTTCACTCGCCTTGAACGGCTCGAGCTTGCAGGCCTGGCCGTTGATCTGGACGGTGCCTTCGCCGCGATACTCGAGCGAGACGATGAGCTCGTGCTCCTCGATGCCGCGCAGCATGCCCTGGTGCCAGGGCCAGTTGAACAGCACGGACTTCAAATCTCTGGCGTCGGGCGCGGGCGTGTAGGGCGGCGTCGGGTCGCCGCCGAACTGCGCGCTTGCCGAGATCGATACGCCGATCGCAAGCGCCACGGCAGCGGCGCAGATCGACTTTCTGATGATCCCCTTATCCAAGGTCATATTGGTCTACCCCTGTAATTCTTTTTCGACGCGAGTGCTATTCCGGCTTGAATTCGATCGTCTTCTGGTTGGCCAGCGTGATCGAGCGGATGAAGCCGATCGACTTGCCGTTGCGCGCCGGGTAATACTTGATCGTGACGGTGTCCCCGGGAACGACCGTGTTCGGGCCGCCCTTGCCGAAGCCGAGGCTCGCGAGCGCGTTGGCGCCGCCCGTCGTCATGATCCATTCCGTCGGCATGCCGTTGTCGCTCGGCACGTCGATCGTGATCGCTCCGTGGGGGTTCGCGAACTCGACCTTCTTGACGACACCCGTCACTTCCCCGCCCTTGCGAATGTCGTAAACGCCCGAGAGAGAGTGATGCGCCGACGCGGCGCCGCTCCCCAGCAGCCAGGCGGAAAAGATGAGTGCTCCCAAAGCTCGCTTGATCATTTCTTTCTCCCGAGAATTATGTAACCGGCAAGTGCTCGGTAACCGGCAAGTGCTCGGCAACCTGCGTGCTGCGCCGACGGATTCACGCCCTTTGCGAGCGTACCACTGGGCCCACGCCGCCACAATTTGTCGGTCCGTGCCAGGGGCTTAGCCAAAGGAAAGTTGACAATTCAGGCCCGAAAAAGGGAAGAATTGCCACCTTCGAATGCTTTGCGCGGGCGAACGTTATGCGAGCTTCAGTTTCGTCGATCCTCGTCTCGCTGGGATTGGCCGTGGCCGTGTGGCCGCCGGCCAGCCGAGCGCAGGCCGACCGGGACTTCGTGTTCACCGACCTCGTGGGGCATCTGGTCCTCAGGTTCGTCGGCATCGGACCTTCGGGCCTCGACCCGTCCGAGATCGACGAGATCTCCGATTCGGAGTTCTCGAGAATGGTTCACGATCGCATCCGGGCGGACCTGCTGTTCGAGGACGAGCCTCCGGACTCCGAATGGGCGGCGTCCATGGAGCCTCGGATCGAGGCGCAGGTCAAACAGCTCGGTTCGGATTCCGGGTTCTCCGACATCGTCGTCGAATGCCGTGCCGCCTCGTGCCGGGTGACGATGCAGGAGCCCGGGCACTGGACGGTGCCCGCGCATCAAGCGGTGCTCGACACCGTCCAAAAAACCTTCGAGGCCTTCACCGCCGCCCATCCGCGCGATTTCAAGCCGGCCTTCATGCTCGCGGCCTACGACAAGGAGGGCGAGAGAGCGCACGTCGAGGCGTTTCTGCGCAGGCCCGGGCGCACCGTCGCGAATCGAGTCGACCGCTGAACCCGCTGAACCACGCGAGGCGACCCTGCGAGTCGACGCTGAACGACGCGAGCACGCCCGGGGCGACCGCGCGGCCTCGCTAGTGCGTCATGGCGTACATCGCGAGATTGACGCCGAGCCGCAAGGCGATATTGGCCTTTTCGGCGGGGTAGCGCGGGTCGTCGGCCCACTGCCATGCGTCTGCCACGTCGTTGTTGTACGCGATCAGGACCATGAGCCGGCCGTCGTCGTCGAAGACGCCGCGCCAGGCCGGTATCGCGTCGGAGCCCATGAAGCCGCGGCCGCCGTTGAAGGCGGCGCTGACGTGGGGGATCTGCACCGACGTCATGTGCGGCAGATCGAAGACGATGTGAAAGATCGGCTCGTCGTCCGTGAGATCGACGATCGGCCGGTCCGGAAAGATCCTCGACAGGCTTTCCTTGAAGGCGGCCCAGTTCCTCTCGCCGTAAAAGCTGTCGCAGAACATGAAGCCGCCGCGCAACAGGTACTCTCTTATATTGGCGGCTTGCTCGTCCGTGAGCTGCCATGACGCGGCAAGGCCCACGATCATAAACGGCCAGTAGCCGAGGTCGTCCCCGTAGTCGGGGTTCACGGGCTGCTCGACGCCGCGCACGTCCGTCCGCGTGAAGCGCCGCAGCATCGCGATGAGCGTGCGGTCGCCGCGCGGGTAGTCGTCGGTCCAGCTCGTGCCGCCTTGCTCCCAATTGCGGCCGCGGAAGCCGTACCGGCCGTCGGGGTACATCAGACGTCCGATGACGAGCTCCCGCGGCACGCTCCAGTCGGCGGGCAGCGGTGCCTCGGCGGCCGCGCCTTCGAAGCTCGGGTACTCCCGGAACTCGCGCTGCGCGTGGGCCGCGCCGTCGACGAGCAGCAAGGCCGCGAGCAGGATGAGAAGGCGCGTGTTCAGAGGCAAGCGCTCAATGCGGCAGATGGTCGAGCCCCTTCGGCAGCTCCATGACCTCGAGCACGTTGCCGTCCGGGTCCGCCATCGTGACGATCTTGATCGGCGTGCCGCCGATGGGGATCGACGCGACGTCGCCCTTCACGGTGGCCCCCGCGGCCTTCGCGGCCGCGACGGCGGCGTCGATGTCGGACACGCGAAAGATCGCGTGCGCCATCTGGCCCGGCGTCACGTCGGCGTCGCGCTTCGCGACGAGAAACTCCGGAGACGAGCCCGCCTTGGCGGCGTCGGCGCTTTCGCCGTAGCGCATGATGATCTCGGTCGGCGGGTCGCCGACGTGGTCGATCTCCTTGAGGCCGAACGCGCTTTCGTAGAACTTCGCGAGCGCGGGGACGTCGCTCGCGCCGAGCCGCACGGCCAGCACCGTGCTGTCCGCCTCCGCCGAGGCGAGCCAAGCCGCCGCAGTCAGCCCCGCCGTGAGCCCCAAGACCGCCGTTACCGTTCGTCGCATTTTTGTTCTCCCGTCGTTATTCGACACTGTTCGTCGTCGTGATAGGCGCCGCTTTGCGACGTTGTAGACGTCGCTCACGGCGCCGTTCTCAATGCGATGCCGCCGCGCCGGCCGCCGCCAGCGAATCCTTGGGCGCCGAGCGCTCGCTCGTCGCGGGCGGCGCTTCGCCGGGCGCGTCGTCGACGAGCGCCTGCATGACGGCGGTCTCGAAGTCGTTGCGGAGCTCGAAGCGCGCGCCGAGCCCCGCGACCTGCGTCATGTAGATCGCGACGAGATCCTCGCTCGGGTCGACGAAGAAGTGCGTGTTGTAGGCGCCGCTCCAGCCGAAGGTGCCGGGCGAGACGAGCGTGTCGCGTGCCGCGGAATCGGTCACCACGCGCACGCCGAGCCCGAAGCCTTCGCCGGCCTGACGGCCCGGCGTGCTCGCGGGCACGAAGACGGACGTCATGAGGTCGACCGTGCGGCGGCCGAGGAGCCGAGCGTCGCCGAGACGCCCGCCGTTCAGCAGCATCGAAGCGAGCTTCAAGTAATCCTCAGCCGTGCTGTGCAGGCCGCCGCCGCCCGAGAAGTACTTGCCGTTCATGAAGCTCGGCTCGGGCATCGGCTCGAGCGCGCCGTTGGCGCCGTGGCGGTAGAGCGTCGCGACGTCGGAGCGCTTCTCGGACGTATAGAAATAGGTGTCCTTCATGCCGAGCGGGTCGAAGATCCGCGCCTTCGCGAACGCGTCGAACGGCTGGCCCGAGACGATCTCGACGACGTGCACGAGCGTATCGAATCCGTATTGCGGGCTGTAGGACCAGCGCGTGCCGGGCTGGAAGTCGAGCGGCACTTGCTTCAAGCGGGGCAGCACCTGCTCGTAACCCTCGCCGGGGCGAACGGCCACGGTCGACGCCTGCGCGTTGCTCGCGCCGCCGCTCATGAGGCCCGAGGTGTGCGTGAGCAGGTCGCGGATCGTGATGGGGCGTTCGGCGGCGACGGTGCCGCCGTTCTCCGCCGCGACGCGCAGGTCCTGAAGCTCCGGGATGAATCGGCCGACGGGATCCGTGAGCCGGACCTTGCCTTCCTCGACCATCATCAAGACCGCGACCGCGACGATCGGCTTCGTCATCGACATGATCCGGAACACGGCGTCGGTCTGCATCGGGCGTTTCGATGCGATGTCCATGAGGCCCTGGGCGCGCAAATGCACGACGCGGCCGTGCCGCGCGACGAGCGTCACGGCGCCCGCAAACGTGCCGGCGTCGATCTCCCTTTGCATGAGCTCGTCGACCCGCTGGAGGCGCGCCGCCGAGAGGCCGACGTCCTCGGGACGCGCCGTCGGCGCGGCGGCGCTCGCCGAGAACGCGATCGCGGCGGCCGCGACGGCGCCTGCGAGCATCCATCCGACTCTTCGGTCGTTGCGCATGTTGTGTCCCCGAGAAGAAGGCCGAATGCGAGTTCTCATTGGTATTGCCGCCTTCGGTGATCGCGGACGTGCCCTCCATCAAAGCATAGATGGCGGGGCGGAGCCAAGGGCCGGCGGCGGCTAGACGACGGTCCTGCGCGAACGACGAACGGTCTTCCCGGGCCTCGCCCAAGGACTCGTCCGGCATTCGGATTTCAAAAGGCAGGTCGGATCTTGACGTTGGCGGCGGCGCGAGCGCGATGCTAGGTTACATGTAACCCATCAGGGGCGACCCTAGTAGCGCGCGTTCCGTACGACGCGCCTTCCGTGCGACGTACGTTCCGTGCGACGTGCGTTCAGCGCGACGTGCGTTCCGGCTACGGCGTGTCGTCGTTCGACGAGCTCGGACGCTGCGCGAGCCCCGAGCGAACGGCTTCGCGCAGCAGGTCGTCGAGCTCGCGCTGCGCCTTGCGCGCGAGCTCGCCTTGCTGCCGGCCGAGCTCGCCCTGCTGTCGCCCGAGCTCGCCCTGTCGACGGCCGAGCTCGCCTTGCCGTCGGCCGAGCTCGCCCTGTTGACGGCCCATCTCGCGAGCAGCCTCGCCTTGCCTTCGCCCGATCTCGCCTTGGAGACGGCCGATCTGGCGTTGCACGGACGCGAGCGCCGCTTGAAGCTGCGCGGCGTCCTGCGGCGACGCGTTCGGTCCGAGCTCGAGCTTGGCCATCGACTCCCGCAGGTCAGCGAGCTGCGGACCCAAGTCGGGCAGTTGCACGGCCGCCGCCCGCATGTGCTCGCCGATTTGCCGCTGCTGGTCGCCGAGCTCGCGTTGCTGCTCGCCGAGCTGACGCTGTTGCTCGCCGAGCTCGCGTTGCTTCTGACCGAGCTCTTCGATCGGCGCGAACAGCGCGAGCACGCGGTTCAGCGTGGCCTCGTCCGTGATCATGTAGGCAATGCCGTTGTCGCGGAACCAGAGCAGGTCGCGGCCGAGCGAGTCGTGGAGCGCGCTCGCCGTGCGCCGATCGTCGTTCGTGCCGCCGAACATCGTGCGATCGCCGTGGAAGAGGGCCCATGGACGCTCGAGGCCGAAGTAGCTCGCGTCGAACGGCGCATCATTGCGCGCGCGCGGCGGGCGGGCAGGTCGGGGCGGGACCGCCGCATTCGGCGGCACGGGCGCGACGGGTGGTGCGGCTTGCGGTGCCTGCGCCTCGAGCGGCTCTTGCGGCTCCGGCCGCTCTTGCGCCTCTTGCGGTTCTTGCA
>DASTSM010000009.1:0-7602 GCA_035760685.1 Gammaproteobacteria bacterium | reverse complement strand
AGGAGCTCGCGATCCGCGCGGCGCTCGGCGCGGGGCGGCGGCGCATCGCCGGCGAGCTCTTGCGCGAGAGCTTCGTGCTCGGCGCGCTCGGCGGCGCAGTCGGTCTCGGCTTGGCCGACGCGGGGCTCGAGCTCCTCGCGGCTTTCGCGCCGCCGAACCTGCCGCGCGTTCCGGACATCGCCGTCGGCCCGGCCGTGCTCGCCTTCGCAGCGGCCGCGGCGCTCGTCTCGAGCCTGGCCTTCGGGTCGATCGCGGCCGTCAAGCACGCGCTCGGAAGCGACGGCCTCTTCGGCGCGAGCGCGCGCGGCGCGAGCGTATTCGGGCGAAGTGCGAGCGGCGCGATCATGTTCGGCGGAAGCGCACGCGGCGCGAGCGCGAGCCGCGGGCGCAACCGCACGCGTAGCGCGCTGATCGTCGTGCAGGTGGCGCTCGCGCTCGTGCTGCTCGTCGGCGCCGGCCTCATGATCCGAACGTTCCGGGCGCTGACCGCCGTCGACGCCGGCTTCAGCGATCCTAAGAGCGTCGAGGTCGCGAGCATCTTCATTCCGTTCGCGGCGATCCAGGACGCTGCAAGGTACACGCGCGTGTATCGCGAGGTCCTCGACCGCATCGAGGCGCTGCCCGGCGTGACGGCGGCGGGCATCGGAGGCGTGCCTCTGCAAGGACCGGGCATGCGCGGCGCGATTTCCGTCGAAGGCCGACCCGACGCCGCGGGAGGGTCGCCGCCGACGCGCCGCTTCATGAGCGTGACGCCCGGCTACTTCGATGCACTCGGTACCCGCCTCGTCGTGGGCCGCGACCTCGCGTGGAACGACCTCGAGCAGGTCCGCAACGTCGTGCTCGTTTCCGAGAATCTGGCGCGAGAGCTCTGGAGCGAGCCGCGAGCGGCGATCGGCAAGCGCATTCGCTGGGCAGGACGCGACGGCCCCGGCGCGTGGCGCGAGATCGTCGGCGTTACGGAAGACGTCCACGAGGACGGGCTCGACCGGCCGCCGCCGCCCATCGTGTACACGCCGCTGATCACCGAGGGCACTGATCTGCGCGGGGCGACCTACTTGATCCGAAGCGTCCGCGCGGGCACCGAGAGCTTTACCGACGAAGTGCGGCAAGCGGTTTGGTCGAGCCATCCGGACATCGTCGTCACGGTGCGCACGCTGCATGACGTCTACTCGGGCTCGTTCGCGCGGACGTCGTTCATGCTCGTTCTGCTCGCGATCGCAGGGGCGATGGCGCTCCTCCTCAGCGTCGTGGGCATCTATGCCGTGATTTCCTATGTCGTGTCGCAGCGCTCGCGCGAGATCGGCATCCGCCTCGCGCTCGGGGCCCAGGCGCCGGCCGTGAAACGCATGTTCGTGCTGCAGGGGCTCGCCGTGGCCGCGGCCGGCCTCGCGGTTGGCCTCGTCGGAGCCGCGGTCTTCAGCCGCTTCCTCGCGTCGCAGCTCTTCGGCGTGCGCCCCGTCGACGCCGCAACCTATGTCGCCGTTCTAGCCGTGCTGCTCGCCGCAGCGTCGCTCGCCGCGTACCTGCCGGCGCGGCGCGCGGCGAGGCTCGATCCCGCCGAGACGCTGCGGACAGAGTGAGCGATCCATCGAAGGCGAGGCGATTTTCGCAGCGGCCTCGGAATGAGCCTCCTCCCCGGCGCCGCGGCCAGGTCTCGCCACGCGCTCGGTCGCCGTGGATTCGGGGGCCGGCGCTCGTTCTCAATATCCTCGTTCTACAATATCCTCGTGCTTGAATCTGAGTGTCGGACCCGTAATCGACGTGGTGTTCCGAGAAGGACGCCGCATACAGTGGAGGCATGGGACTCGTGACTGCCAAACTTCAGCTCACCAATCCACGCGATCCATCGCTCTCACCCATCGAAGTCGACGCGCTGGCCGATACCGGCTCGGTTTTCCTATGCATTCCCGAGCACGTGCGCGTGCAGCTCAAGCTCGAAGCGCTCGAGACTCGGGAGGTCAAGCTCGCGGATGGTTCCCGCGCAACGTACCCTTATGTGGGCCCCATCGTATTGCGATTCAAGAATCGGACAGGATTCGTGGGCGCGCTCGTGCTCGGCGACGAAGTGCTGCTCGGCGCCATCCCCATGGAAGAAATGGACCTCGTGGTCAATCCCCGCGACCGCACCGTCGACGTGAATCCGGAAAGCCCCAACATCGCGACGGGAATCGTCAAGGCCGCCGCGTGAGAAAAATGGGGTCTGACTCCATTTTCAGCTCTCGGGCTTGAGCTGCGGGAACAGCAGCACGTCGCGGATCGACGGCGAGTCCGTCAGGAACATGACGAGGCGGTCGACGCCGAGGCCGATGCCCGCGGCGGGCGGCATGCCGTGCTCGAGCGCGCGGATGTAGTCCTCGTCGTAGACCATGGCCTCCTCGTCGCCGCGAGCCTTGGCCTCGGCCTGCGCGCGGAAGCGCTCCGCCTGGTCCTCGGGATCGTTGAGCTCGCTGAAGCCGTTCGCCATCTCGCGTCCCGCGATGAAGAGCTCGAAGCGATCGGTCAGGAACGGATCCGCATCGCTGCGTCGCGCGAGCGGCGAGACCTCGGCCGGGTAGTGCGTGATGAACACGGGCCCGCGCAGCGTCTCCTCGACCGTCTTCTCGAAGAGCTCGAGCTGGAGCTTGCCGGGTCCGAAGTCCGGCTCGTACGGCACGCCGCGCTCGCGGCACACCGCGCGCAGTGCCTCGACGTCGCGCAGCCGCGAGCGATCCAGCGAAGGATTCGCGTCGGCGAGTGCGTCCTCGAGGCGCTTCCGCGGAAACTCGGGCTCCAAGTCGAAACGCTCTCCCTGATACTCGACCACGGTCGTGCCGAGCAGCGAGCGCGCGGTCTCGCGCACGAGCCGCTCGGTCAGCGTCATGGCATCGCGATAGTCCGCGTAGGCCTGGTACAGCTCGAGCATCGTGAACTCGGGGTTGTGCCGCGTCGAGAGGCCCTCATTGCGGAACACGCGGCCGAGCTCGTAGACGCGCTCGAAGCCGCCGACGAGGAGGCGCTTCAAGTACAGCTCGGGCGCGATCCGCAAATACAGCTTCATGTCGAGCGCGCGATGGTGCGTCTCGAACGGCCGCGCGGCCGCGCCGCCCGGGATCGGATGCATGAGCGGCGTCTCGACCTCGATGAAGTCGAGCGCGTCGAGGAACGAGCGGATGATGCGGATGATCTGCGTGCGCCGGCGAAAGACCTCGCGCGTCCGCTCGTTCATGACGAGATCGAGATAGCGCTGCCTGAGCTTGAGCTCGGCGTCCGCGATGCCGTGCCACTTCTCGGGGAGCGGGCGCAGCGACTTGACGAGCAGGCGCGCCTCCTCGACCGCGACGGACAGCTCGCCCGTTCTCGTCTTGAACACCTTGCCGCGGGCGCCGACGAGATCGCCGATGTCCCACTTCTTGAAATCCGTGTACGCGGCCTCGCCGACGACGTCGCGCTGCACGAAGAGCTGGATCTGCCCCGAGCGGTCCTGAAGATTCGCGAACGTGTTCTTGCCCATGACGCGCTTCGACATGAGCCGTCCCGAGACGCGGACGGGCACGTTCTCGCGCTCGAGCGTCTCGGCGTCGTGGGCGCCGTAGGCCGCGATGAGCTGGCCGGCCAGCGCGCTCCGCCTGAAGTCGTTCGGAAAGGCGGGACCTCTTGCGCGCAGTTGCCTGAGCTTCTCGCGCCGCTCGGCGACGAGGCGGTTCTCCTCGGCCTTCTGAGTCTGCTCTTGCTTCTCCGGCGCCTCGGTCTTCTCGGTCTTCTCGGTCTTGTCGGTCTTGTCGGTCTTGTCCGTCATGGGCAACTCACAGCCCCTGCTTGAGGCTCAGCTCCAGAAACATGTCGAGGTCGCCGTCGAGCACGGCGGCCGGCTGGCCGCTCTCCGCGCCGGTCCGCAGGTCCTTGACGCGCGACTGATCGAGCACGTACGAGCGGATCTGGTTGCCCCAGCCGATGTCGGACTTGCTCTCCTCGACGGCTTCCGCCTGCTCGCGCCGCTTTTGATGCTCGAGCTCGTAGAGCTTCGCGCGCAGCTGGCCCATCGCGGTCGCCTTGTTCTTGTGCTGCGAGCGATCGTTCTGGCACTGCACGACGATGCCGGTCGGCAGGTGTGTGATGCGCACGGCCGACTCCGTCTTGTTCACGTGCTGGCCGCCCGCGCCGCTCGACCGATAGACGTCGATCCGAAGGTCCGCCGGATTGATCTCGACCTCGATGTCGTCCTCGATCTCGGGAGACACGAAGACGGCCGCGAACGACGTATGCCGCCGATGTCCCGCGTCGAACGGCGACTTTCGCACGAGGCGGTGCACGCCGGTCTCGGTCCGGAGCCAGCCGAAGGCGAAGGGCCCGCGCACGTGAATCGTCGCGCTCTTGATGCCTGCGACCTCGCCCGGGGAGAGCTCGAGGATCTCCGTCTCGAAGCCCTTCGACTCGGACCAGCGCAGGTACATGCGGAACAGCATCTCGGCCCAATCCTGCGCCTCCGTGCCGCCGGAGCCGGCCTGAATGTCGAGGAACGCGTTGTGCTCGTCCATCTCGCCCGAGAACATGCGGCGGAACTCGAGCCGCTCGACGGCCTCGGCCGCGCGCTCGACGTCGCGCGCGATGTCCTCGAGCGCCTTCGCATCCTTCTCCTCGCGCGCGAGCTCGAAGAGCTCGCCGGCCTCGGCGAGGGTCTTCTCGATTCGGTCGATCGCGTGCACGACGGCCTCGAGAGCGGCGCGCTCCTTGCCGAGCGCCTGCGCCCGCTCGGGGTTGGACCAAACGTCCGGGCTCTCGAGCTCCCGGCTTACTTCCTCGAGGCGCTCCCGCTTCTCGCGGTATTCAAAGAAACCTCCTGAGCGCGGCCGTCCGCTCGGTGAGCTCCGCGATCTCGGTTCCGATTTGACCTTGTTCCATTGTTCCAAGCCCGAATTTCGAAGCCGGCCATACTAACACGCACGCACCGCCGCCTTACCTCTCGATGTGCTCGACGACGAGCTGCACGCGCGGCGTCGCGAAATAGTCGTTGACCTCGAGCCGGTACGCGAGCACGACCTCGCTGCCGTCGAGCGGCTCGCCTGCGCGCCTGAACGCGATCGCCTCGACGGTCTCGCGGCCGCCGACGGGCCGAACCGTGAGCTTCAGATGCTCCTCCTTGAGCACGCGCCGGCCGAGCACCTCGAAGCGCCCGTCGAAGCAGGGCTCCGGGAAACCCTGTCCCCACGGTCCCGCGTCGCGCAGCAGCGCCGCGACCTCGACGCAGAGATCCTCCGGCGTGAGCTCGCCGTCGGTCAGCACCCTATCGGCGAACGCGTCGGGTCCTAAGCACCGACGCGCGACGCCCTCGACGGCCGACGCGAACGCCTCGAACGCGCCCGGCGCGAGCGTGAGGCCCGCGGCCATCGCGTGCCCGCCGAAGCGCTCGATGAGCTCGGGCTCGCATGCCGCGACCTCCGCGAGCGCATCGCGCAAGTGGAAGCCCGGAATCGAGCGGCCGGAACCCTTGACCCGCCCGCCTTCCGCGGGCGCGAAGGCGAACGTCGGACGGAAGTATCGATCCTTGATGCGCGAAGCGATGAGGCCGACGAGGCCCGGATGCCAGTCTTCGTGCTTGAGGCAGACGACCGCGGGCAGCGCGCCGCCGTCGAGCGTCTCGGCGGCTGCCACGAGCTCGAGCGCCTCCTCTTGCATGCGGGCCTCGAGCTCGCGGCGCTCGCGATTCAAAGAGTCGAGCCGGCTTGCGAGCTCGCGCGCCTCGGCCTGGTCGTCCGTGACGAGACAGCGCACGCCGATGGACATGTCGTCGAGCCGGCCCGCCGCGTTCAGGCGCGGCCCGATCTGAAAGCCCAGCGTCGCGGCCGTGACGTCGCCGAGCCGCCCGCCGGCAAGCTCGACGAGAGCCTTGAGGCCCGGGCGGCAGCGCCCCGCGCGGATGCGCTTCAAGCCCTGGCTCACGAGGATGCGATTCGAGCGGTCGAGCCGCACGAGATCGGCCACGGTGCCGAGCGCGACGAGGTCGAGCGACTCGAGCACGGCGCGCGGAAGATCCAGCGCTTTGCCGAGGGCCGCGAGCAAATAGAACGCGACGCCGACCCCCGCAAGATGCTTGCCCGAGAAAGGATCGCCCGGGAGATTCGGATCGACGAGCACGTTCGCGCGCGGCAGCACGGCGCCGGGCAGGTGGTGATCCGTCACGAGCACGTCGATGCCGGCGGCGCGCGCGGCCTCGACGCCCGCGACGCTCGTGACGCCGTTGTCGACGGTCACGATGAGCGCGGGCGAGAAGCGCCGCGTGCGCTCGACGACCTCGGGCGTGAGCCCGTAGCCGAGCTCGAAGCGATCCGGGATGAAATACTTGACGTCGGCGAAGCCGAGCGCGCGCAGCGTGAGGAACATGAGCGCCGTGCTCGTCGCGCCGTCGGCGTCGAAGTCGCCGACGACGACCACGGTGCCGGCGCGGTGGCGGCAGAGCAGCTCGACGGCCGCGTCGAGCGCGCGGAACTCGCCGACCGGCGTCAGATGCCGGAGATCGAGACTCAGCTCCTCCGTCGACGCGAGGGTCCGTCGCGACAAGACCTGGCGCAGCACGCGGTGCATGCCGTCGGGCCAATGCCAGGCGTCGGCGCCGGGCAGCATGGGGCGGCGTTCAATTTTCGGCATGACTCGAAAGCTGATAAGTTGTGAGGACGAGAGGCGAGCGAGCGGAGCGCGCTGCAGGGACTGAGGTCATGGAGCTGTCGCGAGAGGTCACGCAAGCGAACGTCGTCCGCGCCTGGGAGCCCGGACGCGTCCGGATCGGCGACGAGTGGCTGCACGGGCACCTCATCGTCGCCGCGGACCGCATCGTCTCCGGCTGGCCCGTCACGGCCGCGGACCGCATCGACTTCGCCGCGCTCGAGCCGGCCATCGCGCTCGAGCCCGAGATCATCCTGCTCGGCACGGGCCCGGACCTCGTGCTCCCTGACGTCGAGCTCATGGCGCGGCTCGCGGCGGAGGCGATCGGCCTCGAGATCATGAGCACGGCGGCGGCCTGCCGCACGTACAACGTGCTCGTCCACGAGCGCCGGCGCGTCGTCGCCGCGCTGTTCAATCCCGAGCCCTGAGCGAGCGCCGGCTGCGGCGGGATCGGCTCGCTCATCGAGCGCCGGCGAGCCGCGAGGGAACCGACAGATACTCGAGCGGATCGACGGGCGTGCCGTTCCGCCGGATCTCGAAATGCAGGCGCGGCTCGCGCTTCGGGCCGTAGCCCATCTCGGCAATCTTCTGACCCTGGACGACGGTCTGACCCTGCTGAACGAGCAGACGCCGGTTGTGGCCGTAGGCCGTCAAGTACGTCTCGTTGTGGCGGATGATCACGAGCTGTCCGTAGCCGATCAAACCGCTGCCCGCGTAGACGACCCGGCCGGACGCGGCCGCCTCGATGGGCTGACCGAGCCGGCCGCCGATGCCGACGCCGCTCGGGATTCCGGACTCGGAGCCGAAGGCGCTGACGACGGCGCCCTCGGTCGGCCAATGCCAGCTCGGCGGCGGAGAGTCTTGCGGCGCAGGCGCGCGCGGCGGCGCCCCTCGGGATGCGTCCGGTACACCGGCCCACGTCTCCGACGCAGCGGACGGAGGCGCGCCGCGCGGCGCGGCGCGTGC
>DASTSM010000008.1:0-11054 GCA_035760685.1 Gammaproteobacteria bacterium | reverse complement strand
CCGCGCTTCAGCCGTTCGTGCTGACGGGGCCGAACGTCTTGCGCGAGCGGCGGTGGCCGATCGCCGCGGCCCTCGCCGCATGGATCCTCGCGACGCTCGCGCTCGCGGGGCCCGCGTGGCAGCGCGTGCCCGTGCCGGCGTTTCGGACGAACGAGGCGCTCGTCGTCGCGCTCGATCTTTCGCGGTCCATGGACGCCGCGGACCTCCAGCCGAGCCGCCTCGCGCGGGCGAGGCTCAAGCTCCTGTCCTTGCTCGAGCGGCGAACGGGCGGGCAGACCGGGCTCGTCGTCTTCTCCGCGAACGCGTTCACGGTCACGCCGCTGACGACGGACACGCGTACTATTTCCTCGTTGGTGGGCGCGCTCACGACGGACATCATGCCGAGCCAAGGCAGCTACATCGAGGCCGGCCTCGACAAGGCCGCATCGCTGCTCAAGCAGGCGAATGCGAACGAGGGAGAGATCCTGTTGATCAGCGACGCGGACGTGTCGGCGCAGGCGCTCGAGAAGGCCCGCGCGCTCCGCCGCGACGGCATCCGCACGAGCGTGCTCGCGGTCGGCACCGAGAACGGCGCGCCGATCCCCGAGCGCAACGGCGGCTTCTTGACCGACCGATCGGGCCGCGTCGTCGTCCCGCGCCTCGACACCCGCGGCCTCGGCGAGCTCGCGCAGGCCGCGGGCGGGCGCTTCGCCGTGCTCACGGCCGACGACCGCGACCTCGACGTGCTCGAGCCCGTGCAGCAGGCCGGAGCCGTCGAGCCGCCGCCGTCTTCCGACGACGCCCACAAGGCGGACGTCTGGCTCGACGGCGGCCGCTGGCTCGCGCTGCTGCTGTTGCCGCTCGTCGCGGCGGGGTTCCGGCGCGGCTGGCTCTGCGTCTGGGTCGCGTGCTGTCTGCTCCCGATGCCGGAGGCGCGCGCGCAAGCCCCCGCGCCGACGCCGCCGCAGAGCGCCGCGCCGGCGCCGGGCGCGGCGGCTGCGAGCCAGGGGCCGGAAGATTCGGACGCGCGAGCGCCGGGGTGGTCCCTCAAGGGCGCCTGGTCCTCGCTCTGGCGGCGGCCGGATCAGCGCGGCGCCGCCGAGCTCGAGGCGCAGCATCCCGAGCGGGCCGCCCGTCTCTTCAAGGATCCCGAATGGCGCGGCGCGGCGCAGTACCGCGCGGGCGACTATCGGGACAGCGCGGCTTCGCTCGGCTCCGTGGACACGGCGACCGCCGACTACAACCGCGGCAACGCGCTCGCGCGCGCGGGTCAGCTCAAGAGCGCAATCGAGGCGTACGACCGCGCGCTCGAGCTCGCGCCCGACAACGAGGACGCGCGCTACAACCGAGACCTCGTGCAGCGTCTGCTCGATCAGCAGAAGTCCGAGCAGCAGTCGCAGCAGAAGGGGGACGACTCGCAGCGCGACCAGGGCTCGGACAGGCAAGGGCAGTCGAGCGAGAACCCGCAATCCGCCCAAGGATCCGACTCGGGCACGCAACAACAGCAGGCCCGGAACGAGTCCGGCGAGCCGCAGCAGGGGCAGGCTTCGAGCGACGAGTCGCAGGCCGGCGGCGACGACTCGCCCGCCGACGAGCAGGCGAGCGACGAGAAGAAGGGCGACGACAAAGGCGAGCCCAAGCCATCCGACGACGCGCAAGCCGGCGAGGAAGCCGAGAAGCAGGCCGGGGCGCAGGGCGAATCGCCCTCTCCCCAGGACGTCGAGAAGTGGGCGTCCCAGCAGGCGGCCGATCAGTGGTTGCGCCGCATCCCGCAGGATCCGGGCGGCCTCTTGCGCCGCAAGTTTCTGTACCAGTACCAGCGTCTCGGCGTCGATCAGGACGGTCACTACGTGCTGGGCGGCGATCAGAAGGAGCCCTGGTGAGGCGGCACGCGCGGCTCGCCGCGATGCTCGGCCTCGCGGCGCTCGGCGCCTCGCTGGGGGCGCTTACGCCGGGGTCGGCGCGCGCCGCCGACATCGTCGTGCGCGCGAGCGTCGATCGGGAAAAGCCGCACGTCAACGAATCCTTCACGTACACGCTGCGGGCGGAGGGCCAGGTGCGGGGCGATCCGAACACCGCGCCGCTCGAGCAGAAGTTCGACGTGCTGCAGAGCACGACGAGCACGCGCATCCAAATCGTGAACGGCCAGGCCGCGCAGGTCTCGGAGTGGATCTTCCAGCTCATGCCGCGCGCCGCGGGACCCGTCACGATTCCGCCGATCGAGGTCGCGGGCGCCTTCTCGAACGCCGTGAAGCTCGACGTGCTGCCCTCGAGCGATGCGAGCGGCGCGCCCTCCGACGTCTTCATGGAGGTCGAAGCCGACCCGACGACCGCGTACGTGCAGTCGCAGATCGTGTACACGATGCGGCTCTTCGTCGGCATCGGCACGGGACGCGCGTCGATCACCCCGCCGGAGATCAGCGGCGGCGAGGCCATCGTCGAGCGGCTCGGCGAGGATCGGCAGTATCAAACCTCGCGCGGCGGGCGCACTTTCATCGTTCACGAGCGCCGGTATGCGATCTTCCCGCAGAAGGCCGGGATGCTGACCGTGGGGCCGGCGACGTTCGAAGCGATGATCATGCCGAACCGGGGCTTCTCCCGGATTCAGCGCTTCCGCTCGGGCACCCTCGAGATCGCCGTGAATCCGGCCGTCGCGCCGCCGCCCGAATTCCCGGGCGCGGCATGGCTGCCGGCGAAGAACGTGACCTTGACCGAGAGTTGGAGCGAGGCGCCGGAGAAGCTCGCCGTCGGCGTGCCCATCACGCGCACGCTGACCATCGAGGCCAAGGGCTTGCTCGAGACGCAGTTGCCGCCGCTCGACGTGCCGAGGACCGACGGCATCAGGCAGTATCCGGACCAGCCCGACCTCGATCGCGAATCGCAGGCCGACGGTCTCACGGCCCGGCGCACGGAGCGCTTCGCCGTGCTCGCGCAGGCCGCCGGCGCCGCAAGGCTTCCGGCCGTCAAGCTGCCTTGGTTCGACGTCGGCGCGGGCCAATGGAAGGTGGCCGAGCTGCCGGCGCGCGACCTCGTCGTGGCGCCCGGCGCGCCGGACGCGTCGGCGGCTCAAGCGGCGACCGCGCCGCCGGCGCCCGCGGCCGCTACCGCGGCCGCCGCACCCGAGCGCCCGAAGAAGCGCGGCATCGTCTGGCCCCTGACGTCGGGCGTCCTCGCCCTCGGTTGGCTCGCGACGGCCGTGCTCTGGTGGCGCGCGCGCCGCAGGCGGGCGGCGGCCGGCACGCAGGATCCGGTCGAGGCCGCGGGTCGCGACGCCGGCGCGCGCGCCCGGACGCAGGACGGACGCGTGCGGAAGGCGCTGCGCGCCGCCTGCGAGCGCAACGACGCCGACGCGGCGCGGGACCTCTTGCTCGAGTGGGGGGCGCAGCGCTTCCCCGGCGCCCACGCGCGGAGCCTCGGCGCGCTCGCCCGGTACTGCCCGGCGGCGCTCGCGGCCGCCATTCGAGGCCTCGAGGCGGATCTCTACGGCCCGTCTCCGGGCGGCTGGAGCGGCGCCGAGCTCGCGGCGGCCCTCGACGCCCGCGATTCCGCCGAGGCCCGCGACCGCAGGGGCTCGGAGGACGACCTGCTGCCGCTCTATCGGTAGCGCCGGCGTCGGCCTGCAAGAGGGCCGGTTTGTGATCTGATTTGGGGAATTCCCCTAACGGCCGGCGCATCCTTTACCCGTTCACAAGGGCCCGAACCGAGTTATGCAGCTACCGTCGCTCGACCGCGACAGCTTGAGGTCTCCCTATGCCGAGCAGCTCCGGCAGGGATTCGCGAGCCTCAAGTTCACGAGCTTGCTCGAGAAGGAATTCCGCGACGTCTACGTCGTGCAGAGTTTGCCGCGCGCGCGTCTCTCGGGCCTCGTGGCGCTGATCCTCGTCGTCGCGGTGGCGGCGATCGACGCGTTGTTCGGCGGCAGCGCATCGGCCCGACTCGACGCGCTGTGGCTCGGCGGGCTCGCGGCCGTCCTCGGCGCCGTCGTCGCCGCGATGTATCTGCCGGGCGCGCGGCGCTGGTACACGCCTGCGGCCGCGACGGGCGTCACGGTCGCGGGGCTGCTCGTGACGTACCTCTGTCACGTCTCCGCGCTCGCCGGCAATTCGTATCTCTTGGCGGGACAGGAGCTCGTGATTCTCTACGCGTGCCTGTTCCTCGGCCTCTTGTTCTACGTCGCGTCGGCCGTCGGTTGCCTGCTCGTCGCTTGGCATCTCGCGATCGGGCTCTTGCTCGGACTGCCGCCCGACGAGCTTCTGTACATGGCGGCGATCCTCGGCGCGACGGCCGTCATCGCTTCGATCTCCGCCTACAAGCTCGAGCACGCGCTGCGCGAGAACTTCTTGGAAACCCGCCTGCTCAACGAGGCGGCCGAGCGCGACGGAATGACGAACCTCTACAACCGGCGCATGTTCGACGACTACGCGCGCCGCGTGTGGCGGCAGTCGCGGCGCGAGGGCAAGGCGCTCGAGATCATTTTCGTCGACATCGACTACTTCAAGATCTACAACGATTTCTACGGGCACCAGGCGGGCGACGACTGCCTGAAGCGCGTCGCGGAGACGATCGCGCGCTGCGCGAAGCGGCCGTTCGATTTTTGCGCGCGCTACGGCGGCGAGGAGTTCGTGCTCGTGCTCTTCGGCGCACCCGAGGACTACGGCCGGAGCCTGCCCGAGCAGATCCGCCGCGACGTCCTCGCGCTCGCGATTCCGCACGAGGGGTCGAGCGCCGCGCACGTCGTCACCGTCAGCGTCGGCGTCGCGCTTGCGGCGTCGCGCTCGACGCGGAGCCTCGCGGGCGCGATCCAGATCGCCGACGAAGCGCTCTACCGCGCGAAGCAGCAGGGCCGCAATCGCGTCGTCTTCAAGACGACCGACGATCCGGACGTCGAGACCGGCAACTTCCGCACGGCATACATCGAGCCCGCGTGAAAAATGGGGTCCCGAAAAATGGGGTCAGACCCCATTTTCCGGGCTGCATTTTCGGGTCGCGCTTGGGCGGACGCCGGAAAATGGGGTCAGACCCCATTTTTCCTTTACCACGCTCCCGTGTTCGGCATCGAGGCCCACGGCTCGCGCTTCGGCAGCGCGCCGCCTTTCTGCAGCAGCTCGATCGAGATGCTGTCGGGCGATCGGATGAAGGCCATGCGGCCGTCGCGCGGCGGCCGGTTGATCGTCACGCCCGCGTCCATGAGGCGCTGGCACGTCGCGTAGATGTCCTCGACCTCGTACGCCAAGTGACCGAAGTTCCGGCCTCCGGTGTAGGTCTCGGGATCCCAGTTGTAGGTCAGCTCGACCTGGCAGTCCTCTTGCCCCTCGGGCGCGACGAACACGAGCGTGAACCGGCCCGCCTCGTTCTCCATGCGCCGAATCTCCTTGAGGCCGAGCTTGTTGCAGTAGAAGTCGAGGGACGCGTCGATGTCGCTGACGCGCACCATTGTGTGTAGATAGCGCAAGACCTATCCTCCGGGCGGGTTGCCGAATCAAAATCTTCTGCGACCGACTATAGCGCCTCGGGCCGGCCGCTTTAAGACCGATGGCCGTCGCTTCCCGAGAGCCGTGCCGATTCAAGACCGATTGCCCTTGACCAAGCCGCGAATCATCTTCGTGCCCGGCATGAAGCCGAAGCCGCCGGGCGGGCCGCATCGGCATGCATTGCTGCGTGCGCTCGTGTCCGGCCTTTCGTGGGTGCGGCCCGACGCCGCGCGCGCCCTGGCCGAGCACGGCGAATGGTTCACGCTCGTCGAGTGGACGCACCGCTTCTACGGCCGCTATCGAGACATCGCCCTCGACCTGCCCGGCCTCGATCGGCTGCTGCAGAACCCGGAGCCGTCCGAAGAGGACGTTCGGGAGATCGAGTCGCTGGCGCGCCGCGTCCGCCGCCTCGGCCACGTCGTGGGCGACGCGCTGCCGTTTCTCGGCCGACTCATCGCGCAGCCCGAGCTCAGGGTCACGATGTCCGAGGTCCGGAGGTACTTCGGCGACGAGCACGGCATCGCGACGGAGATTCGCGCGATGCTCAAGACCGCGTTGAGCGGCGCGTGGCAAAACGGCGAGACGGTCTTGCTGATCGGCCACAGCCTCGGGTCCGTCATCGCGTACGACACGCTTTGGGACCTCACGCGCGAGCGTCCCGAGGGCGACTCCGTCGACCTTTTCATTACGATCGGCAGCCCGCTCGCGACGCGCTTCATCAGGAAGGGCCTGCGCGGCGCCGATCGCACGGGCGTCGACCGTTACCCCGGCAACATTCGCCGCTGGGTCAACTTCTCTGCCGTCGGCGAGATGACGGCGCTGAAGCCCATGCGCCCCACCTTCGGGCCCATGATCGACCTCGGCCTCGCCGAGTCGATCGACGATCACATGGATCTCTACAATCACTTCCGCGGCGACATCGGCCTCAACGTGCACAAGTCGTACGGCTACCTTGCCAATCGGCGCGTCGCGGAATGCATCGGGGAGTGGCTCGAGGCGTGCATCCTAAAGCCGTGTGCGCAGAAGACGTCGCTGCGGAAGACGTCGCTCGAATAGCTCGAATAGCTCGAATAGCTTGAATAGCTCGAACAGACGCGGGCGCAGCTACTCGAGCTGCGGCTCGATGCGGATGTCGATGCGCCGGTTCCGCTCGCGGCCCTGCGTCGTGTCGTTGCTCGCGATGGGCCGCGTCTCGCCGTAGCCCACGGCGCTGATCCTGAATCCCGGCACGCCGAGCTGATCCGTGAGGTACGCGCTGACGGCCTCGGCGCGCTTGCGCGACAGCGCGAGGTTCGTCTCGTCGCTGCCGTACGAGTCCGTGTGGCCCTCGATGACGACCTGGGAGCTCGGGAACACGTCGATGGCCTGGCGGACCTTGTCGAGCAGCGCGCGATGCGAGGGGTCGACCTCGGCCCGGCCGCTCGCGAACGTGAGGCCGACCATGCGCAGCACGAGCGTGTTGCCTTCGCGCGAGACCCGCGCCTCGTCGCGGCCGAAGAGCTTCTCGATGCTGTCGAACTGCTCGCGGATGCGCTGCTCGGCCTCGAGCTTCTGGATCAGCGCGACGCGCTCCTGCGAGACTCCGCCGAGCCGCGCGTCGAGATCCCTGATCTCGTCCTCGAGCTCGCCGATGCGCGCGCGGCTGTCGGCGAGGTCGCTCTCCGTCTGCTTCGAGCTTTCGCGCAGCTCCTCGATGTAGGCGACGAGATCCTTCGCGACGGCGTCGACGCCCTGATCGAGCGCGGGCACCTTGTCGGCGGCCGCCGCGACTCGGACCAGCGGCTCCTCGTAGGCGAGCACGATCTCCTCGGGCGAGAGATCCTGATCCTTGATCATGCGCAGCTTCTCGGCGAGGTAGATCGCGTGCCGCGCCTCTTGATTCGCCTGCTGCGCGAGGCTGCGCGGCAGGTCGGTGTCGTACCGGTTCTCGTTGAGCTCGTGCTCGGCCTGCGCGAGCAGCTCCTGCGCGTGCGCGAAGGTCTTCGGCGCGTAGCGCGGCACGCGCGCCTGCTCGGCCTGAGCAAGCAGCGCGCGGGTCTGGCTCAAGTATTGAGCTTTGATCGCAGTGAGCTCCGCGTCGCGATAGAGGCCCTCGGCCTCCTGCCCCCGGTTACGCGCGCCGCGGATGTCGCCCGATTCGAGGCGCCGTGCCGCGGCCGAGAACCCTTCCTCGGCCTGCGTCCAAACGTCCGCCGCGAACGTATCGGCACGCGCGCTCGACGCGTCTCCGCGCGTCTTGATGAGCGACGCGAGCGTGACCTTCGCGATCTCGGCGGCTTCGACGGCCTTGCCGAATGCCGCGACGGCGTCGTCGAGCTCGGCGCGTATGCGCTCCATGTTGCGGCCCCGCGAGAGGTCGGCCTCCGCGGTCGAGTAGTCCTTCATGCCGCGCTCGTACGCGGCCGGCGCGAGCCGTTCCGCGTCCGCTTGCTGAGCGGCCGTGCGGGCCTCGTCCGCCTTCGGGAACAGCGTGCTGCGCAGATCCTGCGCCGCCGCGCTCGAGGCGAGCACGACTGCGAGACAAGCGGCCGTGAGACGGGGAAGAAGGCGGGCGAAGCCTCGTTCGATCATGGCGTGGCTCTATCGGGCGGAAGGTTCTCTATAAGCTTTGAACGAAATATGTCAAGGGCCGGAACAAGCCCGTGTGATCTGTGCAACCGATCACGGACGCTTCCGGAGCGTCCGCCTAGACTCGCCGCATGGGAGTCAAGTACTACACGCACTTCGTTCTCAGCGGTGACGACGCCGAAGGTTTCGGCCGCGAGTTCAGCGGAGTCGTGGAAGTCAATCAGCCCACGGAGCATCGCTTCGGAACCAAGGAGATCGAAGCGCTGCTCGCACGGAATTTCGACTTGCGCTCTTGCGAGCTGCGCCTCATCAATTGGGCTCGGCTGCAATAGGACGGAGCCCACCGACGCTTTCCTTCTGCTTCATGTAGTTTCCCCCTGTGACGAATTGGCCCGGCGCTCAGCCGGGCTTTTTTTTGTGCGCCGGCGTGGGGCGCGCATACTCCACGGCGGCGACGAGATACACACGCTCGCCTTCGGGCGCGGCGACGCCGACCTCATCGTCGACGCCCTTGCCTCTGACGGCGCGCCCGAGCGGGGAGTCGATGCTCACGTGCTCCTCCACGAATCCGACCTCGTCGGGCCCGACGAGCCGATAGCGCCGCACGGCGCCGCTCTCGTCCTCGAGCTCGAACCACGCCCCGAAATAAATTTTGCCGGTGTCCGAGGGAGGCCCGTCGACGACCTGCATGCCGTCCAGGCGCTTGCGCAGATAACGGATGCGCCGATCGATCTCGCCGAGCTGCTTCTTGCCGTAGATGTATTCCGCGTTCTCGGAGCGGTCGCCTTGCGCAGCCGCCTCGGCGACGGCCTTCGTCACCGCGGGTCGCTTCGTGCGCCAGAGAAAGTCGAGCTCCGCGCGCAGGCGTGCGGCGCCTTCGGCCGTGATGTATTTCGAGCTCGGGGGCCGAGGCGCGCGATAGCGGCTCATACCAGCAGTCCGGAAAGCATGAGATAATTGAGCGCCTTTCCCCAAAGAGTCTAGCAGCATCGTGACCGAGTTCCGCGGCATCCCGGTCGTCTCGACGACGGCCACCGGCGAGAAGTACCGAACGCCGCAGGGCTTCGCCGCCATCAAGAACGGCGTCAAGCAGCGTGCCGAGCGCCGCGAGATCAGGTCCGCGCCGAAGCCGCCCTGGCTCCGCGCGCGCATGCCGTCGGGGCCCGAGTACGAGCGCGTCAAGGCGACCGTCCGCGAGCATCGCCTCGCGACCGTGTGCGAAGAGTCGATGTGCCCGAACATCGGCGAGTGCTGGGCGAACGGCACGGCGACGATCATGCTCATGGGCGCCGTCTGCACGCGCGCGTGCCAGTTCTGCGCCGTCGATACGGGCAATCCGCGCGGCTGGCTCGACGCCGAGGAGCCCGAGAACGCCGCCCGCTCGGTGCGTCTCATGGGGCTCAAGTACGTCGTGCTGACCTCGGTCGATCGCGACGATCTCCCCGACGGCGGCGCGGCCCACTACGCGCGCGCGATCCGTGCGATCAAGGCCGCCTGCCCGGATACGGCGGTCGAGGCGTTGACGCCCGACTTCGGCGGCCGGCACGCCGACGTCGAGACCGTAGTCGACTCCGGCCTCGACGTGTACGCTCAGAACCTCGAGACGGTCGAGCGCCTCACGCACCGCGTGCGCGATCCGCGCGCGGGCTACGCGCAAACGCTCTCGGTGCTCGAGCACGCGAAGCGTCATCGGCCCGGCGTGCTGACGAAGACGAGCCTCATGCTCGGCCTCGGCGAGACGGAGAGCGAGATCGTGCGGACGCTCGACGACTTGAAGGGCGTCGGCGTCGACATCGTCACGTTCGGCCAGTACCTCCGGCCGACGCCGAATCATCTGCCCGTCGAGCGCTACGTGACGCCCGAAGAATTCAATCGCTACCGCGAGATCGGTCTTGCGCGCGGCTTTCTCGAGGTCGTGTCGGGTCCGCTCGTGCGCTCGAGCTACCGCGCGGACCGCGTTTTCCAGCAAGACAACGTAGGGCTCTAGCCGGCGTGGGGGACTTCGCTTCGGCCTACGGCTTGTTTGCGGCCGAGCTCGTCACGGTCATTGCGCTCGTCGTCATTGCGGGGGCGAGCCTCATCGGGGCCGCGCGGCGCGGCGGCGGGCGGTCGGAAGGTCTCGAGGTCAAGCACATGAACCGCGAGATCGAGGAGGAGGCGGACGTCGTTCGCCGCGCGCTCGAGGGCAAGCATCGGTTCAAGCGGCTCCTCAAGGCGCGTGCGAAAGAGCGCAAGAAGGAAGAGCGCGGCAAGAAGGAGCGCGGCAAGAAGGAAGGCCCGGCGCGCGCGCGCCTCTTCGTGCTCGACTTCAAGGGCGATCTCCGGGCCACGGGCACGGCGTCGCTGCGCAAGGAGGTCACGGCCGTTCTCGCGGTCGCGACCGAGCGGGACCAGGTCCTCGTGCGGCTCGACAACGCCGGCGGGACCGTCCACGAGCACGGGCTCGCGGCCTCGCAGCTGATCCGCATCAAGCGGCGCGGCGTCCCGCTCCTCGTCGCCGTCGACAAGGTCGCCGCGAGCGGCGGCTATCTCATGGCGACCGTCGCCGACCGCATTATCGCGGCGCCGTTCGCGATCGTCGGCTCGATCGGCGTGCTCGCGCAGCTGCCGAATTTTCATCGCCTGCTCGAGGAGCACGGCGTCGATTTCGAGCAGATCACGGCCGGGCGCTTCAAGCGCACGCTGACGATGTTCGGCAAGAACACCGAGGAGGGCCGGCAGAAGCTGCGCGAAGAGCTCGAGGAAGTGCATGCCCTCTTCAAGCGGCAGATCGCGGAGCACCGGCCGCAGGTCGCGATCGACGAGGTCGCGACGGGCGAGCACTGGTACGGCGCGAAGGCGCTCGAGCTGAAGCTCGTCGACGAGATCGGCACGAGCGACGACTTCCTCGTCGAGGCGGCGAAGGAGCGCGACGTCTACCACGTGAGCTACAAGCGCCGGCGCCGGCTCCAGGAGCGCTTGCTCGGCGGGGCGGAAAGCTTGCTGCGGCGGACCTGATCTTGCCCTGAGGAAAGCTTGCCGCCGCGGAGCCGATCT
>DASTSM010000007.1:0-5934 GCA_035760685.1 Gammaproteobacteria bacterium | reverse complement strand
CCGGCCCGCCGCCGACGCCCGGCTCGCCCTGCCCGGCGAGCCGGATGTGCTGGCCCTGCCGCACGCCCTTCGGGATGCGCACGCTCAGCGTGCGTTCGGCGACTCGAGGCCGCCCGTCAGGGCCGAGCTCCGAGTGCTTGAGCGTGAGGCTCCTCGTCGCGCCGTGATAGGCGTCCTCGAGATCGATGAGCACCTTCGCGTGCGTGTCCTGGCCGCGCATCCGGAACTCGGCTCGGCCGGTGCGGGCGAAGCCGCGGCCGAACAGGCTCTCGAAGAAATCGCTGAACTGACCGGCGTCGGCGCCCGTGAAGCCGCCGCCGTGAAACTCGAAGCCCTGGTCCCAGCCGGGCGGCGGACTGAAGTCCTGACCGGCCTTCCAATTCGCGCCGAGCTCGTCGTAGGCCGCCCGCTTCTCGGGATCCTTGAGGACCTCGTAGGCTTCGCCGAGCTCCTTGAAGCGCTCCTCGGCGTCGGGCTCCTTGCTGACGTCCGGGTGGTACTTCCTGGCGAGCTTGCGGTAAGCGCGCTTGATCTCGTCCTCCGTCGCGCTCCGCTCGAGGCCCATGATCTTGTAGTAGTCTTTGAACTCCATGGCCCGAAGTCTTGGGGTCGGCCGGGAAATTATCAATGCGGCCGGTTGCAGGCGAAAGGCGCCTCGGCCGCGCCGCAGCCCCTACGAGCTCCTGCCTTCGCCTGAGGATCGGCAAATGAACGACACGGGTTTGGAACTCGCGCGCCTCGCGGACGCGATCGAAGCCTCCGCCTCGCGAGAGATCTTTGCCGCCGCGCCGGCGCCGCTTGCGAGCGCGCTCGGCCTCGAGAGCCGGGAGGTCGAGGGCGCCACGCTGCTGCTCGCGCCCCGCATCCCGGATGCCTATTTCAATCGCGTCATCGGCCTCGGCGTGCACGAGCCCGCGAGCGAAGCCGGCCTCGATGCGATCGCAGCTGCATACACGAGCGCCCGCGTCAAAGACTGGTGGATCCATCTGACGCCGGGCGCCGCGCCTGCGGCGCTCGCGGGCTGGCTCGAGCAGCGGGGGTTCCGGGCGCCTGCGCGAAAGTCCTGGGCCAAGGTATCGCGCGGACGAACACCCGCGCCTCCCGTCGAGACGGCCGCCGAGGTGCGGCCCGTGCGCTCGGAGGAAGAGAAGGCCGCGGCGGAAGCGATCGTCGCGGCGTATGGCGTACCGGCCCCTTTCGCGGCGTGGTTCGAGGCATTGGCGCGCCGCCCGCGGTGGCAAGCGTACGTCGCCTTGGACGGAAGCAACGTTCTCGGCGGCGCGTTCCTCTATCTCGACGGCGACAAGGCGTGGCTCGGCGCGGCCGGCGTCCGCAAGGAGGCGCGGGGGCGGCACGTGCATCGCGCGCTCATGGCGAGACGCATCGAGGACGCGATCGCGCGCGGATGCACGCGAATCTTCACGGAGACGGGCGAGGCCATCGGCGACGAGCCGAATCCGTCGCTCGCGAACATGGAATGGTGCGGCTTCGAGAGGGTCTGCTCCCGGCTCAACTACGCGGCGCCGGCGTGACTTCGGCGCGTGCGGCGCGGCGCCGTCACTACGGCACTTGCGGAGCAGCGCTTGCGGAGCGGCGCTTGCGGAGCGGCGCCGCCGGGAGAGGGACGCTTCCGGAGTGCCGCCCGCGCGGGAACTTGGCTAAGCTAGCCCGAGTCGACGGCGCGCCGCCCGCGCGCCCGCCGAGGCAAAGGGGAGGCCCTACTAATGAGAAGAACGACGATCGCGCCCCTCGCGGCGCTGCTCGCGCTGCTCTGCGGCGCCGCCTGCGCTCAGCCGGCGCAGTCCGTCCCGCCCGAGATTCCGTTCGAATCCGTGCCGGACTTCCTGAAGCTGCCGAAGGACCTTTACTTCGGCGAGGTCACGGGCATCGCCGTGAACTCGAAGAAGCACGTCTTCGTTTTCTCGCGCGGGAATACGACGGGGCCGGCCTACGGCGCGGCCGCGGCCCAGCTGCTCGAGTTCGACCAAGACGGCAACTTCGTGCGCGAGATCGGCCACAACCTCTACGCCTGGTCGTTCGCGCACCAGGTCCGCATCGACCGGCACGACAACATCTGGGTCGCGGACAAGGGCTCCGACGTCGTCGTGCGCTTCGACCCCGAGGGGCGCGTGCGCATGGTCTTCGGGCGCAAGTCCGAGGCGTCGGACGAGAACGCGCATCCGCTCGAGCATCCGCGCCCGCCCCTGCCGCCCGTCGACGGCATGTTCCGTCAGGTCACGGACATCGCCTGGGACTCCGACGACAACATTTACATCAGCGACGGCTACATCAACTCGCGCGTCGCGAAGTACGACAAGGACGGCAACTGGGTCGGCTCGTTCGGCGAGCCCGGCTCGGGCCCGGGGCAGCTGAATACGCCGCACTCGATGGTCATCGACGACGAGGACCGCATCTACGTAGCCGACCGCGGCAACCGGCGCATCCAAGTCTTCGACACCTCGGGCAAGGTGCTGAAGATCATTCAGATCGACGTGCCGGCGCCGGCGAACGCGCCCGTCGCGATCGGCAACCGGCCGCCCGCGACCGGCGGCAACGCGACGATGCAGCCCGGCGCGCCCTGGACGCTCTGCATCACGCCGGGACCGACGCAGTATCTCTACGTCTCGGACGCCTATCCCGGCCGCATCTACAAGCTCTCGCTCGACGGTCGGGTGCTCGGCTGGCTCGGCGGCTCGGGACGCGTGCTCGGCAAGTTCGGCTGGATCCACGGGCTGGCCTGCCCGTCCGAGAACGAGATCTACGTCGGCGAGCTGCTGAACTGGCGCGCGCAGAAGCTCGTGCTGCACCCGAAGTAGCTCGACGCGAGCGCATGGGCGCCGGGGCGCCGGCCGCGTCGGGCCCGCACGCGGGCCGAGGCGGTGTCGGGGCGGGCTGAGGCTCCGTGTCGGCGCCGGCGGACCCGCCCCGTTGGCGCGCTCCGCCCCGCTCGGGCGCTCCGTCCGGCTCGCGCGCTGCGTCCGGCTCAGCCGCTCCGCCCGGCTCGGGCGCTCGGCTCAGCTTGCCGCGGCGTAGTCGTACCAGACGGCCTCGACGTTGTTGCCGTCCGGGTCGTAGACGAACGCGGCGTAGTAGCCGGGCCAGTATTCCTTGCGGTATCCCGGCGCGCCGTTGTCCCGGCCGCCGGCCTCGAGCGCGGCGTCGTAGAACGCCTCGACCTCCTGCCGGCTCTTCGCCTCGAACGCGAGATGCATCGGCACGACGGTCTGCTTTCTCGCGATCCAGAAATCCGTGTTCTTGCCGTCGTTGAATCCGGCGGCCTCTCCGAACTCCATGTTGTTCTCGTAGCCGAGAGGGGCGAGCGACTTGATGTAGAACGCCTTCGATCTCTTGTAGTCGCTCACCGCGAGCGAAGCGTGCGCGATCATGAGGGCACCTCGCGTTCTCAAGTGGATGAACCGCGCGAGTATATCGGCCGCTCTTTCGCGCGGAACATCAGTGCCGTTACAGAAGCGGGGGGAATACTTCGCCGCCGCGAGGCGTCATTTCATTCGAGACCGGATCGCACCGATCGAAACGGTACGCAGCGAGGGGCGGCGCTATCGAAAACTCTTCTTTGATCTCGCGCGCGTTGACGGTATGCTCGACGCGGCGAACTCGACGAGCTCGCCGCTCCGACCACCCTTCGCCAATGGGAGCTCCATTGCATGTCATACGTCAACCGCGACCTTGACGATACGACCTCTTCCGTTGCTCAAAGCGCCCCGCCGACTCATTCGCCCTTGATGCGTACCGTTCTCAGTCAGTTTTGCGACGAGTTCGAAACCAACTACCGGCCGATTCTCGAGCCGATGCAGCGGGCCGCCGAGGCGCTCGCCGCGGCGCCGCAAGAGATCTCCGCGCGGAAGGTGCTGCCGAAGCTGCGCGATCTCGGCCACGAGATGAAGACCCTCATCGACAAGGTGGCGGAGCAGCAGGCGTACGTTCTGATCTTCGGACCCCTCAAGAGCGGCAAGTCGACGTTCATGAACGCGCTGAGCGCGGCTTACGTCAGCGAGGTCACGTCGCTTCCGGCGTATCCGTGCATGGTCTACGTCTCCCACTCCGAGACGCCGGGCTTCGTGGTCACGCATTACGACGGCCGGACGGCCACGTTCACTCAGCGCGAGGCGCTGTACGAGGTCGTCGCGAACGCGCACCGGCAGCTCACGCGGGAGATCCGCGAGGTCGAAGCCACGGGCGGCGTGTTCGATCCGGCGGTCCACATGCCGGACGCGATCCGGAAGATCGACGTCAAGATCACGATTCCGGACCTCGAGCGCTCCGGCGCCGTGCTCGTCGACACGCCGGGCCTCTACAGCCGCATGAAGTTCGGCTACGACCGCATGACCCGCGACTTCCGTAACGCCGCGGCCTGCGCGATCTTCATCGTCAAGACGGACAACCTCTTCCTCGAGCAGGTCTTCGACGAGTTCAACGAGCTGCTGCAGCTCTTCAGCCGCATCTTCCTCGTCGTGAACCTCGATTCGGCCAAGAAGGACTTGCTGCCGGACGGCGCGCTGGCGCCGAGCCTCGAGCACGAGAATCCGTGGGAGATCATCGAAGCCTTCGAGGATCTTTCGATGACGGCGCCGCTCAAGGAAGCCGCCGACGACGGCCGTCTCAGCATCTACCCGGTGGACCTCCTGAGCGCGGCGAGCCGCCGCATCATCGCGGGCAGCGGGCTCGCCGACGGCCGCGAGGCCGAGCAAGCGGGCGGCCAGGCGGACTTCGACACGCTGCTTCAGGACCTCAGCGACTTCTTGAACAGCAACGAGTATCTCAAGGCCTTCCTCGGCGACAGCTTGCGCCGCTCGCGCACGTTGGCCGATGACCTGCGATCCGCGCTCCAAGACGAGACCGTGCGCCGCTTCGGCAGCGACCTCGGCCGGCTCCGCATGGAGCGGCACGCGGCACAGACGAAGACCGAGACGATCGATCGCTTGCGGTCCGTGCAGTGGCGCGATCACGTGCAGGGCTTGGGCCCGTGGCTCCTCGAGCGCGTTGGGCGCCTCGCGCGGCAGGTCAAGGCGGATGCCGCAGGTCCGGTCGCGACGGCCATCGATCAATGGTTCGAGGGCGGGAACAGCCTCCAGCACCTGCTCGAGCAGGACCTGCTGCCGATCTTCGCGTCGGCCCAAAGCCGGCTCGTGCGCGACGCGGAGGAGGCGCTGAAGCGCCGCGCGTCGGAAGACGTCGCGGGGCTCTCCGCAACCGAGGACCTGCTCGCCGACCTGCGCTCCGTCGGCATCGACATGGCGAAGACGGCCGAAGCCGCGCTCGGCGGGCTCAAGGCCGGCGCGGCCGTGCCGTCGCCGCGGCCGGAGATCTCCGTCGAGTCGATCCCGGTCCGGCGCAACTTCTCCGATTGGTGCCTGTTCCGCTCGGCGCTCAGCGTCCGCCGCCGACTCTTCGGTCCGGCCGATCGCCCCGACACCGAGATCCCGCCGGACCTCAAAGCCATGCGACTCGGGCCGCCGGCTCGCGAGAGCATCCACGAAGCGACGCTCGCGCAGCTCGACGGCCTCGTGGACAAGATCGGCGGCGAGCTGCCCGAGCAGCTCGTGCGCGGCTACGCCGAGCGCTTCGAGCAGGATCTGCAGGGCCAGCTCGAGCGCGCCGAGTCGCGGGCCAAGCAGCAGCTCGCCGAGATCGAGAAGCGGCTCCGCGAGACCGAGCACGCGAGCGAGAGCTTGGACGCGCTCGCGGCGAAGCTCGACGGCGTCAGCTCGTCGCTCAGGGACCTCACGGCCCGCTTCGGCGAGACGGACGCGGCGACGCTGACGCAGCAGGTCGTGTAGCGCTCCGGCGCTTCGTTCCTCGGGCCCAGCATGCCGAGCGCGGCGGTCAACGCCGCGCTCGACGCTGCGCCTCGCTTCCCGCGCAGCACTCCGCCCGCCCCCCCCAGCAGCGCTTCGCCCGTTTAAGCGTCGCTTA
>DASTSM010000006.1:0-2461 GCA_035760685.1 Gammaproteobacteria bacterium | reverse complement strand
CTTCGTGCCCGTCTATCTCGACGGCGACGACCCGGGCGCGCAGAAGTGGGGCGACGTTTTCGGAATTGCAGGCTATCCGACCGTGCTCGCGCTCGGTCCCGACCGCAAGGAGCTCGCCCGCATCGCGGGCGGCATGGATCTCAAGCTCTACACGGACATGCTCGATCTCGTGCTCGGCGATCTGCGGCCCATCGACGACCTTGTTGCGGAGGCCCGCGAGGCGACCGGCTCGCTGAGCCTCGACGACTGTCGGCGCCTCGCCTACAACGGCTGGGGACTCGAAGACTCACCGCCGGCCGGCGAAGCGCGCCTCGCCGCCGCCCTCGACGCGGCCGCCGATCGATGCCCCGCGGATGCTCGGGTGGAGCGCGCGAGGCTCATCGTTCTCGCCGCGGCTTACGCGGTATCGGCGGAAACGGACGGCAAAGCGGACGCCTCCGCGCACGACGAGGCGAGCAAGCTCGCCGCGGCGCTCGTGCCCCGTGTGCGGCAGATCGTGGCCGATCGCGCGCTCGCCGCCGTCATTCTCGACGCGCTTCAGTACCTCGACGAAGAGTTCTTCGCGGCCTCGGACCGAATGTCGCACGACGCTTCGCCGCAGCTGCTCGCGGACTGGTCGGCGGCGATGGACGCGGCCCTCGAGGACGGGCGCTATACGGCCGGCGATCGGCTCATGGCGCTCTACAGCAGGCTCGCGGCCGTGAAAGCCTTGGGTGCCGACCATTCGATTCCCGCGCCGCTCGCGGCCGACGCCGATCGTCTCGTCGATGCCGCCCTCGCCGACGCGCGCGGGACGCCGGCCGAGCCCGGCGTCGTCAACGCGGCGCTCAACGTGCTCGCGACGCTCGGCGAAAACGAGCGCGCTTACGCGGTCGCCGAGCAAGCCATGCAGTCGTCGAAGACGCCGTACTACTACATGGCCGATCTCGCGGACCTCGACGAAGAGTTGGGCCGGACGCAAGCGGCGATCGGCTGGCTCGAGCGCGCGTATCGGGAGTCGAAGGGGCCGGCGACGCGTTTCGAATGGGGAACGAGCTACGTGCGGGGCCTCATTCGAATGAAACCCGATGACGAAGCGGCCGTACGCGACGCGGCGATCGAGGTGCTAGGCGAGCTCGAGGGTCCCGACCGGATTCACACGCGGGCGCGAACCCGCCTCGAGCGGCTCGACGCGAGCCTCCGCGAGTGGAGCAAAGGGGGCGCGCACGCGGCGGCTCTCGCCGCCATCCGTGCGCGCATGGACAGCGTCTGCGCCGGGATCCCGAGCACGGATGGCGAAGCCCTGCGGAGCTGCGGAGGGTTTCTCGCGGATCGGGGCTAGAGGCGGCGTCAGCCGCTACTGCTGCTTGTCCTCTTCCTGCGGCGGATACCAGAACTGGAGGTGGCAGCTCTCGCAGGCCTCATCGAGCGCGCCGCCGGCCGTCGAGAGCGCATCCTTGTCCTTCGCGTCGATGGCCTTGAGCGACTCCGTGACGGCTTCATGCAAGACCTGCGCGTGAGCGACCCACGCGGCCCAGTTCTGCTGCCGAAGCGCCTCGATCTGCTCGGGCTCGAGCTCCGCTCCCGGGGACGCGGACTTCGTGCCCGGCGGCGCAGTCGGCCGTCCCGGTATCATGAGCGCGTTGGCCATCTCCGCCAACGTCAGCGCGTCGCCCCGCACCGCCGCCCAATCCTCGTCGGTCTGCGGCGCCTTCTCGACAATGCCCTGCTCGCCGACGTTGACGGCCACGGCGTCCCAGACACGCTGCGCCGCCGGCATCACGACGTACTGCATGACCTCGGCGACGCTCGCGGTCGGCATGAAGCCCGCCGCGGCCGGCCCGGCCTTCGCATCCGGCACGGCCGAGCTCTGGCCGGCGGCCGGCGCCGGCGATGGCGCTTGAGCCGCAGCCGAGGGCAGATCCGATTGCCCGCAGGCCATGAGGGCCAGCGAGCCGATCACGGGAGCCGCTACGCTGAGCGTCACGGAGCCGAAGAGCCGTTTGCTCGATATCCCGCGACACAGAGAATCAATCGCATTCATGGCGGCATTTCCTGTTGTGCCTTCGAAGTCACCGCGCGGCTTGCGCTCGAATCGCGCCCTCTTGGGCGCAAGGAGCGATCCTTATAGTGGGCTGACGACAAATGCAGCCGCTTTCAATCCGCGCTCACCACGACGAAGTCTAGGCAGCCGAGTCTATATTGCAAGCTCTTTGCCGAGCGGTCGCGGCGGCGCCGTGATACGCGAGCGGGCGGCGCTCACAAGTACTTCGTGATCTGCTTGAACTCTTCGAGCGCACGGGCGGCCTCGGACGACGGGCCCCGTGTCGAGACGGTGAGGCAGTGCTCGATGTGATCGTGAATCAACGTCTCCTTCGCGACGTGGATCGACTTCTCGACCGCGTGGAGCTGCTGAGCCAGATCCAGGCACGGGCGTTCCTGCTCGATCATCGCGATGACCGATGCGAGGTGTCCCTCCGCG
>DASTSM010000005.1:0-2470 GCA_035760685.1 Gammaproteobacteria bacterium | reverse complement strand
TTCAGCGCGAGATCCGTGAGGCCCGAGAGCAGCTCGTCGCCCGTCGTGAGCCTGACCTCGAAGACGCGCTGATTCGCGGACGACTCCTGCACCTTCATGCCGGGCGCCCGTCCGGGTTGAACGGGAGCGGGGCGAATGTAGTCCTCGGGCAAGGGCTGCTCCGCCGCGGCCGGCGACCGCGCCGCCCCGCCCGAAGGCGCCTGGGCTTGCGCGTGCAGCGGGGCCGCCGCGGCGAGCGAGATCGCGGCCGCGGCCGCGAGCGAGAAGGACAATCCGAGGTCGCGATGGCGGGCGGTCATGATCGGGCTCCTGACGATGGTTCTCGCGAGTCTACGCGCGGGACCATCCGTCTCCCAAGCTCGCCGCCGTCGGTCTGCGCTGGGCGGCCGAGCGCGCGTCCCAAGCCTCGAAGCGGCAACCACGGCGTGCTCGTCTCGGCGACGAGGCGCCTGCTCCCGCGGCCGCGTTGTCTCACGCCGCGAGCCGTATGAGAATCGGCGCGTGACGAGGAGCCCCATCGCCCGCCTTTCGCTTGCGCTTGCCGGATCGGCGCTCGTCGGCTCGGCGCTCGCCGCACCCGCGCAGGCCGCGCCCGACGACGTGCTCGTCGGCGGCAAGATCGTGACCGTCGATTCCGACTTCTCGATCGGCGAGGCGATCGCGATCGAGGACGGCAAGATTCTCGCGGTCGGAAGCGACGCCGAGATCCAAAAGCTCGCGGGAACCGAGACGCGCGTGATCGATCTCGGCGGGCGCACCGTGATTCCCGGGCTCATCGACTCGCACCTCCACGCGATCCGCGCGGGCCTGAGCTTCGCGACCGAGGTCAATTGGGTCGGCGCGCGCACGTTGCAGGAGGCGCTCGCGCGCATCTCCGCGGCCGCGGAGCGGAGACCCGAGGGCGCGTGGCTCATCGTCGCGGGCGGCTGGAACGAGCAGCAGTTCGCCGAGCGCCGCCGGCCCACGCAGGCGGAGCTCGAGGCGGCGGCGCCGTCGAACCCCGTCTACGTCCAGCTCGGCTACGGCTGGGTCGTCATGACGGACCACGGCTTTCGCGCGCTCGGCATCGAGAGCGACGCGGACTTGCCTTCCGGCGCCCGTCTCGAGCGCCGCGCCGACGGCCGGCCGACCGGGGCGATCGCGGGACCGAACCCCGCGATCGTCGCGCTGTTCGATCGCTTGCCGAAGCCGACCTACGCCGAGGAGGTCGAAGGCACGAAGAGCTTTTTCCGCGAGCTCAACCGTCTCGGCATCACGGGCGTCGTCGATCCGGGCGGCAACAACCTCGCGCCGAGCGACTATAGCGCGCTCTTCGAGCTCTGGCGCCGCCGCGAGCTCACGGTTCGCGTCGCCTACGCGTTGAACGGCCAGACGCCGGGCCGCGAGCTCGAGGAATTCAAGACGCTGACGGCCCTGCTGCCGCAGGGCTTCGGCGACGAGATGCTGCGCTTCAACGGCCTCGGCGAGCGCGTCACGCTCGCGATGAACAACAATCCGTCGCCGAGCGCGGCCGACGAGGAGCAGTACTACGAGATCGCGAAATGGGCGGCCGAGCACGGGCTCGCGATCACGATGCATTGGCCTTCGGACGCGAACGTCGACCACCTGCTTTCGATCTTCGAGCGCGTGAATCGCGAGGTGCCGATCAGGGACCTGCGCTGGTCGATCGCGCATCTGAACGACGCGTCCGTGAAGACCCTCGAGCGCATGCATGCGCTCGGCGTCGGCTGGACCGTGCAGGACGCGCTCTACTTCGGCGGCGAGCAGTATCTGCGCCGCGCGGGTCCCGAGGCGACGAGCCGGATGCCGCCCGTCGTGACCGGCGAGCGCCTCGGCGTCGTGATCGGCGCGGGCACCGACGCGCACCGCGTCGCGTCGTACAATCCGTTCACGGCGCTGCAATGGTTCCTCGACGGCAAGACGGTCGGCGGCCTCGCGCTCCGGAGCGCCGCGGAGACGCCGAGCCGCGCCGACGCGTTGCGCTTCTACACGCAGGGGAGCGCGTGGTTCTCGCACGACGAGGACGTGCGCGGCTCCCTCGAGGCGGGCAAGCTCGCCGATCTCGCCGTGCTCTCTGACGACTATCTCGGCGTGCCCGTCGAGCGCATCCGCGACATCGAGTCTCTGCTTACGATGGTCGGCGGGAAGGTGGTCTACGCCGCCGGTCCCTTCGCAGAGCTCGAGAAAAACTGACGGTCTCGGAAGCGCGCCTCTCGAGCCGCTTCCCGAAGCCGCATCCGCACCGTCGCGCCGGCGCACGCTGCCCGAGCACGCTGCCCGTCGCCCGCAGCCCTGTATCGCACGCGGCGGCCGAGTGTAGACTCGGGCGTCGCTCAGGCATTCGAATTTGTCGTCCCGCGGAGGAAGTTGGATGGAAACCGTCATTTCCGATCTCGTGCAGCGTTACGAGCAGGGCGGCCTGTCGCGCCGCCAGCTCATCAAGGGCCTCGCGATGCTCGCGGCCGCGGGC
>DASTSM010000004.1:0-11802 GCA_035760685.1 Gammaproteobacteria bacterium | reverse complement strand
CCGCACGTCCATATCGATTGCCCGTCCTTTCGCGCGCATTGTAGCGACCGCCGCGAGGCGGCAACCACCGCGCCGCGTTTCAAGCGGAGCCCCGAGCGGTTAACATGGACGCCCCTTGGATGACCGCCCGTCACGCCCATGCCGTCACGCACCTCTCTTCTCTCGCTCGCCGCCGGGCTGTTCCTCGCTTTGGCGGCAACGAGCTGCAGCGAAGGGCGAAAGCCGCCGCCGAAAACGACGGTCGAGGTCGTGAACTCGGCGCCGACGCAGGGCACGCTGAACTTCCGCCGCGAGCAGCGCGTCGAGACGACGTTGGACTTCGGCGCATCGTCCACCCCTCTCGTCTTCGACGAGGACCAGTACGACTTCAACGTCACCACGACGCCGCCCGGAGCGAGCGCGGATACGCTGCTCGACACGTTTTCCGAAGACGTCGTGCACGGCACGGACTATCTGTTCGTGGTGACCGAGGAAGGCGGCACGGTCGAGCACCTGATTTTCGAGAAGCCGGCCTTTTCGAGCACGACGCAGGCCGAAGCCGTCGTCGTGCATGCGGCGGCATCGCAGCCGCCCATTGACCTGTACTTGACGGCGGCGGGCACCGACATCACGACGGCGTCGCCGATCGGAAGCGTCTCGTTCAAGCAAGGCAGCGCGCCGGTCGATCTCGATGCCGGCGACTACGTGCTCACGGTGACCGCGGCCGGCGACCCGAGCCACGTCCTCATGACTTTCGCACCCGTGACCGTCGCGGCCGGCAACTTGGCCTTCGTCATCACCGACGGCACGGGCGACGGCCTCGTGCCGTTCAGCGTCGTCATGACGGGCCCGGACGGCGGGCAGTTCTTCGACATGAGCACGCCCTCGGGCCTCGAGCTCGTCAATGCCGCGGCCGACAACGGCGCGCGCGACATCTTCCTGGACGGCGACTTCACGTCGCCAATCTACGCCGCCGTTCCGAGCCCGGGCGCCACAGCTCAAACGATCGTCGCGCCGGGCGAGCGCAAGCTCAGCGTGACGCCTGCCGGAAACCCGGGCGTCATCGAGGTCGAGCAAACCTTCACGGCCGTGCCCGGCCGCCGCCAGACCCAGCTCCTCGCCGGCAATCCCGGCAGCCTCACGTTCACGACGGCGCAGGACGATCCGCGCCCGATCGTCGACCAATCCCGGGTCCGCTTCATGAATGCGGCGACGCTGTTCACGGCGGTCAACGTCTATATCGTCCCCCCGGGCACGGACATCTCGACGGCGCTGCCCGTTACGTCGTTGACGGTGCCCGCGATCAGCTCGCGCGTCGCGTTGCCTCCGGGAACGTACGACGTCGTCGTGACCGCCTCGGACACGGGTGCCGTCATCGCGGGCCCTCAGTCCGTTACGGTGTCGGGCTCCGGGCTTTACACGATCTTGGTGACGAACGGCGCGGACGGCAGCACGGCCTCGATCGTGCCGGTCCAAGGCTTCGACTGAGGCGGGCGACGCTTCGGGCCGGCAGGCATCGAATTCGGGCCGTCAGGCATCGAATTTGTATGCCCGAAGCGAACCGATGGAGGGTGTTCCGATGCTCGAGCGAGTCGAAGGCTTACCGTCCGGAGTCTACGGCCTCCGTGCTTCCGGAAAGGTTTCCAAGGAGGATTACGATCGCGTCGTCGTGCCGCTGCTCGAAGAGGCGCAGCGCGACGGCCGGCGCATCCGCCTTCTTTATCACTTTACCCCGGAGTTCACGGGCTTCACGGCCGGCGGGGCTTGGGAAGACGCCGAGATCGGCTTCAAGTACCTGCGCGTCATCGAGCGCTGCGCCGTCGTGACCGATCGCGACTGGATTCGCAGCACGGCGCGCGTCGTCGCGGCCGTGCTGCCCTGCCCCGTCAAGATCTTTCGCGAAGAGGACCTCAGCGAGGCGCTCGCGTGGCTCTCGGCCGCGTCGTCGCAGACCGCGCGGCTCGAGCATCGCTTGATTCCCGAGCGAGGCGTGCTCGTCGTGGAGCCGCACGGCAGGCTGACCGTCGAAGACTTCGACGCGGTGGCCGCGACCGTGGATCCATGGATAGAGTCGGGACGCGAGCTTTACGGCATCGTGCTGCACGCGCGCGAGTTTCCCGGCTGGGAATCGGTCGGCAGCTTCGTGCGCCACGTGCAGTTCGTGCGCGACCATCACCGCAAGGTCCGCCGCGTCGCGCTCTCGGCCGACGGCAAGCTCGCCAAGCTCGCGCCGGCCCTCGTCGAGAATTTCGTCGGCGCAGAGATTCGGCACTTCCCGTTCGAGGAGCTCGACCGCGCGATCGAATGGGCGAGCCGGCCGGGCGTTCCTTCGGAGCCGGCCCCGACGCCGTCGCCGTGAGCGGAAGCGCATAGCGCGCACCCGGATCCGGCCTCGGCCGTTCGGAAATAAGGAGCGGCCGTCGCCGCCCGTCCCTTTCGGCGGCCCGATTATGTCGATCGCACTTGCTCCTTCCCCTAGCGGAAACACCGCGGAGCCGCGTCTCGGGCTCCCCTTGTGACGAGCTTCCTCCCTCCCGTTCGGCTCGGATGGTAGTGTCCGTCGACTCCTCGTCGGGGTGTCATCGTCAGGGAGCGTCCTTGGTCGCACGGCAAAGGGAAACGGGAACCCGCACCGTGAGGGATCCTTGCGAGCCCTTCGCCCGCGACGGCGTCGCCGGCCCATGAGCGCGATGAAGATACTGCTCGTCGAGGACGACGCGGACGACGCCGCCTTCCTGCGCGCGTGTCTGCAGCGAACGGGCGGTCAAGAGCTCGACATCACGCGTACCGATCGGATCGCCGGCGCCCTCGAATCCTTACGCGATCGCGAGTTCGACGTGGTCCTGCTCGATCTGCACTTGCCCGACGCGACGGGCGGCGAATGCGTCGAACGGGTGCAGCAGGCGAATTCGAGCGTGCCGATCGTCGTGCTCAGCGGCCGCGGCGACGAAGACTACGCCGTCGAAATCCTGAACCGAGGCGTGCAGGACTACCTCGTCAAGTGGGAAGGCGACGGCAAGATCATCCTCCGGTCCATCCGCTACGCGATCGAGCGAAAGCGCGCGGAGACGAAGCTCAACTATCTCGCCCGCTACGATTCATTGACCGGCATCCCGAATCGCCAGTACCTGCAGGACCAGCTCGAGCGCGCGACGACGCGTGCGCGGCGAGGCAAGAAGAAGATGGGTCTCCTGTTCCTCGATCTCGACCGCTTCAAGATGGTCAACGACACCCTCGGCCATCAGCGCGGCGACGAGCTGCTGTGTGCGGTCGTGCAGCGCCTCCAAGACAGCATCAGGGCCGGCGACCTGCTCGCGCGGCTCGGCGGCGACGAGTTCGCGGTGCTCCTCGAGGACGTCGAGGGTCCGCTCGAGCTCGAGGCCGTCGCGAAGAACATCATCCGCGCCTTCGCCGCGCCCTTCGAGCTCGGCGATCGGCAGCTCTTCGTGACGGCGAGCGTGGGGCTCACGCTCTATCCGCTCGACAACAACGATCCGATGGCGCTCCTCAACAACGCCGACATCGCGATGTACCAGGCGAAGGAGCGCGGCCGCAACACGTTCAAGTTCTTCACGCAGAGCATGCACGAGGAGATCCTGCGCTATCACCGCATCGAGTCGGATCTCAAGAAGGCGCTCGCGAACGACGAGTTCTCGTTGCTCTATCAACCGCAGCTCGGGCTCGGCGACGGGCGCGTGCATGCGCTCGAGGCGCTGCTGCGCTGGCGGCATCCGACTCAGGGGATCGTCGCCCCGGGAGAGTTCATCTCCGTGGCGGAGGAAAGCGGCTATATCGTCCCGATCGGGCTCTGGGTGCTCGAGCGCGTCTGCCGCCAAATTCGGGAATGGCAGGACTCGGGGCTCGCCGTGCCGCGTATCGCCGTGAACGTCGCGGCGATCCATTTTCATCAGCCCGACTTCCTGCGACAGGTCAAGCGGACGTTGCAGAAGCACGGCATCGACGGCGAGCAAATCGAGCTCGAGCTGACCGAGCGGTCGCTCATGGAGGATACCGACGAGGTGCGCCGGTGCCTCCGCGTCCTCAAGGAGAGCGGCATCCGCCTCGCGATCGACGACTTCGGCACGGGCTACTCGTGCTTGAACTACCTGCGCCGGTTCCCCATCGACGTGCTCAAGATCGACCGCAGCTTCGTCGCGGATCTCAACGAGGGCGCGGACGGCCAAGAGATCTGCCGCGTCATCCTCTCGATCGCCCAGCGGCTCTCGCTCGAGTCGGTCGCCGAGGGCATCGAGAGCGAAGCGCAGCTGGCCTTTCTCGCGGAGCACGGCTGCCAATACGGGCAGGGCTACTACTTCAGCGTGCCGCTTCCCGCCGCGGAAGTCGCGGCGGTCTTCAAGGACGCCGCCGTCGCCGAAGCGCCGCGCCGCGCCGAGCGTCTCGTCACGGCTTCATAGATCAAACGGCTTCATAGATAAGAGGAGTATTCGTGAACCGCCGAGTCGATGCCCTCAAGGCGCCCTCGCCCTCGCCCTCGCCCGCGCCCGCGCCCGCTCCCCCTCGCGGAAGGACCGACGCCGACGATCGGCTCGGCATCATCGCCGAGGGCTCGCCGAACGGCTTCTTCTACGTCAATCGCAACCTCGAGATCGAGCTCGCGAATCGGGAGTTCGCCAAGCAGGTCGGCGAGCCGCACGGCGAGCTCAAGGGCCGTCCTCTTCGGGACGTGCTGGGGCCCGCCGAGTTCGCGCTCCACGAGCCGCAGCTCGAGCGCGCGCTCGACGGCGAGCAGGTCGTCTACGAGGCGTGCGTCGAGCGCGCGGGCGCAACGCGCTTCTACCGCGTCTCGAACCGTCCCGTCGCGGGCAGAGACGGCCGTCCCCGCGGCGTCTTCTCGGAGGCCGCCGACATCACCGAGCTCAAGCGGCTCGAGCGCGAAGCGCGCGAGAGCGAGGCGCGATTCCGGATGCTCGCTCAGGGCGTGCCGAACCAGCTGCTGTTCCTCGACAAAGACCTGCGCATCGAGTTCGCAAACGACGTCTTCCTGCAGGCGAGCGGCTGGTCCGCCGAGACCGCCAAGGGACGCCACATCTCGGAGCTCTTGGCTCCCGAACGCTACCTCGAGCGGGTCAAGTACTACGAGCGCGCCCTCGCCGGCGAGACGGTGTCCTACGAGTCGACCGGCGCTGCCGGAAGCCAGGCGGGCTACTTCCGCTTCTCGTATCGGCCGAGCTTCGATGCCGAAGGCCGGATTCAAGGCATCTTCTCGCTCGCGGTCGACGTGACCGAGCGGCGCAGGGTCGAGCTCGAGCTCGAGGCCAAGCAGGCGGAGCTCGTGCGCTCGAATCGAGACCTCGAGCAGTTTGCCTACGTCGCCTCCCACGACCTCAAGGCGCCGCTGCGCGCGATCGATCTGCTCGTGCAGTGGATCAAGGAAGAGCTCGGCGACTACGACAAGGGCAGCGTGCAGGAAAACCTCGGCCTGCTCGGTCAGCGCACTCAGCGGCTGAGCCGGCTCCTCGACGACCTGCTCGCCTATTCCCGCGCGGGGCGAAAGGTCGGCGCGTGCCGACGCACGGACTGCCACGCGCTCGTGCTCGACGTGATTCAGCTGCTGAACCCGCCGGAAACGTTCGCGATCAAAGTCGACGGCCGGCTGCCGACGCTCGAAACCTATCCCGTGCCTCTCGAGCAGGTGTTCCGGAATCTCATCAATAACGCCATCAAGCACCACCCGGGTCCGCGCGGCGAGATCAAGGTCGCCTGCGAGGAGACGGAGCGGCACTACGTGTTCTCGGTCGAGGACGACGGCACCGGCATACCGCAGGAGTACGCCGAGCGCGTCTTCGAGATGTTCCAGACGCTGAAGCCGCGCGACCAGGTCGAGGGCAGCGGCATGGGCCTCGCGATCGTGAGCCGCATCGTGAGCTGGCAAGGCGGACGCGTATGGTTCGAGCCGCGCCCTGCGGGGTCCGGCACGGTATTCAAGTTTCAATGGTCGAAACAGCCGCCGCCCGCGGCGCCGGAGATCAAGTCATGAGCTCGGGAAAGCCCGTCACGATCCTGCTCGTCGAAGACGACGAGGTCGACATCAAGGCGCTCAAGTGGGCGTTCGACAAGCTCAAGATCGCGAACCCCGTCGAGGTGGCGCGCGACGGCGTCGAGGCGTGGGACGTCCTCCAGCGCGTTCCGCGGCCGTTCCTCATCATCACCGACATCAACATGCCGCGCATGAACGGCATCGAGCTCGTGCGCAAGATCCGCGAGAGCAAGGACCTCCGCGACTCGATCGTCTTCGTGCTCACGACGTCCAACGACGAGCAGGACAAGATCGACGCCTACGACCTCAACGTCGCGGGCTACATGCTGAAGTCCGACATGGGCACGAGCTTCATGCGCGCGATCTCGCTCGTCGAGAACTACTGGAAGGTCGTCGAGCTTCCCGTCTGAGGACGGGCGGCGCCGCCGGTCAGCGATCCGGCGGAGCGGGCACGGGCTGCACCGGGAGCCGCGGCGCCGGAACGGGTATGGGCGTCGGGATGGGCCCGGGCGCCGGGACGGATTCGGGCGTGCGCACCTCGATGGCCGGTGCATCCCCATAGTACAAGGGCTCGACGCGCAGGTGCCGGCTGTCGTCGACGCCGAGCAGATAGGCGCGGGCGTCCGAGCACGAAACGCGCCATCCGCCGGACTCGCCCGCGCCCTCCGAGACGCTCACGAGGTCCGTGCACGTAAAGCCCGCCTCGCGAACGGCAATCAGCAAGGTCGTGTTGCGCGCGGTCTCCGACATCGAGGCCAGCGTCTCCGCCGCCTCGACGGAAGCCGAGCTTTGCGCCGCCGGCGACGCGCCCGTTCCGCGTTCCGTGCCGGGGGTTCCGGCTTCGGCTTGCGGCGCGTCCGGAGGGTTCGATTCGATACGACCCGCCTCGGGGGCCGAGGTGGACGCGACCGCCGGTTCCGGCTCGGATATCGCGCTTGCGGGCCAAGGCTCGACGCGGCTCGAGCGGCGCGCCAACGTAAAGATCACGACGGCCGTGACCAGTGCGAGAAGCAGCGTTCGAAATGCAGTCATCGTAGTCGCGGCCGAGCTGCGCGCGCGAAGTCGCCCAGGGCTTCGCGCCGACCGAAGTGCCGCGTCGCATCGAGATTGTCGCACACGGCGAGGACCTCGCGCCCGGCTTTTTGGTTGTGGCAGACTCTTCGCAAGCACCGGCCGGCACGAACGCGGCAGATCCTAGAGGAATCCTCATGAAACGGCCTTCGGGCGACCGGCTCACCGTTCGCGGACTGACTTCCGCGAGCCTCGCGGCGCTCGCGCTGCTTTGCCTCGTCGTCGCCGGAGGGGTGGCTTGGGTCGCGACGCTGCTTCAAAGCACGAGCTCGACGCTCGTCTGCAACTCGGAAAGCCTGCGTCTCGCGACGCAGATCGAGCTCCAGCTGCTCAACTACGCCCGCCTCGCGGCCCTGCCCGGCGACGAGGATGCGCGTCAGGATCTGCGCGAGGTCGAGGACGACCTCGAGACGACTCTCGCCGCGATCCTCAAGCTGTCGGAGAGCCGCAAGGAGACCGCGCTGATCCATCGCGCCGTCGACGACGTCATGGCGTACCTCAGCCGGCGCACGGAGCTCGAGCGCGGCGGCAGCGCCGGCGGCGAGATTCGCCAGGGCGCCCGCCCGCTCCTCGAGCGGGCGCTCGACAGCCTCACGCAGCTCGTGAGCACGGACGAGACGGCCGTTGCCGCGGCGTACGCGCGCGCGCAGCGCGTGGGCGGCTTCTTCATCGCGGCCTCCGTCGCGACGGTCTTGCTGACGGGCGCCCTGCTCGTGCTCATGACGTTCGCGATGCGCAACTTGCTGCTGCGGCCCATCTTGAGCCTCCGCGACACGATCGACGGATTTCGGTCCGGCAAGCCGCTCGTGAAGGCCGACGAGCGCATGCCGCGGGAGCTCGCGGAGATCGGCCGCGCGTTCAACGAGATGAGCGAGGAGCTCGAGCGCCAGAAGGCGCGCGAGCTCGCTTTCATCGCGGGGGTCGCGCACGACCTCAGGAACCCGCTCTCGGCGCTGCAATTCAGCTTGGACGCGATGAAGGCGCGGCGCTCGACGTGGGACTCCGAGACCCTGCACATCTTCGATCTGCTCGGACGCCAGCTCGATCACCTGTCGCGCATGGTCAGCGATCTCCTCGAGACCTGCTACATCGAGGCCGGCAAGCTCACGCTGAGCTCGGCAACGTTCGACCTGCGCGACGCCGCGAAGTCCGTCGTCGATCTCTACGGCGCCACCGCGTCGGAGCGAGCCATCGAGCTCGAGCTCGGAAGCGAGCCCGCGCTCGTCTGCGCGGACCGAACGCGAATCGAGCAAGTCGTCGGCAACCTGCTCAGCAACTCGATCAAATACTCGTCGCCGGGAAGCCGGATCAAAGTCGGCGTATCGGTCGAGTCCAACGACGTCGAGCTCTCCGTCGCCGACGAAGGCGTCGGCATCCGCGAGGAGGACCGCGAGAACATATTCCGGCCCTTCTGGCGCGCGGACGAAGCCGCAAAGCGCAGCGGCACGGGTCTCGGCCTGTCCGTCGTCCGCAAGATCGTCGCCGCTCACGAAGGGGCGATCACCGTCGACAGCACGCCGGGCAAGGGCTCCGTGTTTCGAGTGCGGCTACCTCGAACGGCGGCCGCGGAATCGATGCAAGCGGGCGCGGCCTCCTGATCGGAACGGTCGGCCCCCGCGCGCCACAAGCGCTCCCTGCGCTACTCCTTCGACGAAGCGTTCTTGAGCGACTCGATGCGATCCTGGGCGTGCTTGGCGATTTCCTCGAGGTCGAGGGAGCCCTCGCGCCGGTTGCCGAGGGCCGCCGAGACGCTTCTCGCCGCGAAGTCCTCGCGCGTGTTCGCCTTCGGGAACGCCGCGTTCGGCACGGGGACGCCGAGGAAAGCGCAGAGCGGCTCCCAGCCCTGCGAGACCTCGTAGACGAGCAGGCGTTCGCTCGCGATCGACCGCTGCACCTCGGCGTTGTGACGCGCGAACTCCTCGGTCATGAATGCCCGATCGTGCAGCCGGTCGCCGTAGTCCCTCTTCACCGTCTTGTCGAAGAATTCGCGGAGCGGAGAGTGCGCGAGCCGCTCGACGTTGCGCGGCGAGAAGATCGTCGACTGCGTCGATTCGAACCAGCTATCGGGGTCTCGCACCGTGAGCAAGACCTTCGCTTTCGGATAGCGCTCGGAGAGCTCGCGCCAGAAGACGCACCCGGGATAGTCCACGGTCGCGACATATCCCTCGAAGACCGTCTCCCACTCGAGCTCGCCGTCGGCCGCCTGGATCCAATCGCGCGTGCGCGTCGGCCTCGAGAAGACCTCGACCATGTGATAGCAGGGGCCGAACCCGAGCTGCTCGAGCGCGAGCTTGAGCGACAAGGTTCCGGTGCGGCCGAGACCGGCCCCGATGAGCTCGAGAGGCATGACGATGACCTACCTGAATCCCGAAACTGGCGTGCGATCATAGCATCCACGAGGCTCGGAGTCGGGAGCCCTCGGCCGAACGACGAAGACGGCGGAGACCGCTGCTTCGGCCCCTCTCGCTGCTATCCCGCGGGCACGTGCTCCGCGCTCGCCGGGTCGTCGGGATCGAGAGACACGGATCGGCGCCCGCCCCGCGCCTGCACGATCGCGAACACGGCCGGCAGCACGAAGAGCGTCGCGAGCGTCGCGGCGGCGAGACCGCCGACGACGGCGCGTCCGAGCGGAGCCGTCTGATCGCCGGCCTCGCCGAAGCCGATCGCGATCGGCAGCATGCCCGCGATCATGGCGGCGCTCGTCATGAGGATCGGGCGCAGCCGGCTTGCGCCTCCCTCGACCGCCGCGTCGCTCGCCGCGGCGCCGCGCATGCGCGCGCGCTCGGCGAACGTCACGAGCAGAATCGCGTTCGCGACGGCCACGCCGACGGCCATGACGGCGCCCATGAACGACTGGATGTTCAGCGTCGTGCCGGTCAGCCAAAGGGCGAGCACGACGCCGGCAATCGCCGCGGGCATCGTCGAGGCGACGATGAGGGCGAGCTTCGCCGATTGGAAATTCGCCATGAGCAGCAGGAAGATGATCGCGATCGCGAGCAGGAGGCCGTTCTGGAGGCCGCCCAGCATCTCCTGCATCGGCACGACCTGCCCGCGCAGCGCGACGCTCGTGCGCGGCGGCGGCGTGCCCGCCGCAGCGATCGCCTCGCGCACCTCCTGTGCGACGCTGCCGAGATCCGCACCCTGGATGTTGGCCGTGATCGTCACGAGCCGCTGCATGTTGTAGCGCGCGTACTGCCCGGGCGCCGTGCCCTTCGTGACCTTGGCGACGCTGCGCAGCAGGATGGGCCGATCGCCGCGGTACGCGACGGGCACGTTGCCGAGCTCGTCGACGGAGTGCAGTTCGTCGTGCGGAATCTCGACCTGGATCTGATAGGCGACGCCCGTGCGCGGATCGGCCCAGTAGTTCGGGACGACGAAGCGGCTCGACGACGTCGCGGAGACGAGCGAGCGCGAGATATCCGCCATGCCGACGCCCATGAGCCCCGCGCGCTCGCGGTCCACGTTCACCTGGAGCGTCGGGTAGTCGAGCGCCTGGCCGAACTGGACGTCGCGCAGCGCCGGGATCTTCTCGAGCCGATCGCGGATCTTCGCCGCGAACGCGCGGCTCGTGTCGAGGTCCGGGCCGCTGACGGCGACTTCGATCGGCGTCGCGGCGCCGAGGCTCATGACCTGGCTCACGATGTCGCTCGGCTCGAACGAGAAGGCGACGTCCGGCATCGCGTGCGCAAGCCGTGCGCGCAGACGTTCCTTGAGCGCTTCCGTGTCGATGCCCGATCCGCGCTTGAGCTGCACCTGGAGCACCCCCTCCTCGGTGCCGCCGTTCCATTGATAGATGAAGTTGATCGGATAGCTCGATCCGTGCACGCCGAGAAAACCCAGCGTGATCGCAACGTTGTCCGCGCCGACCTCGTCGCGGATGAGGTCGAGCGCTTTCAGCGCGATGGCCTCCGTGCCGTCGATGCCCGTGCCGGTCGGCGCGCGCAGCCGAACTTGAAGCTGCCCCGCCTCGACGATGGGATAGATGTCCGTGCCGAGGCGCGGCCCGAGCAGCGCGATCACGGCCGCGACGGCGACGACGTAGACGCCCGCCACGAGCCAGCGCGCACGAACGGCGCGTTGCGCGAGCCCCGCGTAGCCCCGCCGAAGCCGCGCCGAAAAAATGGGGTCAGACCCCGTTTTCGGTGCCTGAAAGCTCGCCGCCGAAAAAATGGGGTCAGACCCCATTTTCGGGCGCGGATGCGTGTCCGGCCCCGAGCGGTCGGCGGCGAAAATGGGGTCTGACCCCATTTTTTCGTGACCCCGCAGAAACCAGACGGAGAGGATCGGCACGAGCGTGCTCGAGAGCAGATACGAAGCCACCATCGCGAAGCCGACGGCGAGCGAGAGCGGCAGGAACATCGCGCGCGCCGCGCCCGTCATGAAGAAGGACGGCAGAAACACGGACAGCACGCAGAGCATCGAGATCAGGAGCGGCACGGCCACCTCGCGTCCGGAGTCGAGGACCGCGCGCGCGACTCTTTTGCCGCCCGCGAGATGCGTATGGATGTTCTCGACGACGACCGTCGACATGTCGACGAGGATGCCGATCGCGAGCGCGAGCCCGCCGAGCGTCATGATGTTGATCGTCTGGCCCGTCACCGAGAGCGCAACGACGGCGCCGAGCAGTGCGAGCGGAATGTTGACGACGACGATGGCGGCGCTGCGCCAGTCTGCAAGGAAAAGCAGCACCATGACGCCGGTCAAGAGCACGCCGAGTCCGCCCTCGAGCATGAGGCCCGAGGTCGCGCGCGTGA
>DASTSM010000003.1:0-2830 GCA_035760685.1 Gammaproteobacteria bacterium | reverse complement strand
CCGCGACGTTGCGATCGAGGCACGCGACGCGCCAGCCGTCGGCGATGAGCCTTCGAGCCGTCGCGGCGCCGATCCCGCTGGCCGCGCCCGTGACCGCCACACGCGGACCTGCGTTCGTCATTGCCGTTTGCCTCCGGTCCTAGTCAACAGATCTCGAGCCGCGTCGAGCGGAGGATAGGGTAGTGGACAGCGGCTAGGGGAGCCAGCCGCCGAGCTGAAAGCCGGCCGCGGAGCGGCTCGCGTCACTCGGGCGATTCGTCGGCCGGCGCCCGCGCGCACCGTTGACTCGCCCCGCCGATGGCCTATCCTCGATGGCACGCGCAGCACTGCGTCTACAACCCGATGCGCGCGCCGACGTCGCCACCGATTGGGGGATTCCATGAACTGCACGCGCAAGCGAAGCCGGATGCCGGCGCTCTCCTCGACGGCCCACGCCCTCGCGGGTCTCGCCGTCGCCATCGTCTCGAGCTCGGCCTTCGCGGAACGAAGCTATAACACGTGGCGCACCTACTCGGGCGGCGCGGACTCCGCTCAATACTCCGCGCTCGATCAGATCGACAAGTCGAACGTGGCGAAGCTCGAGGTCGTCTGGAGCTTCCCGGCCGGCGAGCGGACCTTCACGTTCAATCCGATCGTCGTCGACCGCCTGATGTACGTGCTCGCGCGCAACAACGAGATCGTCGCGCTCGACGCCGTGACCGGCAAAGAGCTCTGGTCGCATGCGAACGAGAGCGGCGTCGGGGCGCGCGGCATGAACTACTGGCAGAGCGCCGACGGCAAGGATCGTCGGCTGCTCTATATTTCCGGCGGCGACCTGACCGCGATCGACGCGGGCACGGGTAAGTCGATCGAGAGCTTCGGCGAGGGCGGCCACGTGGACTTGCGCTCGGCGCTCGCGCAGGACGGCTGGGACATCAGCAAGGTTCGGCCGCTCCAGACGAGCAATCCGGGCCGCGTCTTCGAGGACCTCATGATCGTCTCGCTGCCCGCGCAAGGCGCAGGCTACGAGGCGACGCCGGGCGACGTGACGGCGTGGGACATCAAGACCGGCAAGCTGCGGTGGATCTTCCACAGCATCCCGCATCCGGGCGAGTTCGGCTACGACACGTGGCCGAAGGACGCGTACAAAACGGCCGGCGGCGTGCACAACTGGAGCGAGCTCACGGTCGACCAGGAGAACGGCATCGCGTTCATCCCGTTCGGCACGGCGCGCTACGACTTCTACGGCGGCAACCGTGCCGGCGACGACCTGTTCGGCAACTCGCTCGTCGCGCTCGACGCGCGCACGGGCAAGCGGCTCTGGCACCGGCAGCTCGTGCATCACGACCTCTGGGACTTCGATCTCCCGCAGGCGCCGAAGCTGCTCACGATCCACCAGAACGGCGAGCCGCGCGAGGTCGTCGCGCAGGCGACGAAGCACGGCTTCCTGTTCGTCTTCGACCGGAAGACCGGCGAGCCGATCTGGCCGATCGAGGAGCGGCCCGTGCCGCAGTCGACGATCCCCGGCGAGCACGCGTCGCCGACGCAGCCGTTCCCGACGAAGCCGGCGCCGTTCGCCGTGCAGTCGTTCACGGAGAAGGACATCAATCCGTATCTGCCCGAGAGCGAGCAGGCCACGATGCGCGAGCGGCTCAAGACGTCGCGCAACGAGGGATTGTTCACGCCGCCGAGCTTCGAGGGCACGATTTCGATCCCGGGCCACAACGGCGGCGCGAACTGGGCGAGCTCGGCCGTCGATCCGATCAAGGGCGAGCTTTACGTCGTCTCGAAGAACCTGCCCGTCATGCTGCGGGCGGAGCTCGCGACCGACGAGCCTTCGGCGCAGACGGTCACGGGATCCGTCGTGACGCCGGAGCAGGCGGCGAAGGCGCTGGCTGATGCGAAGACCGCCGCGGAGAAGGGACCGATCCGCGTCAGCGTGCCGTACGACTTCATGCGGAGCCCGACGAACGGATTGAGCGCGATCCGTCCGCCGTGGTCGCACATCACGGCCTACGACTTGAACACGGGCGAGATCAAGTGGCGGATTCCGGACGGCAGCACGGACGGCCCCGGCATTCCCGAGAACTCGGGCGCGCATTATCCGCGCGGCGCTCCGCTCGTGACGGCCGGCGGACTCCTGTTCGTCGCGACGGCGCAGGACCGAAAGCTGCGCGCCTACGATCGCGACACGGGCAAAGTGCTCTGGACGTACGAGCTGCCGAGCGGCTCGGAGGGCATTCCGGCCACGTACGAGATCGATGGGCGGCAGTACCTCGCCGTGCCGGCTGCGGCGGGCGCGGGACTGTTTCCGCCGAATTTCGGAGGGCAGCAGGGGCAACAACAAGGTCAGCAGGGGCAGCAGGCGTCGGGGCAGCGGGCGTATGTCGTGTTTGCGTTGCCGCGGGGGTGACCGAGTGAGCCGCTGCCGGGGCGAATTCTGGACGCCCGAGGATGCGATATATCTGCACGTAACTCCATGAAATGGGGGTTGAAAACCTAGTGAGAGCTGGATAAGATAACAGTATAAAGTTGTCAGCTCGGAGAAGCCCATGCGGAGCGATGTTCCCGGACTCGATACCGCCGGAACGTCCGGCGTAGAGCGCTCTCCCGACCGCATCGTCCTCGACAGCCGCACCATCGAGGAGCTCGATGCGGCCATATGCCGTCTCGCGGGCCGGCTGCATGCCGAAACGTATCGCTTGCTCACGCTGATTCGCGACTTCGACGACCGGTTCGGCTGGAGGAAGTGGAGCTTCGCCAATTGCAGCGAGTGGCTCGCGTGGCGCTGTCAGATCTCCGTCTCGGCGGCGCGCGAGAAGGTACGCACGGCTCACGCGCTGCGCGGCTT
>DASTSM010000002.1:0-13840 GCA_035760685.1 Gammaproteobacteria bacterium | reverse complement strand
AAGCGCTCGGTCCCGAGATGCGGGGCCGACCCTCGCGATTGAAGCTGTAGGTCCACGCGAGGCGCAGAGTCGCGACGTTGGCCGGCGTGATCTGCGTGAGCGGCGAATAGCGCGTGCCCGCGAGATCGCGGTTGTACATGGGCCAGTCGCCCGGCACGTCCGCGGGCTCCGCCGCTCGAAGCGGGCCCGCGAGGCACGCCGCCGCCGCGAGCAACGGGAAAATTGGGGTCAGAGCCGAATTTCGGCACGTGCGCGGAAAATCGGCTCTGACCCCATTTTTCGCGTCCACGCTCAGAGCTCCTTGAGGAGCGCCGTCAGCGTGTCGCGGGCGTCGCCGAACAGCATGTAGGTGTTGTCGCGGAAGAAGAGCGGGTTCTCGATGCCCGCGTAGCCGGTGGCCATGCTGCGCTTCAGCACGAAGGTCGCCTTGCTCTTCCAGACCTCGAGCACGGGCATGCCGGCGATCGGGCTGTCCGGCACCTCCTGCGCCGCGGGGTTCACGATGTCGTTCGCGCCGATCACGATCGACACGTCGACGTTCGGGAAGTCGTCGTTGACCTCGTCCATCTCGAAGACGATGTCGTACGGGACGTTGGCCTCCGCGAGCAGCACGTTCATGTGTCCCGGCATGCGCCCGGCCACGGGATGAATCGCGAAGCGCACGTGCACGCCCTTCTTCTGCAGCGCCTTCGTGAGCTCGTACACCGCGTGCTGCGCCTGCGCGACCGCCATGCCGTATCCCGGCACGATCATGACCTCGCGCGCGTCGCGCAGCATCGCGGCCGCCTCGCGCGGCTCGAGCGCGTGAACCTCGCCTTGCTCGGCGGACGCCGTCGAGACGCCGCTCGCCGCGCCGCCGAATCCGCCCGCGATAACGGAGAGGAACCTGCGGTTCATCGCTCGGCACATGATGTAGCTCAGGATCGCGCCGCTCGAGCCGACGAGCGCCCCCGTCACGATCAAGAGATCGTTGCCGAGCATGAAGCCGGTGGCCGACGCGGCCCAGCCCGAGTAGCTGTTCAGCATCGAGATTACGACGGGCATGTCGGCGCCGCCGATGGCCATGACCATGTGCACGCCGAAGACGAGCGCGATCGCGCTCATGCCGAGCAGCGCGCCGAGGCCGTGTCCCTCCGGGGCGCCGTTCAGGAAGGCCGCCCCGAGGACGATCGCGAGGATCAGCAGCGCGAGGTTCAGCCAGTGGCGCCCGGGCAGCACGAGCGGCTTGCCGCCGATCTTGCCGCTGAGCTTGCCGAACGCGATGACCGAGCCCGAGAACGTGACCGCGCCGATCAATATGCCGACGTAAGTCTCGACGTAGTGGACCGTCTCGTCGGCGCCCGACAGCCTCACCTCCGGGCCCAGGAAGTTCGCGTATCCGACGAGCATCGCGGCGAGACCGACGAGGCTGTGCAGGATTGCGACGAGCTCCGGCATCTGCGTCATCTGCACGCGCCGTGCGAGCACGAGGCCGACGGCCCCGCCGATCGCGAGCGCCGCGACGAGCAGGCCGTAATGATGAGTCACGACGCCGAAGATCGTCGCGAGCAACGCGACCGCCATGCCGACGATGCCGGACGCGTTGCCGCGCCGCGCCGTCTCCTGGCTGCTGAGGCCGCCGAGCGCCAAGATGAAGAGAACCATCGAGCCGATGTATGCGGCCGTCACGATACCGTTCGCCATTCCGCTCTCCTACTTGCGGAACATCGCGAGCATGCGTCTCGTCACGGCGAACCCGCCGGCGATGTTGACGCTCGTGATTAGGGCCGCGAACGCCGCCGTCCAGAGGACGGCGGGCGCCGGCGAGCTGATCTGCAGCAGCGCGCCGATGATGATGATGCTCGAGATCGCGTTGGTCACGCTCATGAGCGGCGTGTGCAGCGCCGGCGTCACGTTCCAGACGACCATGTAGCCGACGAAGCAAGCGAGCACGAACACGGTGAAATGCGACATGAAAACCGGCGGCGCGCCGAGCCCGAGACCGGCCAGCACGAGCGCGCCGAGCACGGCGACGACGACGGGTCCGAGCCAGCGCGGCCGGGCGGCGGCGACGGCCGCGGCCGTCGCCGTGCCGGCGGCCGCCGCGGACCCGGCCCCAGCCGATTTCGCTCCGGCCGCCGCCGCGCCGCTCGAGCCCGGCGACGACGCGGCCGAGATGCGAGGCGGCGGCGGCGGCCACGTGATCTCGCCGTCCTTGACGACCGTCGCCCCGCGGATGACCTCGTCGTCCATGTCGACGACGAGCTCGCCGTTCTTCGCGGGGCAGAGGTCGGTCAGCAGATGCCGCAGGTTCGTCGCGTAGAGCTGACTCGACTGCGCGGCCATGCGGCTCGGCAAGTCGGTATAGCCGATGATCGTGACCCCGCCGTGCACGACGACCTCGCCCGGCACGGTGAGCGCGCAGTTGCCGCCCTGCTCCGCCGCGAGGTCGACGATGACGCTGCCCGGCTTCATGGCCTCGACCATCTCGCGCGTGATGAGCTCGGGCGCCGGCTTGCCGGGGATCAGCGCCGTCGTGACGATGATGTCGACCTCCTCCGCCTGCTTGCGAAACAGCGCCATCTCGGCCGCAATGAACTCCGGGCTCATGACCTTCGCATAGCCGCCCGAGCCCTCGCCCGATTCCGCGAAATCGAGCATGAGGAACTCGGCGTCCATGCTCTCGACCTGCTCCTTGACGGCGGGGCGCGTGTCGAACGCGCGCACGATGGCGCCGAGGCTCTTCGCCGTGCCGATCGCCGAGAGTCCTGCGACGCCCGCTCCGATCACGAGCACCTTCGCGGGCGCGATCTTGCCGGCGGCCGTGATCTGTCCCATGAAGAAGCGGCCGAAGTGCTCGGCCGCCTCGATGACGGCGCGATAGCCCGCGATGTTGGCCATCGAGCTCAGCGCGTCGGCCTTCTGCGCGCGCGAGATTCGAGGAATGCTCTCGACCGCGAGCGCCGTGACGCCCTTTTCGGCGAGCTGCCTCAAGAGCTCCGCGTTTTGCCCGGGCGCGAGAAACGCGATCAGCACCTGGCCCCGGCGCAAGCGATCGATCTCGGCCTCGGCGCCCGACGCCGTCGGCGCCCGCACCTTGAGGACGATGTCGCTGGACGCCCAGAGCTCCTCCGCGGTGGGCACGACGTCGGCGCCGGCCGCACGGTACGCATCGTCGCCGAAGCTTGCCGCCGTGCCCGCCCCGCTCTCGACCGCGACCGAGAAGCCGAGCTTGCGCAAGTGCGAAATCGCGTCGGGCGTCGTGGCGACTCGCTTCTCGCCGGCCGAGACTTCTTTGGGAACCCCAATTCTCATGCAGAACTCCATCGCTTCCTCGGGCCCCCGGGCCCGTCGGCGTGCAGGAGATTACCCCAAAAGCGGTTCGGACGTTGAACGATGCGGCTCGGCCGCTTATGGTTGCAGCCGCCGGGCAGCACGCAGCGTGATCGAATGAGCTTACGGTTCTCGGAAAATTCCCACGATCGGGCGCGAAGGTCCGGAGGAGCGGCGCGTTGGACGAATGCCGCGCTTCTCATGCTGGCCGCGCTGCTCACGGCCTACCTCGCGGCCGCGCAGCACGGCGAATCGCAAAAGCCCCCGCTCCTCAACAGCGAGCGCATCGAGCAGCGCTTCGGCAGCTACGGCATCGACGTGCTCTCGAGCGACGCGGCCGTCCGCGTCTCCGATCTCTACAGCCTAGAGCACGGCCGCAAGATCTGCCGCACGTTCGCCGTCGTGCTCTATCCGGCGGAGCCCGACCCGCGGTACGCCGATGCACACGCCGAGATCCTCGCCGGAGGCTCGATCGGCGCGGTCTTCAAGCGTCACGGCTGGATCGTCACGAAGACGAATCTGTACTTCGGCACGCTGGCGCCGACTCCCAAGGTCGCCGCGCTCATGCATGACGCCTCGGGGCGGCCGTTGGCCGTCCACGTCTATGGGCTCTACGTGACGAAGGACGGCACGACGCTCCCATACGCGACGATCGCCGAGGTACATCACCCCGACTACCTGACATTGAGCCGGGTCCGCGAGATCTACGGCGGGACCGATGCCGTGCCGGCCGACGAGGCCGGGGTCGTGCAGCGCGTGCTCGACGTGACCGAGGAGAAGATGCGGTGACGCGAGGTGCGGCATGCCGGTCGCCGTAATCTCCCTCGCGGTCCAGATTCTCGCGATCGTCCATGTACTGCGCACGGGCCGCGACTGGCGCTGGGTCTTGCTGATCCTCTTCCTGCCGGGCCTCGGCGTCCTGGTCTACGCGGCCGTCGAGGTGCTGCCCTCGCTCGGCGGAAGCCTCACGGCACGGCGGGCCGTGCGCCGCGTGCGCGCGGCCGTCGACCCCGAGCGCGATCTGCGGCGCGAGAGACTCGAGTGGGAAAGCAATCCGACCGTCGAGACGGCGAGCCGCCTCGCCGACGAGCTCACGAGGGCGGGACGCCCGCTCGACGCCGTCCGCATCTGCACGGAGGCGCGCACCGGACTCTTCGAGGACGATCCGAAGCTCTTGCTCGCGCTCGCACGCGCCGAATTCGCGGCCGCCGAGTTCGCGGCGGCGATCCGGACGCTCGACTACCTTCGCGAAAAGAATCCGAGCTTTCGCTCGCCGGAAGGCCATCTGCTCTATGCCCGCGCGCTCGAGCAGAGCGGCGCGACGAAGCGCGCGCTCGAGGAATACGAGCGCGTCGCAGCCTACTTTCCGGGCCCCGAGGCGAAAGCGCGCTATGCGCTGCTCTTGAAGCGCTCGGGCTCGATCGAGCGCGCCGACGAGCTCTTCGGGCAGATCCTGTCGGACGCGCGGGTCGCGCCGCGGCACTTTCGCAAGAGCCAGCGCGAGTGGATCGACCTCGCGAAGCGCGAGAAGACCGCGGGCGATTAGCGCGGGCCGTGCTCGCTACGGCGCCTTGCCGCGCTCGTGCAGAAATCGCCACAGCGTTCCCGCGACGAGCGCGTGCTCGATCTTGCCCTCGACGAGCAGCCGCTCGACCTCCGCGACCGGCACGAGCTCGACGCTCGTGTGCTCGCTGCCGCTGTTCTGGATCTCGCCCGCCCGCACCACGTTCTCGGCGACGAACGCGTGCAGGCGATTGCCGAACAAGGCCGGGTTCGGGTTCACGGCACCGAGGAAGCGGACGCCCTGCGCCTCGAAGCCCGTTTCCTCGAAGCATTCCCTGACCGCCGTCTCGGCGGCCGTCTCCCCGGCATCGACGAGGCCGCCCGGGATCTCGAGCGTGATGCGCTGGGCCCCGTGCCGGTACTGCCGAACCATGACGACGCGGCCGTCGGCCGTGACCGGGACGACCTGCGCCCATTCGGCGCAGACGATGCGATAGAAGTCGTGCTCGGTGCCGTCCCACGGCGATCGCGCACGCGAGCGCTCGACCGAGAAGATGCGCGCGTCGAGCACGAGCTCGCGCTCGACCTCCTGCCACTCACGGACTTCGCTCATGCGTCAGGCGCTCCCGAGCTGGTAGATGGCGAGCGCGCCGACGTAGCCGAGCGTCGTCATATAGGTCCATGCGAACACGGGCCAGCGCCAGCTGTTCGTCTCGCGGCGGATCACGGCGAGCGTGGCCGCGCATTGCAGGCACCAGGCGTAGAAGAGCAGCAAGCCGAGCACCATCGGCAACGTGAAGACGGGCGAGCCGTCGGGATGCCGCGCGGCGCTCAAGCGCTCGCTAAGGCTCTGCTCGTCCGCCTCGTTGCCGACGGCGTAGATCGTGCCGAGCACGGCGACGACGACCTCGCGCGCCGGGAACCCGGCGAGGACGGCCGCCGAGATGCGCCAATCCCATCCGAGCGGCGCGAATACGGGCTCGACGACGTGGCCGGCGCGGCCGAGCCAGCTTTGCTCGAGGTGGGCGGCCGCGGCCTCGTTGTCGATGACCTTGACCCGCGTCTCGAGTGCGTCGCCGGACAGACTCTGCGCAGCCTCGGCGCGCGCCTCCGCGCGCGCCGCCTCGATCTCGCCGGAGCGCGGAAAATACGCGAGTGCCCAGACGACGACGGCGACCGTGAAGATCACGGTGCCGGCCCGGCGCAGGAACACGCGCGCGCGATCGAGCAGCTTGACGGCGACGGTCTGCGCGTTCGGGAGCCGGAAATCGGGCAGCGCGAGAACGAACGTCGGGTTCACGCCGCGCAGCGCCGAGCGCCGCAGCAGCAACGCCGTGCCGACTCCGCCGAGAATGCCGATCACATAGAGCCCGAAGAGCACGAGGCCCTGGAGGTTCAGCGCGCCGATCTGGCGGCTCGGCACGAAGGCCGCGATCAGGAGCGCATAGACGGGCAATCGGGCCGAGCACGTCATGAAGGGCGCCGCGAGGATCGTCGCGATGCGGTCGCGGCGATTCGGGATCACGCGCGTCGCCATGATCGCCGGCACCGCGCACGCGAAGCTCGAAAGGAGCGGGATCACCGACTGCCCGGACAAGCCGACCCCGCGCATCGCGCGATCAACGAGGAAAGCCGCGCGCGCGAGATATCCCGTGTCCTCCATGAGGATGATGAAGAGAAAGAGGATCAGGATCTGCGGCAGGAAAACGACGACGCTGCCCACGCCCGCGATCACGCCGTCGACGAGAAAGCTCGTGAGCACGCCGTGCGGCAGTACCGATGCGACGGCTGCGCCGAGGCTCTTGAAGCCCGCGTCGATGAGGTCCATGAACGGCGTCGCCCAGGCGAAGACCGCCTGGAAGACGACGGCCATCGTCAGAATGAAGACCAGCGTCGCGGGCCAAGGCCGATTGAGCCATTCGACGATCTCGGCGCCGCGGCCGAGCATCGACGAGCCTGCCGACTGCACGTCCGCGAGCACGCCTCGAATCCACGCGTAGCGCCGCCGCGCCTCTATCGCGAGCGGAGGCTCGCCGCCGAAGAGGCGCTGACGCGCCGCGGCGAGCCGGCTCGCGGCCTCTAGCGGCACCGCCGGCATGCCGGCCACGGCCGGACGCTCGTCGCCGTCGACGAGCAGCCGCTCGATCTCGACGCGGTGCAGGCCGAGGCCCGGTGCACCGAGGTCGGCCTCGAGCGCCTTGGCCTCGCGCGTGAGCTCCGGCCAATGCTCCGCGGCGGCCGGCGGCTTTTGACCGACGAGCGTCGGGAGCGCGGCCTTGAGCGGGCCGAAGCCGCGCCCCGTCGTCGCGACGACCGGGAACACGGGCACGTGGCCAAGATGCGCCTCGAGCCGCTCGAGGTCGATCTTGATGCCTTCCTTGTGCGCCGCGTCCGTCATCGTGAGCGCGACCGCGATCGGCAAGCCGAGCTCGACGAGCTGCTGTAGCAGGTAGAGGCCTTGATAGAGGCGAGTGGCGTCGATGACGGCGAGAATCGCGTCGGGCTTGGCCGTGCCTGGGATCCGTCCGAACAGCACGCTGACAGCGATCTGCTCGTCGGTCGAGCCCGGGCTCAACGAGTACGTGCCCGGCAGGTCGATGAAGTCGAGCGGGACCTCGCCGAGGACCGCGCGGCCGACCCGCCGCTCCACCGTGACTCCCGGATAGTTGGCGGTGCGCTGCCGCATGCCCGTCAGCCGATTGAACACGGAGCTCTTGCCCGCGTTCGGATTGCCGACGACGGCGATCGTCCCGGCCCCGCGCCGCAAGACGCCGAGCTTCTCGACGGGAACCAAGACCTCGGCCGTGCTCGCCACGTCAGCGCCCTGCCGCCACGAGAGGCTCGATCGCAAACCGCAGCGCCTGCTCGCGCCGCAACGAGATGGCGGCGCCGTAGAGCTTGATCTCGAGCGGGTCGCCGCCGAGCGAGCGGCGCAGGAACTTGATTTCCGCGCCCTCGACGAGACCGAGCACCATGAGCCGCTGAACCGCCTTGTCCGCGGCGTCGACCCCGACAATGACGGCCCGATCCCCGGGCTGCAGGTCCGCGAGCGTGCGGCTCGCGGGCGCCTTCGAGCTCGCTGGGGCCTGCGCGAGGGTCACGGCGGCTGTCGGTTGGGCGGTCAAATCGGCTCCGGCCTAAAGACGGAAATGAGAATCGTTATTATAGAGGCGAAGCCGCCGGCCGCCATAGCTGTCCATGCGCCGGGTCTGCAGCTTTCCATGTGCCGGGTCCGCGCCCCGGCCGTCCCGGGCCAGCCCCCCGGTCTTTCGGCCGAGGGCTTCGGCTACCGGGCGTTGAGGCCGCGCCGCGCCCCGATCTTTCGACAAGTGGTTCCCGCGCCTCAGTCCTCGAACGGATGGCGGCGGACGATGATCGCCTCCCGGCTCGGGCCGGTCGAGATCACGTCGACCGGGACGCCGACGATAGCCTCGAGGCGCTCGAGGTAGGCGCGCGCCTCGCGAGGCAGCTGCTCGTAGTCGGTTACCCCGCTCGTCGGGGTCTTCCAGCCGGGCACCGATTCGTAAATCGGCTCGCACTCCGAGAGCCGCTCGATGAGCATGGGCGGCGTCGAAATCTCACGGCCGTTCAATCGATAGCCGACGCAGATTTTGACCTCCCCGAGGCCGTCGAGCACGTCGAGCTTGGTCACGCAGAGGCCCGTAATGCCGTTCGTGAAGACGGCCCGGCGCAGCAGCACGGCGTCGAACCAGCCGCAGCGGCGGGGCCGGCCCGTCGTCGAGCCGAACTCGGCGCCGACGCGGCCGAGGTGTTTGCCCATGTCGTCGAGCAGCTCGGTCGGGAACGGTCCCGCGCCGACCCGCGTCGCGTACGCCTTCACGATGCCGAGCACGTAGTCGACGGCGGGAGGACCGACCCCGGAGCCCGAGAACACGCCGCCGATCGTCGTATTCGACGAGGTCACGAACGGATACGTGCCGAGGTCGATATCGAGCATGACGCCCTGCGCGCCCTCGAAGAGCACGCGCCGTCCATCGGCCTGGAGCTGACGGAGGCGCTCGGTCACGTCCGCGACGAGCGGCTTCACGCGCTCGGCGAGACGAAGCAGATCGGCGAGCTCCTTCTGCGGATCGACGCGCTCCGCGCCGTAGTAGCGCTCGAGCATGAAGTTGTGAAAGTCCATGAGCCGGCCGAGCTTCTCCTCGAGCCCGGCGGGCGCGAACAAATCGCCGATGCGAAGCGCGCGCCGCGCGACCTTGTCCTCGTAGGCCGGACCGATGCCGCGCCCGGTCGTGCCGATCGCGGCCGCCCCGCTCGCCTGCTCGCGAGCTTTGTCGAGCGCGCGGTGCGAGGAAAGAATCAGCGGACAGGCGGGCGACACGAGCACCCGCTCGGCGACGGGCATGCCGCGAGCCGCGAGCTCGTCCATCTCGCTCATGAGCGCTTCGAGAGAGACGACGACTCCGTTGCCGATGAGGCACGTGATGCCGTCGCGAAGGATCCCGGAAGGCAGCAGATGCAGCACGGTCTTGCGGCCGTCGATGACGAGCGTATGCCCCGCATTGTGCCCGCCCTGAAACCGAACGACGGCATGGGCGCGCTCCGCGAGCACGTCGACGACGGCGCCCTTGCCCTCGTCGCCCCACTGGGTACCGATTACGACGACGTTGCGTCCCACATCAACCTCTAATCAGCAACAAAAGCACGAGCCCGGTGATAACGGCCGCGAGACCGAATCCGCGCAGCTGGTTATCCTCGAGGCGGCCGAGCGCGGCGAGCCCTCGGCGCCACGACCTCGGCGTCACGAAAGGGAACAGCCCTTCGATGATGAGGTAAAACGCCAAGCCGGCAAAAAGATCCGCCCAGGCCAAAGCCGAGCCTCCCGCCCGTCGATGAGCTATTGTTGCCCGCGAACCGCGTCGGCGCCGAACTCGTTCTGGAGGAACTGGAAGAAGTCGCTGTCCGGCCGAAGCACGAGCACGTCGTTCTTGCCGCCGATCGCGTTCTTGTAGGCGATCATGCTGCGGTAGAACTCGTAGAATTTCGGATCCTTGCCGTAAGCCTTGGCGTAGATGGCCGCGGCCTTCGCGTCGCCCTCGCCCCGGATGCGCTCGGCGTCGCGGTACGCGTCGGCCAGGATGACCGTCTTCTGCCGGTCGGCGTCCGCCTGGATGCGCTCGGATTCCTCCTCGCCCTCCGCGCGAAGCTGCTCGGCGACGCGCTGCCGCTCCTGACGCATGCGCTCGTACACGGAGTCGCTGACCTCGTCCGAGAGATCGATCCGCTTGACTCTGACGTCGACGACCTCCGCGCCGATCTCGGCCGAGCGCTTGCGCGCCTCGACGAGCATGCTGGACATGAGCTCGGACCGCTCCGCCGACACGACCTCCTGCACGGTGCGCCGGCTCACGGCGGCCTTGATGCCTTCCTTGACGATCGCCGACAGCCGATCGAACGCGCGGCCCTCGTCGCCGCCGACGGAGCGGTAGTACTGCGCCGGATCGACGATTCGCCAGGTCACGAAGTAGTCGACGATAAGGTTCTTCTTCTCCCCCGTCAGGAACTTCTCTTCGGAGTTCTCGTAAGTGAGGATCCGATCGGGATAGCGCACGATCGTGTTCACGAAGGGCCACTTGAAGTGCAGCCCCGGCTCGTAGTCCGCCTTGAGGATCTCGCCGAACTGGAGCTTCAGCACGTGCTCGCGCTCGTCGACCGTGAACACGGACAAACGCACCAGCACCGCCGTGAGCACCAGCACGACGAGAAACACGTTGAAGCGCGTGCTCATGGCATCGCTCCGTCAGCGCGCCGTGCGCTCGCGCGTAGTGCGCGGAGCGACGACGGTCTCCATGGGCGTCGTGGCCGTCGGCGCCGCCGAGGTCGACGACGTGCTCTTGCTCTGATCGATGAGCTTGTCGAGCGGCAGGTACACGAGACTGTTGCCCTCCCCGGTGTCGAGGAGGACCTTCGTCGAGTTCGCGAGTATGTTCTCGAGCGTCTCGAGGTACATGCGGCGCCGGGTGATCTCGGGCGCTTTCGTGTATTCGCCGAGTATCTGCTCGAAACGGTCGCTCTCGCCTTCGGCCTCCGCGATGACGCGGTCGCGATACGCCTCGGCTTCCTGCTTCTGCCGCGCCGCATCGCCCCGCGCGCGCGGAAGAACGCCGTTCGTGTACTTCTGCGCCTCGAGGATCTTGCGCTCGCGGTCCTCGCGAGCCTTGACCGCCTCCTGCACCGCGTTCTCGACCTCGCGCGGGAAATTCGCTTCCTGGAGGTTGACCTCGTAGACCTTGATGCCGGTCTCGTAGGAGTCGAGCGTGCTCTGCAGCAGCTGCTCGGTCTGCGCGGCGACGTCGCCGCGGCCCTGCGTGAGAATGAAGTCGAGATCGTTCTTGCCGACGACCTCGCGAATCGCGCTCGCGGTCACGTCGTGCAGCGTCTTCTCGGGCTCGCGAACGCTGAACAGATACTTGACGGGATCGTCGCGGCGGTACTGCACGATGAGCTCGACGTTCACGATGTTCTCGTCGCGCGTCAGCATGCTGCCCTGGTATTCCCAGGTCTCCGTCGCGCCCGTGTTGACCTTCTCGACCTTCTCGATGGGCCACGGCCAGTGCCACTGGAGCCCGGGCTGCGTCGAGGCGCGATAGTCGCCGAAACGAAGCACGATGCCCTGCTCGGCCGCGTCGACCTTGTAAAAGCCGCTCAAGAACCAGAGCGCGGCGAGAACGACGACCGCACCGATCACGAGCCCGGAGCGCAGCTCGGGACCCCCGCCCGGACGGCCGGGGCCGCGCCCGCGCAACAGGCGCCCGAGCCTACGCTGGAAATCCTTCACGATGGCGTCGAGGTCGGCCTGGCTCTTGTTGCCGCTCGGCCGCCAAGGGTTTCCTTTGTCTCCGTCGTCCCATCCCATCGTGAATCACACCGCTTGCGTGAGCGCGTCCTGCGGCAGCCCCTCGTGGCGCGCGAGCTCGCGCCATCGACGCGCGGTCAGCTCGACGTCGAGCGTCCAGCCGCCGGCCGGATCCGGCGTTTCGCCGCGCACGGCCCGCCAGTCGAAAAGCTTGGCCCTGGCCCGGCTATGCTCGGGCCCGAGCCTGAGCCGCCCGGCCACCCGATCGCCGAGCGTCGCCGAGCGAATGGCTTCGAGCAGGCGCTCGAGGCCCTCGCCGGTGACGGCCGAGACCGAGATCTTGCCGGTCTCCTTGCGAAGACCCGCATCGACGGCGTCGCAAACGCGGTCGATCTTATTGTAAACCTCGAGCCTCGGCACCTCGCCGGCGCCGATTTGCTCGAGGACGCTCTCTACTTGCTCCGTCCGATCGGCGTGGTGGGGATCGCTCGCGTCGATGACGTGCAGGAGCAAGGACGCCTCGCGGGTCTCGGTCAAAGTGGCGCGGAAGGCGGCCACGAGCTCGTGAGGCAAGTCGCGGACGAACCCGACCGTGTCGACGAGCAGAGCCTGGTCGCCGCCCGGGAGGTCGAGCCGCCGCACGGTCGGATCGAGCGTGGCGAACAGCTGATCGCGCGCCTCGAGCCGGGCGCCGGACAGCGCGTTGAACAGCGTCGTCTTACCCGCGTTCGTGTAGCCGACGAGCGCGACGAGGGGCACGTCGGATCGCATGCGCTCTTTGCGGCCCGTCTGCCGCTGGCGCTCGACCCGCTCGAGGCGCTCCTTGAGGTGGCGAATGCGGCGCGCGAGCAGCCGGCGGTCGGTCTCGAGCTGGGTCTCGCCCGGGCCCCGAAGCCCGATGCCGCCCTTTTGCCGCTCGAGGTGGGTCCATCCGCGCACGAGCCGCGTCGACAGGTGCTCCAGCTGGGCGAGCTCGACCTGCAGCTTGCCTTCGAAGCTCGCCGCGCGCTGCGCGAAAATGTCGAGGATCAGGGCGTTCCGGTCGAGCACGCGCGCATGGAGGCGGCGCTCGAGGTTCCGCTCCTGGCTCGGGGTCAGGCTGCGATTCACGAGCACGAGGTCGGCGCAAGTCTCCGCCGCCATCGCGGCGAGCTCGTCCGTCTTGCCCGTGCCGAGGAAGAAGCGAACGTCCGGCTTCGCGCGCTGCGCATGCAAGCTGCCGACGACTTTGGCGCCGGCCGACTCCGCTAACGCTTCGAACTCCTGGATTTCGTCTTCGTAACAGGCTCGGCCGAAGCCGATGTGAACTAGCAGGGACCGTTCGAGGCTTCGAGGACGCTCAAGCAAGCAGTGCTCCTCGCCCCGCGGCGGAGCGCTCAGTCCTCTGCGTCATCGTCTTCCGCGGCGGCCAAGCGCACATTGCGTGCGGGCACGACGGTCGAGATCGCGTGCTTGTAGACCATCTGGCTGACGGAGTTGCGCAGCAACACCACGAATTGATCGAAGGAATCGATTTGTCCTTGCAGCTTGATGCCATTGACGAGGTAAATGGATACGGGAACCTTTTCCTTGCGCAGTGCATTCAGAAACGGATCCTGCAACGACTGACCTTTCGGCATGGACGTCTCCTTTATTGTTAGGGTTTTCGAGATCAGGTCCGAAGTTCTGGCGCGCACGGCGCGTTCCCGAGATCTCGTTCCGCTCTTCTGTCCCACATACGGAACTGTGTTGACTCCGATGGGTGGATATTAACACATGCTAAAGGCTACTCCACCGTGCGAACTCCGAACTGATGCGCTCCAGCAATTTCTCTGCCAGATCAGGCGAAAGTGGCTCAAACCTCTCGATGTCCCTTTCCGATCTGAGCCACGTCATCTGGCGCTTCGCGAGCTGCCGCGTTGCCGCGATCGCCTTCGAGCGCGCTACCGGCCATTCATAGTGTCCCGCCAGGTAGCCCCAAACCTGTCTATAGCCTACCGCGCGCATCGACGGGGTATCCATACCGAGGTCGCCGCGCGCGCGCAATTCCTGAACCTCGCTCACAAATCCTGCTTCGACCATTGCATCGAACCGCCGCTCGATCCGCTCGCCGAGGTCGGCCCGATCCGGCGGCACGAGCGCGAGCGTCGTGACGGACGGGCGCGGCCCTCTCCCCGCAGCGCGCTGCAGCTCGGACAGCGGCCGGCCCGTGAGCCGATGCACCTCGAG
>DASTSM010000001.1:0-3603 GCA_035760685.1 Gammaproteobacteria bacterium | reverse complement strand
TTGCGCGGCTGCTGCCGACCTGGATCGAGCGTTTTCCGTTCGCGAACGGAGAAACGGGCCGAGAGATTTACCTCGACGGCTGGCACATCACGCCCGCGCTGCGGACGCTCAAGAACGATGTCGTCGGAACGATCGGGGACGTGCTCTGGGTCGTCATGGCCATGATGGGCATGGTCCTGCTCATCGCCTGCGCGAACGTCACGAACTTGCTGCTCGTTCGCGTCGAGCAGCGCAACGTCGAGCTCGGCGTGCGCGCGGCGCTCGGCGCCGGTCCCTGGCCGATCGCGCGGGCCTTCCTGGCCGAAGCGTTTCTGCTCGCGCTCGCGGGCGGCGCGATCGGCCTCGTGATCGGCGCCGCCGCGCTCAAGCTCCTCGTCGCACTCGCGCCGCCGCAATTGCCGCGGCTCGATTCGATCGTGCTCGATGCCCGCGGCATCGGCTTCGCCGTCGTGCTGACGCTCGCCGCCGGAGTCCTCATGAGCTTGGCGCCCGTGCTGCGGGCGGCGCGCGTTCGCCTGGCCTCCGCGGTCAAAGGCTTGCGCGGAGGCAGCACCGGCCGCGCGCAGCAGCGGACGCAAAACGCGCTCGTCGTCGCGCAGGTCGCGCTCGCGCTCGTGCTGCTCGTCGGCTCCGGGCTCATGATTCGCACGTTCCAAGCGTTGCGCTCCGTCGAGCCCGGCTTCGTCGGTCCCGAGACGGTGCAAACATTCCGCGTGAACCTGCCCCAGACGCTCGTGCCCGACGGGCGGGACGTGTTCGTGCAGGAGCGCGCGATCGTGAATGCGCTGAAGGCGATCCCGGCCGTCACGGCGGCCGGATTCGTCAACGGGCTGCCGATGGAGGGCGGAGCGGCGAACTGGGACGGCATCGACGTCGAGGGCGCCGAGTACGGCGTCGGAGACAACCTGGCGCTGCGCGTCTTCCGCGAGATCTCTCCGGGCTACTTCGACGCCATGGGGACGCGCATCATCGCCGGCCGCAATCTCGAATGGGCGGACCTCGAGGACACGCGCAACGTAGCGCTCGTCTCCGAGAGCCTCGCGCGAGAGCTCTGGCAGACGCCGGCCGCGGCGCTCGGCAAGAAGATACGCACTGCGGGCGGCGCAGGACCGTGGCGCGAGGTCGTCGGCGTCGTCGAAAACGTACGGCTGCTCGGGGCCGATCGACTGCCGCCCGCCATCGTCTACTGGCCGGCGCTCATGGCGAACTTCTACGTGACGATGCCGCTCTACGTGGATCGCGGGGTCGCGTTTGCCGTGCGCAGTCCGCTGGCCGGGACGCCTGGACTCGCACGGCAGATCGAGCAGGCCGTTTGGTCGGTCAATGCGAGCCTGCCGGTTGCGAACATGCGGACGATGCAGGACCTCTACGCCCGCTCGCTCGCGCGCACGTCGTTCACGCTCGTCATGCTCGGGGTCGCCGCAACCGCGGCGCTCGTGCTCGGCGTCATCGGCCTCTACGGTGTGCTGTCATACGCGGTGTCGCTGCGCCGGCGCGAAATCGCGATCCGCCTCGCGCTCGGCGCGCAGCAGCGCGACGTGCAGTTGCGTTTCCTGCGGCACGGTCTCGCGCTGGCGGGCCTCGGCGTCGGTCTAGGCCTCGTCGGCGCCGCCGCCGGCACGCGGCTCATGGGCACGCTGCTTTACGGCGTGCAGACGGTCGACGCGCCGACCTACGCGGCCGTGGCGGCAGGACTCACGCTCGTCGCGCTGCTCGCGAGCTACATCTCGGTGCGCCGTGCGAGCGCCGTGGATCCCGCGGAGTCGCTGGCGGCGGAGTAGACGGCTCTTAGGGCGTCCCCGCAGCGGGTCGGCGCGGCCGAGCGTGTCAGCGCGCGGTGCGGCGTGTCGGCGCCCGCCCCCAGCGTGTCACTGCGCGGGCAGATTCAGCTGCTTGCGCAGCTCCGCGGCCGACATGACCTTCACGTACACGGGCGAGTCGACGTCGAAGAGCCGCGCGCTCGAGAGCGGTCCGGCCACGACGGGCTCGAAGCCGGCGTCGCGAACGAGGCGGCTCGTGACGTCGACGGCGTCGGCGTCGTCGCCCGCGACGGGGATCGCGACCGGATCGCCGGCCCGGTGCGCGAGCTTTTGCAGGTTCGTGTAGATGATCGAGTTGAACGCGCGCACGAGGTGAGCGCCCGGCAGGTACTTCGGATCCGCGACGCCCGTGCCCTCCTTCCGGGCCTGCTCGGCCATCGGGCCGTCGCGCTCGGGATACGGATTCGTGAGATCGATGACCGTCTTCCCGACGGTCTCGGATTTGATCTCGTCACCGACCTCGGGCCATTGCCCATACGGCATCGCCACGACGACGACCGGGCCGAACGCCGCGGCCTCGCGCGCCGTTCCCACGTGGACGTTGGGGCCGATCGCCTGCGCCTGAGCCTTGAGCTCGTCCGGGTGGCGCGAGGAGATCATGACCTCGTGGCCGGCCTTGGCCCAGAGCTCGGCCAGCGTGCCGCCCATCTTGCCGGCGCCGACGATGCCGATCTTCACGGTATCGGCGGCCGCCGCGTTCGAGGCCGGAAGGCCGAAGAGCAGCACGGCCGGCGCCGCCGCCAGAAACCCGCCGCGCATGCAGGCGGCGAGACGACAGGCAAGCCGTCGACCGCGGGCGAGCCGGCGGCCTAGCAAACGTTCGAGAGACCGGAAAGAGTCGCTATTCATGAGTGTTTTCCCGCTCGAATCCGCATCGCCGAGTATCCGGCACGCGCGGCCGGCTTTTCAATGAGCCCGCACCCGACATCGCCTACAGACTAGACGAAATCGCCCACCGCCGGCAGTCCCCAGCCGCGTTGAACCGGAGGCCCGATTCGCGGGCACTCATGCATTGCTCGTGACCGACTCACGGCACACCCCAATCTAATAAGGACTCACGTCATGAACAAAGAAGGTGCACTCGCGGCGAAGTGGTCGGGGCTCATTGCATTCTCGGCGCTCGCAAGCATCCTCGCAGGATGCAGCGGCGGCGGCGGAGGCGGGTCCAGCAAGCCGGCGCCGACGGCATCGCTTTCGGTCGATCCGGGGACGATCGCCCTCGGTCAGAGCGCGACGCTGACCTGGTCGGCAAGCCAAGGCGCGACCTGCACGGCGAGCGGCGCGTGGAGCGGAGCGCAGCCGACGACGGGCTCGCTCGAGGTCACGCCGACGACGACGGGCCCGGCAACCTACACGCTGACCTGCTCGGGCGACGCCTTCACCGGCAACGCGGCGCCGACCGCGACGTTGACCGTCGACCCGGCCAGCGCCTATACGGCAACGAGCCTCGTCCAAGACGTCGCCGGCGGCGCCGCGAGGACGACCGACGCGCTTCTGGTCAACCCGTGGGGCATCGCGGCCGGGCCGACGACCGCGATGTGGGTCGCGAACAACCACAGCGACACCTCGACGATCTACGACGGCAACGGCAAGGCGAGTCCGCTCATCGTGCACTTCGTCCCGAGTGCCGGCATCGATACGTTCGACGCGACCGGCATGGTCTTCAACGGCACCTCGGACTTCGTCGTGAGCAACGGCACGCAGAGCGGCGCCCCGCTCTTCATCTTCGACGGCGAAGGCGGCATGATCGCCGGCTGGTCCCCGGCCGTCGATCAGACGCATA